>DATNMW010000383.1:0-18973 GCA_035602155.1 Bryobacteraceae bacterium | reverse complement strand
AGACAATGGAGTCTTGGTGGTGGGTGTTGATAGCGGCTCTGGCGCTGGCGGCAGCCGAATCGTTGGGCAACCGCCATTTGAGGGTGGAGAGGGGACCGAACAGCAGTTCCTATAGCAGATCGGCCACGCCCGGAAGCTGATCGATGATGGCGAACGCCGCGGAGTAGCGCCCGCGCTTCAGGACGTGGATCGCGCCACCCCTGCCGGGCGCTTGTTGGTTGATGGCCTGCGGGTGCGCGCGTCGTTTTGGTCCCGAGTTCGCTCAAGCACTCGACCCTGAAATCGAGCCTAACCAACTGTCGTAGACGGTAGAATCTACATGCGCGCGGCTGACAGGTTTTGAGCTAATATGTTGGACGGAGGAGGGCACGCGTCGTGACTTTTCAAGCGCGTAGATGTGGATTTGCTTCGATTGTGATCCTCACCGCGAAGGTACTCGCGTTCGGGCAGGCGGCTGCCCAGGAGGGAACCGCCCCCGTCACGAAGAAAGGTACGGCTCGGCCTCAAGGCTCTGACGTTTGGCAAAGAAGCAAGGAATGCGCAGCGCAGGCGGACAAAGTAAGGGGCAGGAAGGACGGACTGCTGGTCGATTATGAAAAGTCCCTGACTGATTTGGCGGCGGGATTGTCTGCGGCTCAGGCGGTCGAGGCCGTTGTGGCGGCTTCGAGATCCGGGAAGGTGACGCCCAGCGTCCCGATCACCGTGGTAAAGGGTTTGGTAAATCATTACAGTGCCAAATACGGCGTGTGTTTCATCAAGGCGACCTACATGCTGAGGAACGTTAGGCACAGTGCAGGCACACCGCTCGACAGGACCACCGCCGTACTGTTGATCGATGCTCTTGGAGGAGGACTGCTTGCGGATTTGGATTTTAGCCTTTGCTATATAGGTGGCGAGGCGGCAGAGTGCCCCGAGACGAAGAAGAAGATTGACGATGCTATGAACAACTAAGAGCCACGGCGCGCCAAGCAATTGCCAGCCGCGCGCACGGAAAACCCGGCGCTGGCTGTAGCGGCCTGTCCAGGTCCTTAATTCGGGGACAGCGCTGAATGTAGCTCATTCCCTTCTCGCCAGTATTCATCCCCGACCTGTAGCCAGCCATGAGGCAATTTGATGTTGGCACCTTCGTTGTGCACAACAGTGAACTCAACGCCGGGCTTCTCTGGATGGTTTACCCAGTCCGAGGCGCTGTACACGACGGCGCTGACATGCGAATAAATTGGGTCGAGAAACGGATCGGTTCTTACTACGGTATCGCTCTTCTTCTTGACTTCGTCGCGGTGCTCGACGGAACGACCGACGGTCCCACCAGCAGGCAGGGCGATTTCAAACACCGGGTTTCCCACACCAAGGAGTGCTTTTAGAATTCGCGGTACGGGCCCCTCGCCGATAGCGGTAGGAAGCAGTGCGCCGGAGATAGCGATTACCGTGGCTTGTCCCGGCTGAATCGGCCCCGCCTTCATATACCCCGCCATTGCGCGGGCCTTTGCCTCAAACGCGCTCCTCAGCCGGAGGATGAAGGACTCCACAGGAACGTCATAAGGCCCATCCGTCGGCGGATACTTCATTGCGTCTCGGCCCGTTCCAACTCCCGGCATGACGGCTTCGATCCAAACATCCGGGTTCGCCGCAAAGAGGTCCGGGCCTTTCTGATTCTTTTTCGTGCGCGCCTGCCGCTGAAGGGAAATGCCACAGTTGCTCAGTGTGTGAGCAAGGTAAAGTTCCCAAAACACCGTGGGCAGACACTGGGTGGCCCGTTGCAAGGTCTCCAGGTCGAGGAATGCCGAGCACTCGCGCCACAGATCCTCTATGAACTCGCGGCCACGGGTGTTGTACTTGTCGGACTCATCGCGGGTCCGGCAATAAATGGGGCATGGGAAGCTGCCGGGCCTGAAAAAGGTTCGCTCGCGTTCGATCATTCCGGCGCTCACCCTTAACTCTCCTAAGCGAGCCGACTCTGAAACATCCAACGCCAAAAATTCTACCACGCTATAGCTGGGCTGGGGTCGCCATTGGCGAATTAGGCGTGATTATATTGCAATTTTGACGTCAAACTGCTACAAGGGCGGAGTGGAGGTGACCGACATGCCCGTCGTTTCCCCAAGCCGCCCGGATCTGCCCGCGTATCGGGATCCACAACGACGGCGTTTCCGAAATTGGTTCGCACTTACTCGACGCCGGCACTCTCCAGCAGCCCACCTCGCGGCCCCTTACCCAGCGCGTCTCCCGCGTGATCTTCAACAGCGGTTTCGACGGCATCCATTACCGCTCCAGGTTCGGCCACGATGTACGCAATTGGGCGCTTTTCGAGCCGTTCAAGATCGTTCCGCAACGAGCGGTGCCGATCGATCCGGAAGATGCGGACTTGCAAGCCGCCCTTGCGATTCATGGCCTGCTCCTGGCCTCGCGCTGATCGGGCGCTTCACGGGGATGGTAACTTAAAAGTAATGCGTATTCGCCCAATGATGGGAGGAGCTCAATGAATCCGCTAACTGGACTAACCGACTATCTCCGCCGCGTAGAACGCCGCCTACGGCTTCTAGCGTTCATCAAAGGTGCGGCCATCACCGCGGCGGCCGCGCTAATCTTCACCGTCCTGGCGGTCCTGCTGGCCAACGCCTTCGCCTTTTCCAACCCGAGCGTCGCGAGCGCCCGCGTGTTGCTCTTCGTAGCGCTTGCCCTAGCGTTGGGCATCGGACTGGTGGTCCCCCTGCTCCGCCTGAACCGGCGCAACGCCGCGCGCGAAACCGAGCGCAAATTCCCCGCGTTCCAAGAGCGCCTGCTCACCTTCACCGAGCGCGCCCACACCAATCCCGACGATCCGTTTCTGCCGCTGCTGGCCGCCGATACACTGGAGGTCACCCACCAGGCCGAACCCGCGCACGTGGCCGGACGCAATCGCATCCTCAGCTTCCTTGCCGGCGCCGCAGGATCCCTCGCAGTGCTCATCTGGCTGGGCACCTCCGGCCCCGGATTCCTAGGTTACGGCACATCGTTGCTCTGGGGCGGACTGCCCAAAGGCGATCTCGCGCCGTATTATGACATCTCGGTCGCGCCTGGCAATCGCACGGTACGCCGCCTCGCGGATCAACTGATCGGCGCGCAATTGAAAGGCTTTCAGGCGCAGCGCGTGCGCATGTTCGCCAAGTACGCCAGTTCGTCGAAATGGGAACAGGCCGACATGCGTCCGCAACTCCGCGGGACGGGCTATGAGTTCCTGATCGCGGGCGTGCCCGAGTCGCTCGATTACTACGTGGAGGCCGGTGGCGTCCGCTCCCAACAGTATCACCTGAAAGTGGTCGACCTGCCCGGCATCAAGAAACTCAAAGTCACATACCACTTCCCAGGCTGGACCGGGATGAAAGACAAAATCGAGGATCCCGGCGGCGATCTCCGCGCCGTCGAAGGCACCGACGCCGACGTGGCCGTCGAGACGGATCGGCCCCTGGTCAACGGCGCGCTGCTTTTTGACGATGGCACCAAGGTGCCGCTGCGCTCCGGCGAAAATGGCCTGCGCATCGCCACCGTACCTATCCGCAAAGACGGCATGTATCATATCGCCGCCATCGACCAAGGCGAAGACGTGCGCCTGAGCCCGGATTATTTCATCGAAGCCGAGAAGGACGAGCCACCCACCGTGCGCATCACCCGCCCGCAGCGCGATGCGCGCGTGAATCCCATCGAAGAAGTGACCGTCACCGTGGAGGGCCAGGACGATTTCGGCCTCAACGAGTTGAGCCTGCACTACTCCGTCAACGGCGATGCCGAGAAAACCGTCTCGCTGTTGAAAGGCAAAGGGTCGAAGACCGCGTCCGGTTCCACCACCATCGCGCTGGAGGATTTCAGGCTCTCGCCGGGCGATCTGGTCAGCCTATACGCCACCTCGCGCGACGCGCATTCGATAGCCCGCACCGATATGTTGTTCGTGCAAGCGGAGCCTTTCGAGCGCCGCTATTCGCAGTCGCAGGAAGGCGGGATGGGCGGCGCCGCGGGCGACCAGGACGACAACAAGATCTCCGAACGCCAGAAGGAGATCATCGCCGCGACGTGGAACCAGATCAAGGATACGTCCGGCGACAAGGCCGCGGCGGCCGAGAACGCCGGCTTCCTCTCCGGAGTGCAGTCGAAGCTGCGGGACCAGGCGCACTCCCTGTCCGATCGCATGAAGGCGCGCCAGTTGGGCGGTTCCAGCGAAGAGTTTAAGACCTTCACCGCCGATATGGACGAGGCCGTGAAGGCCATGGGGCCGGCTTCGGACAAGCTGCGCGGCTCGCAATGGCAGAACGCGTTGGCGCCTGAGGAAAAAGCGTTGCAGCATTTGCTGCGCGCCGAGGCCGTGATGCGCGATATCAAGGTAGCCTTCGGCAATCGCGGTGCTGGCGGCGGGGGCGGCGGAAGCGGCGCGGATCGTGATCTCCAAAGCCTGTTCGATCTCGAGCTGGACACTGAAAAGAACCAGTACGAGAGCGGCCAGTCGTCCGCTTCCAAGGATCAACGGCAGCGCGCCATCGACGAAGCTCTGCAGAAGCTCGAACAGCTCGCGCGCCGCCAGCAGGAATTGGCCGAACAGCAGCGCCGCAACCAGCAGGTTTCCCAGCAGCGCTGGCAGCAGGAGATGTTGCGCCGCGAGGCCGAAGAACTGCAGCGCAAAATGGAGCAGCTTTCGCGCAACCAGCAGAGGCAGCCGCAGTCCGGGCAGCCGCAGTCGGGCCAGCAGCAATCCGGCCCGTCATCCAGCCAGAGCGCCCGGCAATCCAGCCAGGGTGGCCAGATGTCGTCCCAGCAATTGCAGCGCGCCATCGAGCAACTGCGCCAGGCCCAGCAGGATATGCGGCAGTCCACTTCCACCCAGAGTGAGGCCGATTCGCGGCGCGCGGCCGAGCGCTTGAAGGAGGCGCGCGACCTGCTCTCGGGTCTGCGCCAGCAACAAGCCGCTGGCAGCGTGGACGATCTGGCGCGTCAGGCCGAAGATCTGGCCAACCGCGAGCAGGAATCCAACGCCAAGATGCGCCGGGCTTTTGGCATGCCCGGCCAGCAACAGGGACAGGGAGTCACACCGCAGCAGACCGAAGAATTAGCGCGCGAAAAAGAGCAGTTGGCCAACGACTACCAGCGGCTGGAGGCCGGCATGGGAACTGCCGCGCGCGATATGAGGGCCACCAACCGGCAATTATCCAGCAAGCTGCGCGATGCGCTGGGGCAGGTTCAGCAAAACGAGATCAACAATCGCCTGCGATTAAGCGCCGACTGGCTGCGTACCGATCGCGGCCCGCAAGCCACCATGCGCGACGCTACCACGACGCAGGCGTTGAACAACCTGCGCGACCAGTTGCGCGAGATGCAGAAGTCGCTCGGTGAAGGCCAGCAGGGAGCCGGCGATAAGGATCGCCAGGGTCTCGAACAGGCGCTGGCGCAGGCCGAGAGCCTTCGCAAGGAAATGGAACGCGGGATGCGCGGCCAACGGCAAGGCCAGCAGCCGGGCCAGCAGAAAGGTACCCAGAGAGGTCAGGCGCAAGGCCAGTCCGGCGAACAACCGGGCCAAGAACCTGGCCAGCAGCAAGGCCAATCGCAGTCCGCACAAGCGGGCGAAGGCCAGTCCGGCCAGATCGGCCCACGCTCTAACGGCCCCCAATACGGCTTGCTGCCGAGCCTGGGACCAACCTTCGGCGACAGCGGCGACTTCCTCCAGAACTATCGCCACACCCTGCGGGAGTTGGAGAACAATCCGCAAATCGGCAAAGACCTGCGCGACACCATCCAAAATCTGTACCGGCTCGATCCGCGCCTATCGCCCGGCAATCCCGAATTGATGAACCGCATCGAGTCCCAGATGCTCACAGGAGTCGAGCAGATCGAACTCCAGTTGCGCCGTCAACTCGACGACCAGGGCGGCGCCGTGCGCAGCGGTTCTGCTGAGCCTGTTCCGCAAGGCTACGCCGACGCCGTGGCCGAGTACTTCCGGCGGCTCAGCAAGGAAAAGTAGAGATTCATGAGCACAGGCCTACAATTCGACGAACGCCTGAATCGGAGTTTGGAAGCTGTGTATCAAACGAAGGACGCAGCCAGAAGGCGAACCGCAGTCCGCGATGCACTGCAGATCCAATCCGGCGAGCGCGTTTTGGATATTGGCGCCGGTCCCGGATTCTTGGCGGACGAGATGGCTGAGGCCGTCGGTCCCAACGGACAAGTCCATTGCATCGATATGAGCGAGCCGATGCTTAATATGGCGCAGAATCGCTGCGCGGGCAAGCCGTGGGTGGTGTTTCAGCACGGCAGCGCGACGGATCTGCCCGTCGGCGACGCTACCTTCGATGCCGCCATATCGGTACAAGTGAACGAATTTATCGCGGACGTAGAGACTGCGCTTTCCGAGATGTACCGCGTCCTTCGGCCGGGGGGACGCGCAGTTGCCGTGTCTACCGATTGGGACGCGATCGCCTGGCACGCTTCGGACCGCGCGCGGATGAACCGAGTGCTGGGCGCTTTCGCGGAGCATTGCGTACACACCGCTCTGCCGCGCACACTCGCCCCAAAACTGAGGCAGGCGGGCTTCATGTTGATGGATCAACGCGTGATCCCGCAGTTCAATACCACTTACAACGCGGATGCCTTCAGCTACCAGATGGTACACATAGTCGGCTCGTTCGTGCCTGGCCGGCGCGGGGTCACCGAAGAAGAGGCTGGAGCCTGGGTCGAAGACTTGCGGCAGACCGGTGAGCGCGGTGAGTATTTCTTCAGTCTGAATCAGTACCTCTACTTAGTTGCGAAGCCTGAATGAGGAGAAATACAGTGGGGCTCGTATCGAGGTATTGGTCAGCGGCCTAAGATGCCCTCTGGTCCCACCAGTTCTCCAGAATAAGCGGTGCCAGTATCCGCTCATAATGCCGAATATTATTCGTCACCAGGACCGCCGCCGTAGCCAAGGAATGCGCTGCGATCATCATATCCATTTCGCCAATAAGCTGACCGGTGGTCGCAAGCTGATGCCGGATTTCCGCATAAAAATCCGAAGCCTCCGCATCCCAGGGCAGGGCCCGCACAATCTTCAGGAACTGGCGCACGCCGGCGTGCAGCCGGTGCCCCGGCGGAAGACGTTTCAGGCCGTAGAGCAATTCGGCCCGTGTCATCACCGATATGCTCAGCATGGACGGCTCGATGGACGACAGCTTCTCTTGCAATTGCGGCCCGCAGGCCTTGATGATATAGCTGGCCGTGTCCGTGTCCAGCATGTACAGCATTTGTCAGACCTCTGTAGTGAAGAATAGGTCGCGCTCCCGCGGCGGGGCGTTCATGGGACGGTCCGACATGAACTCATCCGGCACTTCGATGGCGCGCATCATCTCAAAGAAATCCCGCCAAACCTTGGCGCCGGGCCGGTCCGACAACACCAGGTCGCCCGTAATATCGTCTCGAGTGACAAAAACTTCAACGCCATCGAAGCGAAACTCGGCAGGCAAACGCACGGCTTGGCTGGCGCCATTCTTGAACAATTTTGCTACCCGCGTTTGGGTCATCGTCTCAATCCTCCTTGGTCTATACATCAGTATATACCAATCCTGATTCCCCGTCAAGCTCCCCCGTCAGAGCCTAAGCCCCCTTGCATCCTTTGCGTATTCATGTTAATCTCTATAGGCAATAGGGGAATTTGTTTATGGCTACCCTGATCGAAGAAACACTCAGCGTCCGCGAGGACTTTGAACTACAGCACGACCGCTTGGTCCGCGACGAAATCGAAACCTTCCGCTTGAAGGCTGACGCCTTCGTGGCCGGCGAAATTCCGGAAGACGAATTCCGCCCGTTCCGCCTCAAGCACGGCATCTACGGCCAACGCCAACCCGGCGTCCAGATGGTGCGCTGCAAAGTTCCCGGCGGCCTGATGACCGCCGCTCAGATGGAGCAATTGGCGCGCATCAGCGAGAAATTCGCCGGCGGTAAGGGCCACATCACCACGCGTCAGAACATGCAGTATCACTTCGTACCGCTGTCTCAAGTCCCCGGTGTCATGCACATGTTGGCCGATGTCGGCCTCACCAATCGCGAAGCCTGCTACAACACCGTGCGCAACGTCACCACCTGCGCGTTGGCCGGCCTGAGCCGGGACGAAGTCTTCGACGTACGGCCCTACGCCCAGCGCATCGCCTACGCGTTTCTGCGCAAGGATCTGACCGGCAATCTGCCGCGCAAGTTCAAGATCGCCTTCGATGGCTGCCGCGACAACGATTGCATCGCGGGCGCCATCAACGACATCGGCCTGCGCGCGGTCCTGCGCGACGGCCGGCGCGGATTCCGCGTGCTGATCGGCGGGGGGCTCGGACCGCTGCCCACCGAAGCCCAACTGCTCGATGAGTTCCTGCCCGAAGATCGCCTGATGAACCGTTGCGAAGCCGTCGTGCGCGTGTTCAACAAGTACGGCAACCGCCAGAACCGCAATAAGGCGCGCTTGAAGTTCGTGCTGCGCGAGCGCGGCATCGACTGGCTGCGCGAGCAGATCGAGCGCGAGTACACCGATATTCTGGAAAATGGGGGCATCGCGTGGCCCGAACTGGTGCCGGAGGGCTTCGGCGGATATACGTCGCACCCGCCGCCGCTGGGCCAAGGCGCGCTGCTGCCGGTCATTCGGACCAACGGTACGGGCGATCCGCAATACGACCGCTGGCTCGAAACCAACATCGTCGAGCAGAAGCAGCCCGGCTACGCCACGGTTGTGGTGCGTGTGGATCAGGGCAACCTGTCCAGCACCCAAATGCATGGCCTCGCCCGCATTGCCGAGGATGCCGCCGACGGCCTTCTGCGCCTCGGCATCGACCAGAACATCCTGCTGGGATTCGTTCCGCTGGGCAGGCTGCGCGGGCTGCATGCGGCCCTGCGCGCGCTGGGGCTCGGCGCAGAGGGTGCGCGCGAAATTAGCGACGTCGTTACCTGCCCCGGAGCTTACTCCTGCAATCTGGCGCTCACCAAGTCCATGAACCTGGGCGCCGCCCTGCAACAGGTCGTGCGCCAGTATGACGACCCGCAAACGCGCAAGCTATCCATCAAAGTGAGCGGCTGCCCCAACTCCTGCGGCCACCACTGGACCGCCGATTTCGGCTTCTACGGCAACGCCCGCAAGATCGATGGCCGCGAGATTCCGTATTACCAGATGCTGTTGGGCGGCGGATTCGACGAGCAAGGCATCATGCGCTTCGGGCTGGCCGTGCAGAGCGTGCCGGCGCGCCTGGCGCCCGAGGCCGTCTCGCGCGTGCTGGATCACTATCTGGCGAACCGCGCGCCCAGCGAAACTTTCCGCCAATATGTGATGCGCCACAAGGTGGAAACCTTCCGCGGCCTCACCAACGACCTCGCCAAGCCCGCGGAGTTGTACCCCGAGATCTACCAGGATTGGGGCGACGATACTGCATACTCGCTGCAGCTTGGCCGCGGAGAATGCGCCGTCTGACTTCTTAGTCAGTGTTTCGACAGGATCGCTTTGATATTGGCCTCCACGTCGCCTTTGTCCACCAGTCCCTCCTTATAAGCCGCTGCCAGCCTGCCATCCCGGTCGATGAGAAACGTATCTGGCAGGCTCCGGATTCCATACCGTTTCGCCGTGGCATCGTCCCCAAGCAACATCCTGTAGGGCACATGGGTTTCGGCCAGGAATGGCTTCACCACATTCCATCCACCTTCGTCCATCGACACGCCGACGACGGCCAGGCCCTGCGCGTGATACGCCTTTTCGAATTCCGAGAACCACGGAATTTCCTGTTTGCATCCGTGACACCAGGTGGCCCAGAAATCAAGCAGTACCACCTTGCCCCGGAAATCGTTGAGCGTGACAGTTTTGCCGGAACTGTCTTTGAGCGCGAAGGCGGGGGCGGGCTTGCGGTCTTTGGTGGGTTGAAGAGCGGCGCGAACGGCCGGTTGGCCGGCAGCGGCGGCGATGCTGGCCAAAGAGAAAAGCACCATCCGCGGTAAACGGGTTCTCATATGTTGTTCTCCTTGCTTCGCATTGCTGCGGACATAAGTCCGAATTGCCAAATGATCGCCGCGAATGGCAGTAGCCGTGGCGTCCACGGGAGCCGTCCATCCATGGCTCCGCCGCCGCTCCAGGCCGCAAACGCGAGGCCTTCGCGGCTGCTCTCCACCTGCACGATAAAGGTCAGCATAGTCACCGCCGCCGCCCCTAGCCACACGGCGGTCCCGGTCGAGAACGCGCCACGGCGGACACCCCGCCGCGTTCCCCAAAGAAACGGGATCAGAAAAAGAATGGCTGGGGGCAGAAGCCACAACAACATCCCGTCAAGCCGGCTTGACGCCAGCGCCTGCAACACTGCGAAGCAGAACCACGCCAGGGGGATGAGCAGCGCCGGATGAGCCCTAAGAGTTCGCCGCGACAAAGAACCAAACACGAAACCGCCGCTCCACGCCCAGGCAATCGCCAGAATAGAGAAGCAAGCGAGCCTGACGACGTCGTCGGTAAGGGTCAGACCAACCTCGTAACGAACTCCGTAGATCCGGATCGTGCGGAACTGCCAGCCAATCCAGGCGATCCCGCTTCCACCGCAAAGTACGGGCGCAATCAGCCCAACAGGAGCTACCCACGGCCGCCAGTCCTTCCACAAAGCCGCCTGCCGCCGGACAACCAAGCCGATCACATCGCGCAGCGCCCGCCCGGCACTCTCGCCCGACTCCGCGAAATCCCCGCGCACGGCGTCGCGCTCGTCTGGCTCCAGGGTTCGGGACAGGATGTCCACCAGCCACCAGCCGACTCGATTCATGGCCGCACCCCGGCTCGATGCGCCTCCCATGCCATCCCATGGCTGGCACGCGTCACTGCGTCGTAGAATTCAGTTGCGGCCTGAATACCTTTGGCCGTCACGCGGACCATGCGTTTCGGCCGGCCGCCGCGTTGCGGGCTTGGATCGCCCATCCAGGTCTTGACGAAGCCCTTCGCCTCCAGACGATCCAATGTCGTGTATAGCGCTCCAATGGAGCATCGACGCCGGGTGGCGCCCTCAATCTCCTGCCGCATGGCGGCGCCGTAAGCGTCGTCGCCCAAGCGCGCGGCCGCGGTGAACAGCAGATATTCAAACTCGCCCAGCATGATTATTATCACATTGTGATACTAATCGGAGCGCGTGTCAAGACCTGATACAGTGTACGAGGATTCGATGCCCGCCCGGGACGAAATTGCGGAGCTCCAAGACCGCGGCTTTTGCGTTCTCAAGGCGCATTTCGCCCAGCGTGTGATTGAGAAATGCCGGGAAGCCTTTTGGCCGGTGCTGCTGGACTATCTGCAGAAGAACCGCGGCCAGCCCAATCGCGGCGAGCATCGGCACTTTCTGCCGATGCCTTTCGATCCGCCATGCTTTGCCCCGGATTTCTTCTTCGATGCCGGGATTCTTGCTATTGTGCGTGGCGTCATGGATGAGCGCGTGGTAGCCGATCAATGGGGTTGCGATGTGCCGCTCGCAGGCTCAGAGCATCAACAACCGCATGCCGATTATCGGCGCCCGTTGTTTGCGGAAGCTCCCGATTTGGCACTGCCCGCTTACATGTCGCTGGTCAGCTTCGGTCTGATCGATATTTCGCCGGTGCACGGTCCCATCGAGATCGCCCCCGGCACTCACCGAATGCCGCGCAGCGAAGCTCTACGCTCGGTTGCGAATGGGGAGATTAAGTTGCAGCCGGTGACGCTCAACATAGGCGATGCGCTGATCCGCCATCCCTGGGCTCTGCATCGCGGTACGCCCAATGTGACCGATACACCGCGCCCTCTAGTCACCATTCGTTACGTGCGCCGCTGGTATGCCGACTGCAGCCGCGACGTAAATTCGATTCCACTGGCGGCGTGGCAGTCGCTCACACCGGAGCAACGGGAGGTCATGCGGTTTCCTCACTCATAGCGCAACGCGACCATGGGATCCACGCGCGTGGCGCGCCGCGCCGGTACATAACACGCAGCCAACGCCACCGCGCAGAACAGGACGGCCGCCGCGAAGAAACTTAGCGCGTCGGTTGGCTTCACCTCGAAAAGCAGGCTGGCCATGGATCTCGTCAACGCCCACGCGCAGGCAAACCCTAGCGCAATTCCCTTCAGCGCAAGCATCGAGCCTTGCCTCAAGACCAGCAGCATTACACTGCCGCGTTGCGCTCCCAACGCCATCCGAATCCCGATCTCGGGGGTTCGCTGCTGTACCGCATAGGCCATCAATGCATACAACCCCACCAGCGACAGGAAGAGCGCCATGCCGCCAAAAGCCGTCAGCAGAAGCGTTTGAAAACGGCGATCCCCGGTGTCCGCGGAAACCAACTGGCTCATGGTGCGCACATCGGCCACCGCCACCGCCGCGTCGAGGCTTCGCACCATGGCGCGCATCTCCGATGCCAGACGGTCCGGCGCCAGGCTGGTTCGCGCCACGACCGAAACGGAGTTGGCGCCGGTTTGCCACAATGGGGTGTAGATTTGCATGGGCGGCGCGGTTTCGAGGCCGGCCTGCCGCACGTCGCCGACAACCCCCACGATCGTCAACCAGGGATTGTCGGGACCATAGCGGCACCGCTTCCCCACCGCAGCCTGATCCGGAAAATATCTCCTGGCGAAACTGCGGCTCACAATGGCTACCGGCGGACGGCCGCCCGCGTCGTCCTCGTGGAAGGCTCTGCCGCCGAGCAACGGTATGCCCATGGCCGCAAAATAGCGGGGTGTGATCGAGCGATCTTCAAAGATTATCTTCTGATCGAATGGGTGCCCCTCCACCGTCAGCATGGTGATAGACTGGCCACCGCCGAGTGGCAGATAATTGACGGCCGCGGCTGCCTCCACGCCCGGTAAGTTGCCGGTCTTGTCGATTAAGCTCCGAAAAAATTCGTTCTGCCGCTGCGGCCCGTTGTATCTCGCGTCGAGGCGGATATTCATGGTTACCGTCGACGACGGGATAAACCCTTTGTCGACGGATTGCAATTTCAGCAAACTGCGAATCAGCAGGCCCGATCCGGCAAGCAAGACGAAAGTCAGCGCCACTTGCGCGACCGTTAAGCCGTGCTGCAGTCGGCCCGCGCCTCCTTTCACGGTACGGCTGCCGGAATTCTTCAGCACCTCGTTCAAATTGCACCGCGACGCGGACAGAGCCGGAAATAACCCGCACAAGAGTGCCGTCGCCAAAGACGCGCCGAGAGCAAACAGCAAGACGCGCCAATCGATCGAAGACTCGTCAATGCGCGGGATATGGCCTGGGTTCAATTGCGTCAGCATCCCGATGGCGATGTCCGCAGCCAGCAAGCCCAGCACCCCACCGGCGCCGGCCAGGCACAAGGATTCAGCCAGCAGTTGGCGGACCAGGCGCAACCGGGAAGCGCCCAGCGCGGTGCGTACGCCGATTTCGAGCGACCTGCCCGTGGCGCGCGCCAACACCAGGCTGGCGACGTTGCTGCAGGCGATCAGCAGCACCAGAAACACCGCCGCCATAAAGATCAGCAACGCGCGGCGCGACTCTCCCGTGATGGAGACGTCAAAGGGCCGCACCACGGCATAAGATCCTTGAAATGCCGGCGCGTGCAGCGGGTCGAGCCGGGCAACGATGGCGCTCATCTCCGCCTGCACCTGCGCCAGCGGGACGCCCGGGCGCAAGCGCCCAATCGCGTTGCCGCTGTTATCGTCGCGCGCGGCGCTCTCTCGCGGCGTCATCGCCCAGGGGACCCAAACATCGGTCGCCGTGCTCACTGTTTCCAAGCTCTCGGTGCCATGCGGAAAGGCGAAGCCGGCGGGCATCACGCCGATGATGCGGTAGGGCCGCGCATTAAGTAACAGTTCCTTCCCCAACACTCCGCGATCGCCGCCAAACCTGGATTGCCACAGCCTGTGGCTGATTACGGCGACTTGCCCCTTCCCCGATTGGTCGTCGTTGGGCGCCACTGCGCGGCCCAGTTCCGGCGCGATCCCAAGCGTTTGGAAGAACTCGCCCGTGACGCGCGAGCCGTCCACCCGGACAGCCATCCCGTTCACCGACAGATTCAAGTGATCGTTGGTGAATAGGGCAAGGTTCATAAACGAATGGCTTTGTTTTTTCCAGTCGTAGAATTCCGCATTGAATGGTCCCCACGCTTCCAGCGGCACATCCGGAAAATGGGGATTGGGTTCAAACAGGAAGACCAGGCGGTCCGGATCGCGATAAGGCAGCGCGCGCAGCAGCACCGCATTCACCAGGCTGAATACAGCGGTGGTTGCGCCGATTCCCAAGGCAAGGGTCATGACCGCTAGGGCGGCAAATCCAGGGTTCTTGCGCATCATCCGCAGACCGTGGTGTACGTCTCGCAGCAGAGATTTCATCATGGCGGCTCACCAGAACCGAAACCATCATAGCGAAGGTCGACGATCGCGTGGCGCCATGCGGGCTGCATCCGGCCGCGCGTGGGATCCTGGCCGGGAAACTGTCGCTTGGCCAACGATTCGCTGATCAGCACAGCGCGCGGCGCGGCGGATGTGTCGTGCCCGTCGAGCAGGCGGCCGCGGCGCAGCGCGATTCCCATGGTCTGGCAGTAGCCCGGCGTCGTCGCATATCGAAACGCGTCGTAACCGTTCCCATCTTCGAACTGCGTACCATACATGCCATATTGATCGCCGCTCAACGGCAGCAGGCTGGTGAAGGCTGCCGCGGCGACGCCCGGAACGTGGCGCACCGCCTCGAGAGCTTGTATGAAGTACCGGATCTTGGCGCTGTCGTCGTCGTAGCCGTGACCGGACACCTGTACCTGCATGGTGAGCAGGTGCGCGCTATCGAATCCCGGAGCGGCCGCGAACAGCCGCTGGATGCTGCGGACCAGCAACCCCGCGCTCACCAGCAGCACGCTGGCGAAGACCACTTCCACGACGACTAGCGTACGGCGCGTCCATTGGCGGCCGCCGGCGGTACGCCGTGAACCTTGCTGGATTCCCGAAGCCAAGTCGCCGCGGGACGCCAGCAGCGCCGGCATCAGCCCGACCAGCAGCCCGACTAAAGTGGTGATCCCAAATGCGAACGCGAATACGGCCCCATCGACGGCGATAGCGCCGACGCGGGGCAAGCCGGATGGCCTGAGCGCCAGTAGCGCCTCTACACCGAACTCCGCCACCACCATACCGAGAATTCCACCCAACCCGGCCAGCAGCAGGCTCTCGGCGATCATTTGCCGGATCAGGCGCGATCGCGCTGCGCCGAGTGCGGCGCGCATCGCAAATTCGCCGCGACGCTGTGCGCCGCGGGCCAGCAGCAGGTTCGTCACGTTGACGCACGCGATGGCCAGCACCAGCATGACCGCCCCCAGCACTGCCAGCAATACCGGCCTGACCCCGCGCGTGATTTGGTCTTGCAGCGAGTCCACGATCAGCCCATGCTCGAGGGAGGCAAACGGTGGCCGCGGAAAGTCCGCCACCTTGGCGCAAGCGATGGCGTTCAGCTCGCGCCGGGCTTGGTCCGCCCCAACGCCGGGCCGCAGCCGCCCCACCATGTGCAAGTGGTGGCCCCACTCCTGGCTTTCGTAGTTGCCGGCGCTCCTGGCGTCGTACTGCATGGGTGCCCAGATCTGCGCCGCGGGCGACAGGACGTTCTCGAACCCCCTCGGCATCACGCCGATGACCGTATACAGGTCGCCGTCGAGCGTAATCTGACGCCCTACCACCGCGCTGTCGCCTCCGAAGCGCCGCCGCCACAATGCGTCGCTGAGGATCGCCACATGGGGGCCGCGGAACCGGTCGTCGTCCGGCTGAAAGTCCCTGCCCAGCGCCGACGCCACTCCCAGCGCGCGGAAGTAGCCGGAGCTCACGCTCTGCCCATCGAATCGCTCCGGTGGGGCCGCACCCGTCCCGCCGAACCGGCCGATCAGTGTCGGCTGCCAGGCCTCCATCACGGCCAGGGCATCGAAATCGCGGCTGCGTGCGGCCAGTTCGCGATAGGTGTGAAACGTTACGTCGCAGCGCACGCCCTGGAAGCTATCCCAAATCATCGCAATCCGGCCGGCATGCGGATACGGCAGCGTCTCGAACAGGATGGGATTCACCACGCTGAATATGGCCGTGCTGGCGCCGATGCCCAGCGCCAGCGTGAGCGCGCCGACAGCCGTAAATCCGGCCCGTTGGCGGAGAGTACGGACGGCATAGCGGAAGTCCTGCCACAAATCCTCGATCCAGCGTGTGCCGCGCGCATCCCGGCAGTCCTCTTTAACCTGCTCCGGGCCGAGCGCAAGCCGCGCCTGCCGCCGCGCTTCCTTGGGATCTTGGCCCCGGGCGACCAGGTCGGCGGTCTGCTGGTCCAGATGGAAGCGCATTTCCTTTTCAAGTTGCTCTTCCATTTGGTCTCGGCGCGATAGGCGATGCCACCAAGTCATTGCGCGCCTCCTTCAGACAGTTTGAGGATCAGGCCGACAGCTTCCGTCAGGCGCTGCCAACTCGCCGCTTCCGATTCGAGTTGCGCCTTCCCCTTGCGCGTCAGGCGATAGAACTTGGCTTCCCGGCCGGTTTCAGTTTCCTTCCAGTCCGCCGCCAACAGACCGCGGAATTCGAGCCGGTGCAAGGCCGGATAAAGCGATCCCTGGGGAACCTGGACCACGTCGCGCGATACCTGCTGCAGACGTTGCGCGATGGCGTACCCGTGCACCGGGCCGAGCGCGACAACCTTCAAGATCAACAGGTCCAGGGTGCCTTGCGGGAGATCGGATTTCGCCGCCATTGGCATACCTCCTTCTTCTACACATTAGACTATAACGTGTAGAAGGTCAAGGCGTTTGGTCCGGGCGGGAAATATCTCCGATGGGGAATATCGCCGGCGCGGACCTTGCTGTTAGAGTTGGCTTTCGGGTTCTGGCGGAAGGTGGAGTGGGCAGGCTGTCGCGTGAAACTACGGAGGCTTCAAGCGGGAGAGCCGGGTTGACGGCCCGGCCCTCCACTGGAGCTAGAAAGGAGGAAACGCTTTATGTTTCTTCTGCTGCTTGTTTTCCGGCTGCCTTTAGTGGGCCGGTTCAAGACGCTGTTGATCTGGCTTAAACGCCGGTAAACCAGCGCGAAAGCCGGGGTCAGGCGCCACCTGGCCCCGGTTTCCAGCATACCGCAAAAAAGCCCCCATGCAAATAGCCCGCTTAGCGGCTCGCCGCGCCGGATGCAGCCTTCTCCCGATCCCCCGGCCGGTAGTCCGCCTCCACATGCCCTGCGAGCTGCGCCTGCGTGAACAGAACAGGCTTCGTCTTCATGCTCACGAACAGCGGAGCCTGGTCCGCATAATGCGGTGAACTCCGATCCAGCGTCGCCGAGCCGAACTGGTGGATGCTCTCCGACGTCAGCTTCCCCGCCTTGTCCCAAGTCACAAACATCACGAACGTGTCGCCGGCCATCGCCGTCAGCGTGCCGTCCGGTTGCCGCTCTCCATAAACCCCGCGGAAGATATCCGGGCCGCCATCGATCGCCAGATTCAAGGTGCCGCGGCGTAACCGGTTCACCTGTCCCCACTCCGGA
Source organism: Bryobacteraceae bacterium (assembly GCA_035602155.1). Classification (GTDB taxonomy): domain Bacteria; phylum Acidobacteriota; class Terriglobia; order Bryobacterales; family Bryobacteraceae; genus Bog-159. The sequence goes on along the minus strand of DATNMW010000383.1, from coordinate 1,512 downwards.
TCCAGCCGCCCGAAGTGCATCTTCAGCGTCAGCATCGCTTCCCGCAGAGCATCGCCAGGCCGCAGTGGAGGCTTGCCTTCCAACCGCGCACGGATCATCGGTTCTATGGTCAAAATCGCCAGCGCTGCGCCACGGTTCGCCACATCGGTGCGCCGATCCCAGCGCTGCAGAATATCATGCGCCTGCCGAAGCGCCGCATCGTGCCCTGCATCGATCGCCAGGACTTCGCCAAGAGCCTGCGCCTCATCCGAACGAACGCTGTATGCCAGATCGTATTTGTAAGCGCGGAATGCCTCACCCGTGATCCGTGGATCCGCGCCGTAGGTTTCCATCGCCCGCCAGGCGCGGCTCGTCATGTCGGTCTGAATCCCCAGAGTCGGCGCAAAATCTTCCGGCTTCAGATCGCCCGCCGGTGCGGTAGCATGGAACGGCGTATTATTCGAATTGAAAACGAAGCCCGACGGCGGATTCCACAGTTGCGGCTCTTTGTCGAACGGCAGATAGGTCCGCCAGATCAAATCCGACCGGTCGCCCGGCAGCACGCCCCGCCAGTCAGGACCATCCTTCCGCATCGGGAAGAGGCCGTTATAGATATAGCCGATGTTACCCTTCTCATCGGCATACACATAGTTAAGACTGGGGATCGCCTGCAGCCGCATCGCCGCTCGCCACTCCTCGAGATTGGCGGCCTTGTTCAGGCGGAAATACTGCAACGGCGCACGCACGTCGCCCATGCCGGCATATCGAATGGCGAACGCTCCCCGTGCCGTCTTCATCACCGGCCCCTGCTCCGCGTAGAGCACTTCGCGATGCGCGGTCCACACCAGCGGCCCCCAGATCTTCACCCGGATCCTGGCGTCGCTCTTCTGAAAGTCGCGCCACTTTCCATCCAGCCTGTACTGGTTGGGGTTCGCGGGATTGAGCACCAACTTGTAGACATCCACCAGATCGGGTCCATTCACCGTGTTCGCCCAGCCAAGGTGCTGGTTGTGGCCATGCAGCATGAAGGGCGACCCGGGGAAGAAGCCGCCCGCCACGTGCCAGCCCTCCCCGCTGTCGAGCACCGCTTCATACCAGGAGACCGGGCCGGTATACGGCTGATGCGAATTCACCAGCAGCCGCGTGGCTCCATCCGCCGAACGCGACGGCGCCACGGCGACGGCGTTCGATCCGACCGGCAGCGGCTTGCCAGTCCACAGGAAAGCATTCTTGCCGCTATTGGAAATGGCGCCGCCTTCCGGACGGGTCAACTTCATCAACTCATGGTCGAGGCCGTAGAAGAAAGGCAGCTTGAAGACAAAGCCGGCCACTACATCCTTGCCCGTGACTGGCAGCAGGCCGCGCATCACGTGGCTCGTGTGCAAAGCCGCGTAGTAGTTCACGCCGTCGGCGTACGCTTCCAGCACTCGCCGCAAATCCGGCGGAAGGTCGGTGTCGTATTTTGCGTCGACCGTTTCCCAAACCCGGAAGAGGCGCACCAGATAATCGGTGACGGCGGCCTTCGGCCCTTCG
>DATNMW010000382.1:0-2632 GCA_035602155.1 Bryobacteraceae bacterium | reverse complement strand
CCGCCAGCGCCACCTCTCCGGTCACCAGCAGGCTGCGTATCCGGCCGCTCGACCGGCTGCCGCGCGCCGGTCGGAGCTGCGACGCGCTGAGCGCCGGCGCCAACCCAAAAATCAGGCTGGTCAAAACCGCCATGGCCACCGCAAATAGCACCGCCAAGCCGTTGATCCGCACCGTCTGCCAGCGCAGTAGTTGGGGTGAGCCGAATCGAACGAACAATTCGAGCACCCAGACGCCTATGGCCAGCCCGGCCGCTCCGGAAATCGCGGCCAGCAGCAGGCTCTCGGTCAGCAGTTGCCGCACGATCCGGGCGCGGCCTGCGCCCAGCGCGATGCGCAGGCCAATCTCCTTTTGCCGGGCGGTGGCGCGCGCCAGCAGCAGGTTGGCCACGTTCACGCAGCCGATCAGCAACACCATGCATACTGCGCCCAACAGCACCAGCAGCGGCGTGCGCAGCTCGCCCGCAACCGAATCCGTTAGCGGATCCAGTTCGATGTTCCAATCGGGAGGATACCAATGCGGCAGGTTGCGCGTCATGCGCGCGGCCACCAGCTTCATCTCCGCGCGCGCCTGGTCGAGGTCACCCCGGCCCGCAACCGCGCCACCACGTCGAGGTTCTGATGGCCGCGCGCATTCGGGTCCACTTGGGCCGGAGTAAATGCCAGCGGCACGTAAAGCTGCGCCTGCTCCATGAATTGCAACACCGGCTCGACCACCCCGATCGCGGTGAATTTCTGCGCGTCGATTTCGATCTGTTTGCCGGCGATGTGCGGGTCAGCCCCAAATCGGCTCTTCCATAATCCATCGCCCAGGATGGCGACGCGGTCTTTGCCCAGTTGCTCCTCTTCGGGGCGGAAGAGGCGGCCCGTAACCGGCTGCACGCCCAGCATCGGGAACAGACTGGTGGAGACGCGCAGCCCGAAGACCCGCACCGGTTCGGCGCCGCCGGTCAGGTTCACGCTGTTGCTTTGCATCGCGGCCATGAGGGAGAACGAATGGCTCTGGTCCCGATAGTCGATGAAATCCAGCGCCGATGCATCCGATTTGAACAGCTCGAACTTCGGCATATTCTTGGTGATCTGCACCAGTTGCGAGGCGTTCGGATAAGGGAGCGGGTGGAGCAGCACCTCATCTACCGTGGTAAAAATCGCGGTGCTGGCGCCGATGCCAACCGCCAGCGTCAAGATGGCGGTGAGGGCGAAGCCGGGACTCTTGGTGAGCGTGCGGAGCGCATATCGGAGGTTCTGCATAGTCTCTTGACGTTAGCGTGGCCGAAACCGCTCATCGATTTCAACCTGGTAGCCACTGGCCAGCCGGTTGGTTTCGTTGGCCATCCCCACCACGGCCATTAGCTCGCCGAACATAGCGTCGGACATGCCCGCTTTACGCGCGGCCGCCGTGTGCGACGCAATACAGTAAGGGCACTGATTGCTGGCGCTGACTGCCAGATAGACCATTTCCTTGGTCAGCGGGTCAAGCGCGCCGGGCGACATAATCTGCTTGATGCTCTCCCAGGTGCGCCGCAGGGTGGCGGGATCGTGCGCCAGCGCCTTCCAGAAATTGTTGATCCAATCCGTCTGGCGGGCGGCCATGATATCGTCATACACGGCCCGCACTTCGGGGCTGGCATCGGCGTATTCGATCATGAAGAGATTATACTTATTCAGCCCCCGCTCTTCCACGCCCTGCGAAAGGACGCTCGGGTTCGGCTCTAGCAGGGTCGGGCACAAACACCGATGCATCCGGCGGGAGCCACTGACCGCATGGTCTACAAGAAATGGCTCCGCCCCCCGGATCAACTACCTCCAGGGTCGGAGCACGCAATAGGGCCGGATCGCCGTCTTTGACCGCGGACCGCATCGGGCTTTCGATCTGTCACATTTGCCGCGCCTCCGGAGATTATTGATCCCGTCCGGCTGGCGGCTGGCGATTCGTCATTCCAATAATGAGACTATACGCGGCCAGACAATAGCTCGACTTCGAGGCCGTCCAGCCTTGGAAAGCCCCGATCAAAAGTCACGACAGTCAAGCCGGCAATCCTGGCAAATGCGGCAAGATAGGCGTCTGCCCACAGCTTGGTCGCAGGCCGCTCGCGCAGGCTTGCGGCGTGAAAGACATGCTCGAAATCGCCGGACGCGGGCACGGGCAGGAAGGCGACGCGCCCGTCCTCGAACCAACGGTGGTATACCGCCCAAGCGCCCCGTTGGGTCATGGTTTCTTCCTCCATGACCTGCGGATTCGTCAGCATGCGCAATAGGCCCATCTGGGTGAAGCGGCAGAAGAAAAACGAGTCGGCGCCCGCGGAATCGAACCATTGTACGGCGGCCACGTGATGGACGTGCCGGCTGTGAGTTAGCGCGAGCCACACGTTGACATCAGGGAAATGGGATGATGTCATAAATGCGCTCGTTCGTCAGATGGAGCGTTCCCGGTCGTTTGGAGCGGACAATCGGCAGGCGGATGCGGTTGCTCCTCTTGCGGGTTTCGAGTTGAGTTTCTACTCCGCGCAGAATAAGCTCCTTCACGGAGCATCCTTGTTCGGCCGCGCTGGTCTTCAGCCGGCGATAGGCGGCATCCGGAATGTCTACTGTGGTTCGCACGGCTATGGCCTACCATATTTATGGCTGGGTTCTG
>DATNMW010000381.1:0-29940 GCA_035602155.1 Bryobacteraceae bacterium | reverse complement strand
CGCGCTCGCGGAAATTCCGGCCCATGGGCGCAGCAAGTGCAGGGCGTTACAGGCTTCAATGAGGCCGCGAGCGCGCGCTCGCGGAAATGCAGTCATCCCCCTCGGAACGTTGCCAGACACAGAAGCTTCAATGAGGCCGCGAGCGCGCGCTCGCGGAAATTGCAGGGTGCAACAAACGCAAAACACAGGCACCCAGCTTCAATGAGGCCGCGAGCGCGCGCTCGCGGAAATGCGTGGGAAGCGGAAGAACGCGCGGAAGTGGCCGCAGCTTCAATGAGGCCGCGAGCGCGCGCTCGCGGAAATAGGCCCAGCGCAACCGCGCCGACAAGGCTGAAGCTGCTTCAATGAGGCCGCGAGCGCGCGCTCGCGGAAATGGCCCCGAGCACCCAGGTGAATACGACGGCAACGCGCTTCAATGAGGCCGCGAGCGCGCGCTCGCGGAAATAGCCCCTCCCCTATCTTATTCAATTTTCAAGGATCTTTGCGCGCCTTTGCGACCACCCGGCGCACCGCTACGAACATTCCCCACTCTACCACCTGGCCCCATCATATAAGTCAATCCACACCCGCCACTTACCGCCCCGCGAGCGCCCCCGCCATTTCCGCCGCCAACCCGCCGCTCGCGCCCCGCCTAACGCGTCGTAAACACCGGGTACTCCCCAATCTCCCCATCCAACACCCGCGCCAGCAACCGCGCCTGGATCTGCAGCAGCCGTCGGTAGCTCACCCGGTACTCGAACAGCGGATGCGTCACCAGCGTATCCATCCGCAACTCGTACGCCCGGAAAAACGCCTTCCTCCCCGCCGCCGTCAGCGCCACCGACCCGCCCACCCGCACGAACTCCCGCTCCGCCACCATCCCTGTTCATCGCCGTCAGGACCGCCGAAGCCGCGATAATCAGAACCTCATCTCAAACCCCTGCCACCTCTTGTCGATGCCGGGGCCGGCAAGATGCTGGCATATCTCCAACGACAGTTCGAAGCATCGCTGCGCCTGACCGCTTTGCACGCGCTGGTAGCCGTGTTCCAGGTAGGTATGGTTACGAGCACTGCTGAGATTCGTCGCACGTTTCTCGATCGGGGCAAAGTCGAGTTGGCCGGCCGACGCAAGGAAATGCAGGCCCGCGATGAAGGCCAGTTCTTCGGCTTCCGGTGCGCCGGCTGCCCGGTGGCGCTGGTACGCGCCTTGGCAAGCGTCAACTTTGGCGGGGTGGATTCCAATCGCCAGCAACCGCGTCTGTGTTGCGCATTCCGCGGCCCGGTAGGACCGCAGCACGGAATCGGTGAAGCGGCCTTCCAGTATGCGGCGCTGGGCGTTCGCCAGAGCGTCGGCGATTAGCAACGAGCCGCCCTGCAAGGCCCGCTCCGCCCAGCCCTCGCTCGTTACCCTGGCGCAAAAGTTTTGCACGTCGCAAATCTCGTTTGCAAACGAGCTCATTTGTCCAGCAACGCGGGCAATGCGAGTTACGGTGTCCGCGAGCGGCGCCAGCATCGGCTGCTGCGCGTGCTCGGCCGACCTGCGAGCCTGATGTTCCAGCGTTTGCTTCGCTTGGGAGTAATCGAAGTCATCCCAGAAGGAGAGCGCGGTCAGGGAACAGCGAAGAAACTTCCAGCCCTCGGGCGGCAGCCGTTCCGCGAGGCGCGCCGCAACCCGAATCTGACCGGATCGTGCGGTCGCTAAAGCTTCTTCGGCGTTTACACGGTCGCGCACATCCGAAGCCAGAAAATGCCGGACGCGAACCGCGCCCCTAGCCTGCACATATATCGGGATGACCTGACAGGAGAGGTACGCCATGGCGGTTTGAAACAGCGAAGCCACCACCGGGTTTGCGGCGCCAGTGATGCCCACGTACACACGGTCGTAGTTCCGCTCTGAGATGCCCGCGACAAAGGCGCGGACCTGTGCGTAGGTTACGGACATATCGAAGGGCTCCACAGCCTGGAACTGAGCCCATGTCACGCGTCCATCGCGAATGCCCTCCATTATCTGCGCCGCGAAATCGTGCGGATCGGGCGCATCCGGCGCGCCCCGGTTCCCGCAGAGCAAGTAGACCTCAAGAGCCGGCTCCTCCTTCAGTATCTCGGCGATGGCATCCGGGCATCCGCCGACGCTGGTGCCGATCGGAAATATCGCGGCGGTCCTCACACTACGTCTCCGCCCCACACCATCGGGACGGGAAAACACAGGCCGTAGTGCAGGGCTTTGGGCATTTCGGGACGCGGCACTGGAATCATAGAGCCGTACCACGGCCGCAGCGGCCCCTCGCCCGTCCGGAAAACCGATCCCGGCGCGAGCATCAGAATGGATCCCTTGAACACGTTCGATACTGAATTTGCATGGAATTTTGGAAACGTGACGTGCGTACGCCAACGCCCGCCGGTTGGATCGCCAGGGGCCGGCACGAAGTGACTCAGAGCCATGAAGGCGTTCGCGCCGGGGACCTCATCCAACCAACTGCACGCCTCCGGGGGTCCGGCGATCTCGAACCCGCCTAGTCCCGTCGAACTCTTCTTGCCAAAGCCCCCGTGCGCCAGAGCCCTGAAGCAGGCTATGACGTGCTCCAGTTGGCCGTCGGAGCGGATGTAGACACTCAGGCAATCGCATGACGCGTCGAGATACTGCGTGTCCGTTTCGAATAGCTGGCCGTCCGCGGCCGCTCCAAGGTCCCGGTCGATGGCTGTTTGCACGCGCGCGCTGGCATGCATGACGTCGGCTGGCTCAGGAGAAGCTGCCTCCGTCCCGCCGCGCATGACGCCGTTGAACGAAACCCGCGGCAGATACGTCGGCGGCTTCAACTTCTTGTCCGTGCGGGGGATTGCGACGTGCATAGGCATCGGCATCAGATCCCCTGGGCACGCGTCCGATAAGACGAAGGGCGGAGCCTTTCCCTCCCGGAACTGGCCAAGCATGGCTTCAAAGGTTTCCGGGTACAGTTCCAGCCAACGCCAGCAGACGGCCCCGAAGAGAGAGTCCGCGCGCCAAGGCGTAGCCCAAGGTGTGCGCGGCCGCAGTCGCAGACGCCAGGTGTTCATAACGTCAGCGACTCGAGAGTCACTTTCTCCGAGCTGAAATTCCGTATGGCGATTCGGCCCGAGCCCCGGCTGCCGCCCGCACCCAGCGAGTCGCACCGCTGCACAATCGCGAGGGCGTTTTTCAGGCCCGCAATCCATCTGTCCTCGAATTGGCCGTCGCCCTCAAGAACCTTTAGCACCATCTGCGCCTGGAACGTCGCGCCCGACGGCACCCGCTCCTGCCAGCGGGGATGCTCCGCCGTGCCTCGGTTCCGGTCGATGATGTTCTCGGCCTTCACCTCAAAAACCGGATTCTGCTTCCAGATCTTCAGATAGTCATCGGTGAAGTGCGCGTCGCGAACCGTCAGACGCGAAGGCCCACACTCAGCGCGCATGTTCATATGCGCGCCAAAGACCGGGCAGACCTGGCACGTCGGCCTCCCGCAGCCGCAAGGCTTTCCGTCGCGTCCCAGTCCGTGCTCCTTCTCAAGCGTGCTCCGAAGTTTCCCCTTCAGGCTGGAACCCGGAACGTACGGCTCGCCGCTCATCGGATCTCTGAGCGCCGTGAGGTTGGGGTCTACGCCGCCAATCTCAAGGCCGCCGCCGGCACCGCCGATCCGCATGCCATCCACCAGCTCGATTTCGAACCTCATCTCTACAACGTGTGTCCACTTACCCATGTGTCACTCCTTTATCCGCGCGCAGTACGCGACCACAGCTTCGAAATGCGGCATGAAGCCTTTTCGGAAAGAGGTCTCATCAACGACCGCGTCTACATTGCGGTCAATGAATCGTTTGAACGAGTCCGGCAGGGGGTTGTTGGCGCGTCCTGCGCGGTCGGCGGCGAACGCCTTCAACCGGGCGATCTCTGCATGGACCTCCCCGAACGGAGCCCCGTAATCGAGCCGCTGCAACTGGCGCTTAGCGTGATCGTAGAAAGATCGGAGCTGGTGCCGCTTCAACTTATCGGTCTCAAAGCGTGCCGCAATCTCTTCGGCTTTGCTGGTTATCAGGTCAACCCGCGTATGGCCATCTAAAGTCAGATATTCCGGGTAACCAGGCGCGAATACAACGGGCGGGCCGGCACCGCGACCACCTTCCGGCTGCCTATCCCGAAACCCGGCGCCCCGCAACGCATCTTTCATATCAGGCATTGATCATTCCTTCTCCCCCGCTCCGCTATGTAGCATAGCGTACCGCACCACGAAATCGGCGTATTTCCAAAGATCGCCGGGTGACAGAAAGGCGCGCTTGACAAAGCTGCGCGCCTCGCCGGCCAAGTTACGCTCAACCTGATAGAACAGCAGGTAGTTCCAGCGTGCGTCGCCCTTGCGCCAGCGCCCATGCAGCTCGATGATATTGTGTAGCAACGCACCCTTGATTTGTCCCGTCGCGTGCAGGCCGGCCAAGCGGCGCGCCTCCTCCAGCACATGGGCGAACTCGGACCAGGCGATGGTAGAGCCCAGCGCATGAATACTGTCGCGCGGTATCTTGGCCTGCTCATCAAGGGCACGCTCGGCTTCGTCCGACTTGGTCAGGATGTGCTGACGGGGTTTGGCCAGCGCCACACCTGCCGAGAACGTGAGTCTTTCACCTGAAATGGCGCGAAACTCGGAGCGCCATGCGGCCGCGAAGTCGAGGATCTCGTTCCACGGACCGATCACGAACAGGTCGTCGCCTCCCCCGTAAACGGGTATATGCTCGGGTGGTTCGACCGAATCAGGTTCGGGACGGCAACCGAAAAGGCGCCGTCAAGCAACTTGCTTAGGCCCCAGATACGTCCTGCATCTCCGGCGAGCGCGCGAAACTGCTGCCCGATGCGATCCGCGTCAATTCGCAGATATGCGAGGTACGGCCGGCCTGCCGCCACGCGGGCGATCTCTTCGAAGGTAGCCAGTTCCCCGTGGTCGAGAGGCGCATAGCACACGGCCGGAATCGTCAGCGGGCCATCCGGCGAGATGTCCCAGCGCTCCCCGAGCAAGCTGATGAAGCCCTGCCGCGACTTCGTCAACGCGGTACGCTGGGCGGATAGTAATCTCTTTCCCAAATCACGATCGTCGATGCAGGTCTGGCACAGATCCTCGCCATACAATCTCGCGGTAGCGCCGCAACCCTCGCACCTGCCATGGTCCGCTGCGCTAAAGGCGAAGCGGTTCGTGGCCCATCCGCCCCCACTTCGCAGAGCGTAGCCAAACGGCATCTGTTTCCGTGTGCGCATCGCCTCGCCGAGCGCTGCCGTCGGAATCTTGCCGTCCGTGAACTCGGCGCCGGCAAGATGAAAGACCAGTTCCCCGTGGTATGCAGACAGCAGCTCTGCATCGAGATCCCGCTGCAAAGAGACAAGCCGGTCCCGCCATCCAGGACATGGCTGCGACCAGATCAGGAAACGTCCGCCGGCAGAGTAAAACAGGTGCCCATCGGCGTCCTTGAAACGCTCTTCAACCGCAGCCGCCACTAGCCGAGTGAGCGCCAGAACCCGGAACGAACGGGATCTCAGCCTCCGGGCCGCGCCCGAGGCGCCTGGCACGGGCCGATTGACGAAGCGCTGGATACCTGAGAAGTCTCCTTCGATGGCGACGCCACTAGCTGACCATACCGGAATTCCGCCGCTTGCCCCTACCGGCTCACCCGCCCATGCGGCGCGCTCGACCTGAAAGCTGTGCATCGCCATCACTCCATAATCCGCGACCCCAGTCGCGCCCCACCTAACGCGTCGTAAACACCGGATACTCCCCAATCTCCCCATCCAACACCCGCGCCAGCAACCGCGCCTGGATCTCCAGCATCCGCCGGTAGCTCACCCGGTAATCGAAGAGCGGATGCGTCACCAGCGTATCCATCCGCAATTCATACGCCCGGAAAAACGCCTTCCTCCCCGCCGCCGTCAGCGCCACCGACCCGCCCACCCGCACGAACTCCCGCTCCGTCACCATCCCCGTATTAATCCCCGTCAGCACCGCCGAATCCACAATCAGCGGCCGGAACGGCTCCATCAAATCCAGCGCCAGCGCCGGACGCCCGAACCGCGGCTGATGGTAAAACCCAATGTACGGATCGAACCCCACCGCAAAACACGCCACCGTCAGATCCTTCGCCAGCAAGCTGTACCCCAGCGACAACAGCGCATTCACCGGGTCCCGCGGCGGACGCCTGTTGCGCCCCTCGAAATCGAACGTCAGTTCCCCCGCCGCCCGCTCCTCGTCCGGCTTGATCATCCCCGCGAAATCCCCGAAATACAGCCGCGCCGCGTTCCCCTCAATCCCCAGCAGCTCCGCCAGCGACCCCGCCCGCTCCGCGCGATCCGCCATCTCCTTCATCCCCGCCAACGTCGCCGCCCGCGGCTCCACATGATTCCTCTGCAGCAGCGTCCGCTGATTCCGAATCTTCCCCGCCACCAGCCGCCGCGCCACCGCCCGCGCGAAGTAATCCTCCTCCGCCAGCCGGAACTGGCTCCGCCGCAGGAACACGTTCCGCTCGTTCAACCCCGTTGTGATGCCGTAAAACCACCCGCCCATCGAGAAGTAGCAAATCGGAACTTCCGCCTCGCACAGCGCCTGCACCGCCTGCGTCGAAAGCTGTACGTTCCCCATCAGGCTCACCTGGCAGATCTCCCCGATCCGCACTTCCTGCACTAGCTTCTCTTTGTCCTTCACCTGCAGCACCGCCGCCGACTTCCCCACCCGCACGCCCTGCGTGTTCACATACAGCGGACGCAACTCGCTGCGCGGCGTCATCAGCGCGCGCACCTCCCGTTTTGCCGGCTTCCGCGGCGGCTCCCCGAACAGACCCATCTGGACCGGCTCCGCCTCCTGCTCCGCGCGCGTCAGGCTGACCGTCTCGTCCGGCAGGCAGATCCCCACCAGCGAACATCCCGGACACTTCGGCGAATCCACCAGCGGCTCCGGAATCCGGCCCCGCTCCGCCACCGCCCACGCCTGCGCCATCAGCGCCTCCGTCTCCGCCACCAGCGCCGCGTCCAGCGCTACCCGCACGCGCTGCCCCGTCTTGCGGTAATACACGACCCCTTCGTCGCACTGATACCCGTTGTCCCGCAGAATCAGCCCCTGCACCGCAAGCTGCGCCTTGTCCGACGGCCACAATTCCAGCCCCTCCGGACCCTCCCGCGGACTCCCGTGCTTGTAGTCCACCGGCGTCGCCCGGCCGCCCTCGGCTTCCACCAGGTCCATCTTCGCGATCGCCCGCAGCCGCTGGCTCGATAGCGTCACCGAGCGCGCATGGATGGACGACGCCGTCGCCGCTACCCCCTCGCGCGGCGCAGGCAGCGCGGTCGCCTTCTCGTCCACGCGGCGATGTTGCGCCGCGCCCTCCACGGTGTCCGCGCTCTCTTGAAAGACGCCCTCCACCCATTCATAGAAGAACAGGCGCGGGCAATACGAGAACTCGTTCACCATGCGCGCCGGCAGATACTCCGGCAGCGCGCGCCGCTCGCCTTCCGGGTCGCTCGCGGGATAGATAGGCAGTGTGGCCATGCAACACCATCCTTATACAACGATGCACGGCGCATCGATGCAACTATACGGCTTCCCCAAGGCGGTAATGACGCGGTCGCCCCGCCCCGCCGCCGGCCCCAGATTCACGAACAAAACCTGGTCTTCGACGTGATGAATAATCGCCGACAGCGCCGCCCGCAGCCGCACCAGGTCCGTCGCCGTAAGCTGGCATTCGAAGATAGAGTACTGTAAGTGGTCCCCGTACCCGCGCATAAGCTGAAAGACCTTGCGCAGCCGCTTGTCCTCGCAGATGTCATAGCAAACCAGGTAAGATGTGCGCATAGCCAAGCATCAGTCCGGAAAAAATAGGCCGTAGCCGAAGTAACGCCGATCGCCTACGAGCAACGGCCCCCGAACCGGCTCAGTGAACTCGATCCGTGCGTGCGTGAATACGGCGGCTTCGCCCGGAGGCCGATAACATTCCGCGCGCATCGTATGGGCCACGAGCGGCGAAGCCGTCAGCGTGATTGCGCAAGTAGCCGCCAATTCCTCAGGGAGACGGATGTGACGCAGGCTAGCCCGCAACAGCGCCGTCCACTCAGCAAGCCTGCGCAGGTGCCTCTCATTGCCGCTCAATCTCCGCGATCCGTCCGGCGTGAGCGTAGGCACCTTGAAGCCGCGGGCAAGCGCCACGGGCGTGACCGAGTGCCAGATCCGTGCCGAGCGAACAAATTGGGGCCACACTTTGTCGTTCTGTGGGCGTTCAAGCAGTTGAAGCCGATAATGCGACGCCCCAGCCTCTACCATCTCCCCGTCGAGCGACGCGCTCAGTACGCGGTAGACTTCGGCAGCGTCGGCCTCCAAACCCAAGCGCGCGTAGCCCAGCAGCGCGAACCGTCGCACGCGCCCGTCAGCCTTACCGTGCGCACCGATCGAAGGCAAAGGCACGAAGGCCAGGTGCGGCTGCTCGCTCCTGCTGGGATCGCCGGGGGGATGGCCTGTCACCAATTCCACGGCGAGATCCGGATCGTCCCAACGCCCGCGGTCGCGGGCAGAATCGACCGCCCTCTGCCTGATAGCCGCCCGCCAAACTCCAGCGTTCTCCGCATCGCAGGAAAACGGCAGTTCGTCCAGATCACCGGAATCGGCGAAAAGCTGAAATATCGCAACGTGGACGGGCAACAAGCCGGCCGTCGCTTCACGGGCATACCCCTGCTCCCGTAGGAATCGGCTGGCCGGCGGCTTCCGAGTTCGTTCCGGAACCGGCTCGGCATAGTTGCGAATTAGCTCGTCGGTTGATCTAGGTCTCGCAACCCACAGATCGGCATCCGCCGACCCGTCGCTCGGCCTCCACGTCTCACATGCTTCCTGCGCGCCATCCGCGCAATCGTCGTCCCGAAACTCAAGTCGGGCTTCGACTTGGTCTTCACCCCGTCCCAAGTAACGAACCTGAGCCACAAGGTCGGCAAGCTCAGAAAAGTACCGCCTAGCGGTCTCGCGCGCGGCCGACTCCTCTAAGCGCCATACGTAGTCAACCCGAAGCGGCTCGCGTGATCGCCCCGCTGCGCGATGCGGTGGCGTCGGCTTGAGCAAAACAGACGTTTTTGCCAAGTCGCCCTTAGCAGGATTGTTCTGCGGAATAGCCAAACGAAAATGCGTGGAGGAATCCGCGTCCTCGCAAATAGCCGACGCCACAATATCCGGAGGAGGCTGCCCCTCCAGCCACCGCAACCCATCGAGTGCAACTCCCGCCTCTGGCACGCGCCCGGCCATAGGAAGACCCCTTAGGGCGGCGGAAATCAGGGCTTGGTGTATCCGGCCCGGCGATGGTGGCCAGTCCAGTTCCTCGTCCCGGCCAAGCCTCTGGCGCACGCCCTGGTAACTATGAGCTACGAAACCGCACTGTAGAACAAGGGAGGTCATTTCTGAGCCTTCTGTCCCCCACCTTTCTTCTTTCCGACGCCAGCGGACGTCTGAGCGGGCTGGTCGCTGCCCGCGCCCTCGAAATCCGCCTTAAGCGATGCGGCTGTGACAGTGAAACTGTCGAGCTTAGGTATCCCAAGCACCCCTTTGGCCTGTGCTGCAACGGCCAAGAGATCCTCTCGGTCCACGAGGAACGCGAGCAATCTGGCAGCGTCCGAATAGCTGCCATCGCCTCCTCGCAACTCGACTTTCAGACCAGACTGCTTAGCCAGCAGCTCGCAACCAGAGCGCAACCTATGGCTACCCGTCGCGCGGGGGTGCCCCTCCGCCAAAAGGGCCAGCGTCAATACGTACCGGCGCGCGGCGTTAGTCAACGCCTTCTGTGCCCCGGCGTCTCCGTCAAGGCAGCGTAGCCGTGCGATGTCCGTCACCGATATAAGCGACAGCCGCTCTATGGTCCCTTGCACCAGCACGCCGCCCAACCCCTCGCTCGGCGCAGCGGTATAGCCAAGCTGCGCCATCTTCTTCCTCCTCGCAGCCACTGACTTCGCCTCTTCCGCATCGCTATCCGTTTCCTCCTGGACCGTGGCGGACAACTCGTTACCCGTCAGCACCACCCGTTCAAACTCGTCCTTCGAATATGGCCCGCTATAGAGAGCGTGTTTCTTACAGGGCACCACGTCGAAGGCGTCGATCCGGGACATCAGTATTCGAGCATGCTTAGGCTGAGTTCCTTTGCCTCGGCTGTCCCAAAAGCCGAAAACAACGCTCGTCGGCATGAGCCGAAGCAGTTTCAGCGAGTCCCCATCGGCAAAGGCGTTAATGGCCGCCTCCACCTCGCCCTGCTTATCCGAGAGACGCACGCGGAAATCGGCAACCCTGTGCGGCAAGGAAAGCACGCTCTCGCTCTCCCTCTTCCCCTCTGCCCTCGGAATCGTTACGGATGCCTGCGGAACCAAAGACTGCAACTCCTCGTCCTCAAGAAACGCAATCTCTGTGCGGTTAGCCTGGGACTGCGGCGAGTCCATCGTGCACTGACGCGCCCTAACAGGCTCGCGGCGGTGCCGATCCCTGTCCTTTCCATGGATCACCTCCACCTCGGGGCCGTACTCAACGCCGTTTAGGTCATACACGGGCGGAGCATTCTGCCCGTCTCCCGCGTAGGACGCAGGAAAAACGGGGAACTCCATTCCACCCGCAGGTTCCAGAGATTCGACTACGCGAATTACGGCGGGCAACCGCGCAGCCGTCCCCGGTTTCCGCACATCAACACCGAGCAGCCCGTCAAGCAAGGCGATGGCCTCTTTAAGTCTGTCTTCACTTACTTGCACCATTATTGTCCCCCTTTCTGATTTTGAAGAGTTGCCTCGGGAAAAAACCGATACGCAGCCCCCTTCCCATAGGCGCCGCCCCGGCTCCTGGCGCGGTACCGCTTCGCCGGAAGCCCGTCAAGCCGACCCGCAACTGCATATCGCACTAAGGTCACCGAGATAGGCTCGGTCCAGATGGAATAGTTTACGCTGTCCGCGTCCAACTGCCAGCCCTGAATCGCCGTAAAGAACGACGCGCCAGCGATGCTCAGCATTTCCACGGCTGTGTATACCGGATCCCGATCCCCAGTGCCCTCATCGTTCGAACTGAAACCAAGGTCGTAGGCGTGCGACCCAACGCGGCAGTCGAAGCCCCAGCTAGCGATCCCACGCTCTGGTTGTACAAGCCAACTGCTTCCAACGGTCGCACCGGCAAGCGACCCCTTCTGTCCCTCAAGCAAGTCCCCGGGGCCCTGCTGCCCGGAGAACGTCTTGAACGGCGACTTCTCCTGGCCGCCCTCGGCGAGGCTTATGAATGGGTTCGAGCCGATCTCGCTATCGGCCGCAAAAGTGCCCTGCTCGGCTGCCCCAAAACCTGGAATCCAGCGCATGCGCTGGAGAAACCTGTGAGCCGCGCCGAATAGAGCGGCATCGGTGATCGCCGTCCTCACTATGAAACCCCCTTGACTCCACCAGCACGTCGACTCGCTGGGCCTGGCCTCTGGGTCCCGGGACGCCAGCGCCGCCAACGCCACAGCGGAAAGCACGTGGGCAAGATTCCGTTCATCCAGCGGCAGCAGCAAGTCCTTCAAGCCGTCATTGCTCATCGCTCTCCTCCGCTCCATCGGCCTGGCTCGCCGCCACGTCCACCGCCTTGAGCAACCCCTCCAGATAAGCCAACCGCCATGGCCCAAGCAGCCCCTGCAGGCGGGCGAAACGCTCGGCCGATTCGAGCCGCAGGCTGGACTGCCGCTGCTTGCCGAGCGCGTGCTGCTCCAACACACGCTCCGCAAGCCAGGGCCGCAGGTGACCGTGATGCGACACCACCAAATGGCGCCAGAGCTCAAGCCAATCCCGTTCATCCGGCCCAGCCAACGGCCCGGGATCTCCAGCCCTAAGCAGCGACTCCCATTCGTGGCGAAAGCCCTTCATCGACAGCGGCCATTCGACGCACGGCTTCGCCACTGGACGACCCAAGTCCCTGTTACCCATCGCCGATTGCCACTTGGGATTTTCCTTACCCAGATCGTGCACCTTCGCAGCCTCCACAAGCAGGCGCCGCAAACCCTCGTTGTCGGGTGACAGGGCACTAGCAATCCTACCGGCATCGCCCGCAGCCCTATTAAGATGCTCCTCAAGAAACTGTTCCTGCACCAGCCTTTTCGGTTTTAGATACTCAAACCGAAACACAGCCGTGCCAATACTCAATTTGCAGCGCAACCGAACGGTCCATGCGGAGCCCGCAGGCGCAACCGGGAGGACCTTGCCACAGGCAACGTCATCTTGCGGGGTGCTGGACTCTTCTGTGGCGCCGCGCGGACCAAACCTACAGGCTCCGTCGTCGCTTACCAGCTTGTAGCCGCCCGCCGCAACCTGCACGACCCTGCGCCAGTATCGAGGACGCTTGGTTGAAACGCCTTCGAGGACATCGCGCGAAGCCTTCTCATCCTTGGGGCTGTTCGCACCTTCCAATAGCTCGGCTACTTGGCTATGCGCCAGCGTCGGCAGGACCAGCGTCGTTCCGGGCCTCAACGCCGGCCTGTTCACGCCACCTGAAGCCACCGACCACTTGTCGCCATCAAAGAGCGCCACGGGGGCCGTGCGCCCCGCCGGCGAGGCCAACCAGTTCCTCGCGTCGTTCAACGCAATGAGGTGGAATTCAGCCCGCTGAGGAGGAAACCGGCCGAAGATATCCTCCACTTGCGCCTCAGCAATCTCCCCTTCTTCTTCATCCTCAGCCTCCTCCTGTTCATCGGGCCCGAGAGGCACCAACGCGTCCATCTCCAGCCGGAAAGCCACGGACACCAACGGCGTTCCCTCCTCGTCGGCCAAGATCCCATAAAGGAATGGATGAACCGGCACAAAGGAATTCCGGGGCTCAGTCGTACCGCACCAGTGTTCGATGAGCGCGGAAGTGAGGGGCGGCACGGCAACTGGTCCCCCGGTAACGCATGCAATCGGGCGCTTAAGCCACATGGCGGGCGGCCGCGTAACGATCAGGCCGACGTCAAAACCAGGCCTTTTGCCAAGCAAGACGGCGCGAGTCGCCCCGCCAACTATTTCGCCCTTATCGATCCCCTTGCTCTGCTCCTCCCCGCCTTCCTTAGCCGTCGCCTCCTTCCAATAATGCCCTACCAAAACCGAAGCCGAAAGGTAGTCTGCATCGGCACGGAGAGCCCGCGCCAACCCCAGAAATCGCCTCCTGATGTCCCACTTAGTCTCCTCACGTTTCGCGAAGATCGTCATGGTCGGCGGATCACACGCGCCGTCACCGGACCTGCGGCTGATCGCTCCTCGCCGGTCCAGCCGCCCGAGCCTCTGCAGCAAGGTTGGCAGCGATGCGAAATCGCAAACAATGGCAGCGGCGTCCGCGTCGAGGCCGACCTCGGCAGCCGCGGTGCCCACCAGGAAGACTGTTTCCCGCCCTCCGCTAGCCTCGTCTTCCCCGGCTGGAGCAAACCGCCTGAAGACCTTCTCTCTTCCGAGCCGGTCGCGCTCGTACCCGCGAAGCCGCCCAGTGATCTTGAGGACTCTCTCGCCGCCGAATTTCCTGCTCAGCGCAGTGGCTATCGCATTAGCGTCCTTGGGCGTACGAACGAACACCGCGACAGTTCCAGCCCTTCCCTCCAAATCAACGGCGGCCTTCGATATTGCTTCACTCGCCTTTTCGTCGGCCGCGAGCCAACTAACGTTCACCCGCCGGGTGCGGGCCGCCAACAGACGATCCCTGAGCGGGGTATCCTCCTCGTCCTCCGGGAGCAGCCGAAAGATCGACTCCGCACCCGGAGCCGGGAGAGCCGGCGTGGCCGAGAGCTCGGTCAACCAGAAGGGAAGCCGCTCGAAGACCGCGGCAAGAACGGTCGTGGGGCCACGCCCTTGCGCCTCGATCAACTGCCGGGCCTGGCGGAGCGTAAGAACGAAAGCCGGGACCAAGTGGGCCTCATCGACGCAAACCCAGGCGTCCACAGCCAGCAGGGAGGCCTGCAGTGGCAGGCTCCACTTGCCAAGACCATATCCCTGAAACAGCAATCGGCTCCCAATCTGATCAACTGTGCCAACGATAAGCTGCGGCACCGCTGGAGCGACCGACCATTCTCGGTCATCAACGAGTTGGCCCCGGAGTTCAACGATACGAAAGAAGTCCTCCTGATCCCCGCTCAAGCGGACAAGGCCGGCCCTCACGGATTCAAGTGGATCAAGCGGACAAAGGCCATCTCCAAGCAATTTCTCGCTAAGTTGCTTCGCTAGCCGGAATACCTGCTGGACCAAAACGCGGCGGTTGATGACCCAAACCAGTCGTCGCGGCACTGGCCTTCTCGCCGACGCGTCCAACCCGTACCACGACAGCGCCAAAATCCAGACAACAACAACATCGGTCTTGCCGGCTCCCGTTGGCAGATCGACAAGAGCCGGACACCAGCCGTCCGTCAGCCTAAGGAAAAGCCGGTGCATCCACTTCATCGGCGGCTGGCCGCGGAGAAGGCAGTAGTTCGACTCAAAAAACAGCTCGCCCTTTCCGGCCGCCGATCCGGCGGACAATATGTCATTGGCCATCGTAATGCTACGCTCCGTCGATTCCTTTGTGGCTGGGGCGGCGCCACGGCATCATTTCAACTATACGCCTAGCTTTCGCCCGCGTGCGAGAAAAAGTAGCGCCCCCCAACCCAGTCCGCCGCCCTCGTGCGTCTAGCACTCGGCGCACCACGCGCCGCCGAACTGACGGGCAGATTGGCTTACGGCGATCCAGTCCACTGATCTCGCCGCCGAGACATGTACGCGGCGCACTCAGCCGGTTTGATCAGACGGTGTCGAGCAGAACAGCCCGCGACATGCTGCGGGCGCCGGTACACGGGACGCCTGCGCCAAGAGGTTTTGGCCATCGTAATGGCCTCCTTTCCGCGCCGTTTGCGGTAGGATAGAGACTGAAGACATGCCCCACCCACGCGGGCGCTGATTTCCAGACTGGGCCGGAGGTATCGGAAGTACCGACCGGCCCTTTGCATCTAATTCAATATTACCAGACCATAGGTTACCATGGACTTTACCTAAAAGCAATAACTATCGCACCCCAGAACCTGGGGCGCACTCCATTGAAGCTAGGTAAAGTCGATGGTCTGAAGGCGCTTCCTTGCGCCAATCTCCGCGAGCACATGCCCGCGGCCTCATTTAGTTTCAACAACTTGGGGTCCTTTTGTGTCCAAGGCGGCGGCTCGGGCCCCAGCCTTGGCCGGCTCTTGATCACGCATCTCACCCTCCCCCTTCCCCCATGAAAACAAACGCCCAACCCAATCCACCAACCGAATCCGAGTCCCCTCCATGCTAGGCTTGTATCGGGTAGACCTTTGCCCCGTTCTTTGAAATCCGAATATATCGGCCAAGCGTGCCGGACACCACGCATCGGCGGCTACACGGCGCGGGCCTGCGGCCAAATTACCATTCAAACCCAAGTCGGCCTTTGTTTTCAACAAAACCAAGAACCTAAAAGCCAAATTGAAGCAGCCCCAACGTGCCAAAATGCGACAAAATGCAACACAAAATCGGAAAATGGCCCCCTGTCGCACGCGCGCCGGGGCCACGCCATCCCCCGCAACAAAGTCATCGGGCATGCCATCGCATCCCCACCCAAAAACAAAAAACCCGGCCTGGGCGAACCCAGCCGGGCCTCGATAATCACATCAAATCCGCGCGCAAATCGCGAACGCCCCGCGCCGGGCGGTCGCGCTACCTCAACAGTTCCTCCAAGCTCTTGGCATCTAGCATGCGCTCACACAGTTCCTCGAGATCGGCCGCCGACAAGCCATCCAACCTCTCCCCCGCCCAACCCGGCAGCGCTCCGAAGCGCTTCGCAATCTGGCGGCGAAGGATCGTGAGGCCGCCTGCCCGACGGCCTTCCAGACGGCCTTCCATACGACCCTCCTGCCGTGCCTCTTTGAACATAGGACCCAAGAGCTCATGATCCCGAATATCCAAATCGATCGGCATGTTCCGTGTCCGTTGCTGCCGCGCTACCCCAACAGCTCTTCCACGCTCCGCGCGTCCAACACCCGCTCACTCAACTCTTCCAGCTCGGCCGTCGATAGCCCCGCCAGCCTTTCCGCGGCCCAACCCGGCAGCGCGCCGAAGCGCTTCGCAATCTGGCGGCGAAGGATGGTCAGGTCGCCTTCCTGACGGCCTTCCTGCCGCCCTTCCTGACGGCCTTCCTGCCGCCCCTCCTGACGTTCCGCCTTAAACATAGGTCCCAAGAACTCGTGATCCCGAATGTCCAAATCAATCGGCATGTTGCGTATCTCCCGCTCCACCGCTGGCCACAAGTGCCTCAATCCAGCCAGGATCGTCAACTGCGCCAAGGCGGTTTCCCTCTCCGCCGGCGCCAGTTCCACGATCCGCTCCACGATCCTGTGGACCGCCTCTCTATCGTCCCGCAAACGCGCCAGAATCGCAATCACGTTATCGCCCACGTCCCCGCTCTCCAGCAGGCGCTCGCCATTCAGCGTCCGGATGTCGATCAGGCGGTACTGGAAAAACCAATCCGGGCCATTCAGTCTGCTCTCCATTAGCATCGGCGCCTCGCCCACATAGAGCAGAATCTGTCGCGGGAATTGCCCGAATAACCGCCGCACGCCCATACAGTATTCCAGCATCCGGAACGGCATCGCCGCGTCATTGCCGCTCTGCAATTCCAAGTGGATAAGATCGCCATCCACACTCTGGCCCAGCAGATCCAATCGCAGGTTCTGCACCTTGGGCAGCTCCACATCCAGCCATTTCTCGATCGCCGTGCCGGTCAATTCGCGCATCGCGACCGTCGCCGAGCCTTGCAACAAAAGCTTCAGCGCGACGTCATACCCCTGCATAAACGAAAAGCCCGGCTGGGCGAACCAGGCCGGGCTTCAAACCTAAATTCAGCGCACCCAACGTCAAGCGACTTGCTGAGCCCGGTACTGGCTCACAATCGCTTCCATCTGGTCTTTCAAACGGAGCTTCAGCTTCTTCAACCGCACTTCTTCCAGTTGCTCTTGGTCGGTCAGATGCGGCAGAGCTTCCAGCTCATCCAGCCTTTTCGCGTAATCGCAATGCGTCGCGGCAAGCTGGCGAAACTCCGCGTTTGTCTCCATCAGATGCGCTCTGAATTCTTCCTGTGCGTTCCGTTCCATATTGGGGCAGTTCCTCCCAGTGAGGTTGCCACGCCGAGTCGGTGGTTCGGGAACGAGGCTCGGTGGGTAATCTTCACTTCATCGGTTTGAGAAGTGCGGCAGGCCCATCTAAAACCTGCTAGAACCTGCCGTCTACCTGTGACAGTATCATGAATGAACGTTCATGACAATAGCCCCTTCGGCTGAGTCCGCGTAGTAGCCCGCGCGGTATCCAGCCTCGCGGAAGCCTAATGATTGGTAGAATTTACGGGCATCAACGTTGGAATCCCGCACCTCCAGCCAAAGGACTCCGGGATAAAATGAGGTCACCTCCGCGACCAGCCGGCGCCCAATACCGCGCCGCCGGAATGCCGGATCCACAGCCAGATTCAATAACTCGCCTTCGCCTTCGGCCAGCCGCCGCGCCACTACGAATCCGGCCACGCGCCCGTCGCACAACGCCACCAGCAAGTCGTACTTAAAGTACTCCGGTACGTCCCATTGCGACGCTTCCGGTGACACAGCCTGTATTTGGGCAATCGACGCCAGATCGTCCCGGCCGCCGGGCCGCAGCTCAATAGTCAACCCGGACCTCGTCCGCCGCTTCGGCCCGGATCGCCAACGCGCGATATCTGACTTCCACGCGTGTCCGCGCCGGAATCCACCGGAACGCCGGCACGCCGAACAAGCTGCCGCGTTCGATCATCTGCCGCCGCGTCTCGGCTACAGGTGAAGCGCCGAATTCCATGCCGCGCGTCAGCGTCCGCCCGTTCCACGGCGCGCCCCTGCGGCGATTGTTCTCTTCCCAGACTCCCAGCCATGGGAAGTCCACACGCCGCCATACATAAGCCAGAGCCAACCGGCTGCGCGGCGACCACGCTACAAAGAACGCGGTGTCGCGCGCCGGATCCAGCAGGTGCGTGGTGAATCCCCCCGAGACCGGAGCGTCCGTGTAGCATGCGAAATCCCCGCAGCCTTCCTCCAATACCCGCGACTGCGTCACCGGTGCGCGAAACTCGGTGGCGCCCTTCTCCAAAAACGGCGGTCCCAGCGTGACGTGCTCGGTCCAGGCGATCGGCCGGTCGGTGATCGCTTCGTTCTCCACCGCCTCGATGATTTCCACGGCCCGGCCAGCCAGCACGATGCGCCGCTCCACCCGCAACTGCGCTTGCGGCAATCGCGTCCGTTGCGTCAGTTCGCCGTCCGCAGCCGTCACTTCGTAAACCGCCACGGAAGCCTCGCCATGCACTGTTAGCCCGGCCGCGGCCTCCTCCCGCGACGGCCCGCCGAAGATGTCCATGCACAGGTTGTGCCCCATGATGCCGCTCAGCAGCTTGCTCTCGGCGTCGGCGCCATACTCCGGATGCTTGCGCGCTTCGTAGGTGGAAGGCTCGATCGATTCCCAGGGAGGCGTCCACAGCGGATTGACGCCGCTCTCCTTGTCCAGGATCTCGGCGATGTGCCCGCCTTCATGCAGCACTGTGACGCGCACCAGTTCGTTTTCGATCGACGTGGCGCGGCGCCCGCGATACCGGATTTCTGTCATATTGGAACCATTATGCATCTGGTGTGCGCACTGCTGGCTTTGCTAGCCTCTCCGTTCTGGGAAACGAAAGCCCCCGGCGATTGGACCGATGCCCAAGTCGAGTCGCTGCTCCACGACAGTCCCTGGGCGGAGATGGCCGAACCCGCGCCCGTCGTGCAAGTCTACTTGGCCTCGTCGCGCCCCATGCGGGAGGCGGAAGCGGAGTTGGCCCGTCGCCGCGGCAAGCCGCTCAGCGGCGAGTACCTCGAATACATCGCGCACGAAGGCGCGGATAAATTGATAGTGGCCATCGCCTACAAAAACCTGGCGGCGCTCGCGGACGCCGAAGAGGCGCACAATATGGAGGAGGAATCCATCATGCGCGTAAGCCGCCGGAAGTACAAGATGGAAGGGCATTTCCCGCCAGTGCCTTCCGACCCTTTCCTGAGGCTGGTCTATCCGCGCGCGGCGACCGAACGGGACAAAACCATCGCCTTCGATCTGTACCTGCCGGGCTACGGCCCATACCACGAGGCGGAATTCCGCGTGCGCGACATGCTGTACAAGGGAAAGCTGGAAATGTAAGGCGGGCCGAGCGAACCCGGCCGTACCCGACTATACTGAGGTTGGAGGATCTAATGATCTGGTTATCGGTTTTGTTGTTCTTGCAGGTGGCTGCGCCGAACCCGCAGATCGAACGCGGTCAGACGCTTTTCTATGCGGAGACCGGCTGCGGCAACTGTCACGCGTTGAAGGGCCGGGGCGCCGCGGTCGGGCCGGATCTCAAGGTTCTGGGGCGGGTAGGCGTGCGGGCCCTGGTCACCGCGATCCGCGCTTCGCGCACGGAATACGTGGAAACCATAAAGCTAAAAGGAGGCGATTCGTTTCCGGGCATAAAGGTTGCCTCCGCGGACGCCGCCACATTGCAGTATTACGATTTGTCCAAAACGCCGCCCGAGTTGCGAAAGTTCGCCCCCGCGGATGTAGAATCGAAGTCGGACAATTCGAGTTGGAAGCACCCCCCAGCGGTCGGCGGCTACAATAACCAGCAGATCGCCGATATCGTCGCCTATATCCGTTGGGCTACCGCTGGAGAGCGCAAGGCTGTGGATCCCTCGGACGTGGAATAAAGAGACACCGCTTACTGACGTGCGCGGCTCGGTAGGTTCAACGGCGTTACAGAGCCGCGACCGTAAGGGAGCGGTTGTGCCATTAGCCTGCTGTAGCTGCCGCCGCGAAGCTGCGCACTGCGGCCGATTCGTTCGTAAACGTCTCGAACACGGTGATGAGCTTGGTGATCGCCATCAACTCCTGCAACTTCTTCTGCAGGTTCAGCAGCTTGAGCTGGCCGCCCTTGCTGGTCACCGTGGCAAAACTGCCCACGAACTGACCCAGCCCCGTACTGTCGATGTAGCTCACCTCGCCGAGGTTCAGCAAAATGTTCTTTTGCCCGCTATCGACGTGTTCCTTGATGGTATCCCGCAGCGCCGCCGCCTCTTCGCCTATGGTGATCCGGCCGTTCAGGTCCAGAATCGTTACGTTACCGCTTTCACGCACATTGATCTTCAGACTCATGGGAGCAAAGTTCCTTTTTCGCCCGCGGCTGCACCGCGATGGGCATAACCAAGCATACCTCTATTCAAGCCGGACTCAAGCCGGACTCAAGCCGGATTCAGGCGGGATCACTTGGATGCGCCGGTTTCCTTGGCCAGCCGTATCTTGGCGTCTTCGAGTTTCTTGTTGATCTGGGCGAGTTCCCCCGGCTCCATGTCGGATTGCGTATCGTTCTCCGCTTCCTTCAAAGACGCCTGCCACTGGATGATGGCGTCCTTGGTCTTTCCCAGCTTGAGATATACATCGCCCAAGTGGTCGTGCACCGTGGGGTCCGCGCCCACCTCGCTTTTCGATAGAGCGCGCACCAAAGCATGCTCGGCATCGTCCAGCCTGTTTTGGCGGTAGTAGACCCACCCGAGGCTATCCAGAAACGCCCCGTTATCCGGGTCCAGTTCCAGGGCGCGCGAGATCAGCTTCTGCGCTTCATCCAACCGGACACCGCGGTCGGCCAACATATAGCCGAGGTAGTTCAGAGCGCTGGCGCTGTCCGGGTCCAGTTCCAGCACCTTGCGGAACTCAGCCTCCGAGGCGTCGTACTTCTTCAGGCGCTCGTACATGGCGCCGCGCATGAAGTAAACGGTTTCCCTCTCAGGCTTGCTTTCCGACAGCTTTTCGGCCGCGTCCAATGGCTTGACCATATCCTCATATCGCTTGGCCTTTTCGTAAAGTTCGGCGATGCCCAATTGCGTCTCGCGATCGTGGTCGCCCTTCAGCAGACTGCGTAATTCGGAAACTCCCTGATCGACTTTGCCCATTTCCGCGAGCACCGCCGCATGCGCCCGCTTTAGACCGTACTCGTCGGGATACTTCTTGAGCGCCGATTCGGCTTCCGCGCGGGCACTCTTGAAGTCCTTCGCCGCGCGATAAGTGTCCACGATCTGGGCCTCGGCGCCGGCGCCGGAGTCCGGATCGAGGTCGGCCATCTGGCGGAAGGTGTCGATGGCGGACTGGTTTTGATTTGCGCTGCGGTAAAGATCGCCCAGACGTTCCAGAAGCGTGACGCGGGTGGCCTTCTCCTGTTCCGAGTAAGTCTTGCGTTCGGTATCCTTCACGATCGACTTGAGCGTTTCGATGGCTTTATCGGTCTGGCCTTCCCCCGCCAGCAGATTCACCTCTTCGTATCGCACTTCGAGGTTTTCCGGGTCGGCCGCTTTGGCTTTATCGAGGGTCTCGCGCGCCTTGGCGAAATCGCGCGTTTCACCGTAAATCTGTGCCATGCGCAACAGCGCCTCGGAGTCGTGCGGGTCCTCGTCGGTGAATTCCTTGTAGTACTTGAGGGACTCCTCCAGATTGCGGGAGCGCAACAGATCCAGCGCCAAAGCGCGCTTCATGCGGCTGTTTTCCGGGTCCAGATCGATGGCCTTGCGCAATACGTCGGCGGCGCTCTTATAGTCCTTGAGCTGTTCGTAGGAAGTCGCCAAAGCGGCCAGCGTCCGCGGGTTGGGATCCTTGTTGGTGACGGCTTGCAGCTTTTCAATCGCCTTCTTGGTATCGCCGACGTCCGAGTAGACGATGGCCAACCCCGTTAGCGCATCCTCGTTGTTGGGATCGATCGCCAGCGCTTGCGCATAGGCCTTTTCCGCCTCGACCGAGTTGCGGGCAGTGCGGTGGAGGCGGCCCAGCGTCAGCCAACTGTCCATGTCCTTGGGATCTTTGGCCACGATCTTTTCGTATTGTTCGGTGGCGGCGCGCAGCATCTCTTCGTTGATCTTGCCTTCGCCGATCATGCGCGTATAAATGCGGCCCAGGATGCGCCGGGCGTCCAGGTTGTTGGGTTCCCGCTTCAGGATGTCTTCGGCCTCGGTGACGGCATCCTTGAGCCGGCCGCTTTGGATGTAGAGGTCGGTCAGCTCTTCGAACAGGAAGCTGGCCCCCGGATCCAGTTTCAGCGCTTGCTTATAATAGTCGATGGCTTTGACCACGTATTCGCTGCGATTGCCGTACACGCCAGCCAGTTCCGCGTACAGGTGGCCCATCGAGAAGTTATAGTAAGCCGCGGCTTTATCCACCGGCGGCAATGAAGCCGGGGCGGCCTGCCCATACGACAGGCAAGCCAATGGTAGGGCCAGGAGGAGCGCTCTTAGGGGAAAATTCATCGTCTGTGGTTCCTTTCGACCTAGATGCCTGGAGAGGTCGAATCGTTCCCTTTCATTGTATAACGGCGACGGGCGGCCTAGTTGTGTTACCTATCGAAGAGGTTCTATTGAAACCAGTAGTGGCAGTCGCCGGGCCGACCGGTGCCGGCAAAAGCGAATTGGCTCTACGGGTTGCCGAACAATTCGGCGGCGAGGTGGTGAGCTGCGATTCGTTGCAGATCTACCGGTACTTCGACATTGGCGCCGCCAAGCTGGCGCCGGCCGGGATGCGTGGAGTTCCGCACCATCTAATCGACATTCTGGACCCGGACCAAATGTTCACGGCGGGCGATTATGCCCTGCTTGGGCGCGCTGCCCTGGCTGCGATTTCGAGCCGCGGCAGGCTGCCCGTGGTGGCCGGCGGCACCGGATTCTATCTGCGGGCGCTGTTTGAAGGGTTGTTCCGGGGACCCGCTCGGAATGCGGCCCTGCGCCAGCGGCTGGACGCGCGCGAGCGCCGGATGCCCGGGTCGCTGCATCGCCTGCTTGCGCGGTTCGATGCGGCCGCCGCGCAGCGCATCCATCCCCACGACGTGCCTAAGGTCATGCGCGCGGTGGAGGTAAGCCTGATCGCGCGCCGGCCGATGACCGAGATGTTTCGCGAAGGCCGCGATGCGCTGCAGGGCTGTCGCACGCTCAAGATCGGCCTGGCGCCGGATCGCGACGAATTGTATCGCCGTTTGGACGAACGATGCGGCCGCATGTTCGAGTCCGGGTTGGTGGACGAAGTGCAGCGCATCCTCGACAGAGGGTTTCCCCTGGCGGCGAAGCCCTTCGAGTCGCACGGCTACCGCCAGGCGGTCCAACTGTTGCGCGGCGACCTGAACGCCAAAGAGGCGCTCTTCTATGCGCAGCGCAACACGCGGAATTACGCCAAACGCCAGATGACCTGGTTCCGCAAGGAGCCTGACATGCAATGGCTAAAGGGTTTTGGCGAGGAACCGCACATTCAGGACGCGGCGTTGGCCCGCGTGCGCGAATTTCTGACAAATTGCTGATATCGCGCCGTACAACGTTTTCCCTTCCCAACCGTCTTCTCCACTAGACGGCCCGTGCGAAGACGCACCTCTAGGCCGTCAAACGCTTGAAGGAGCAAATTACCGTATGAAGAAAGCAGTGATATTCGTGTGTCTACTGGCCGGGATGGCCTTCGCCAGCGCCAAGTCGTTCACCGTGACGTTGTTTGAGCCGGCCGTGATCGGCGGCACAGAGCTGAAAGCCGGCGACTACAAGTTCGAGTTGCAGGATCGGAAGATCGTGATCAAGCACGGCAAGGAAACCACTGAGGCGGCTGTGAAGGTGGAGACTGGCGAGGGCAAGTATCCCTCGACCACCGTGACGTACGCCAACGCCGATGGCAAGAACAAGATCGAAGAGATCCGGGTGGGCGGCACCAATATGAAACTGGTGCTGAACTAACAGGCAAGAGACAGAAGTCAGAAGGCAGGAGTCAGAATGCGGGGTTCTGGGGCGTAACCCGGAACCCTCGATGGCCGCTGCTACAATTAAGGCAGATGCAGCGGCTTGTCGGTTTGTTTTGGATCGTTTCCAGTGCTTTGACGGTTCACGCGGAGACGGTGCTGGTCCTTCCTTTTTCGAATCGATCTACCGCCGCCAATAACTCCGCGAACGTGGACTGGATCGGCGAAAGCATCTCCGAGGCCGTGCGCGAATCTCTGGTTGCCGGAGGCATGCTGGCCCTGGAGCGCGAGGATCGCCTGGAAGCCTTCCGGCGCCTGTCGCTACGCTCGAACGCGGTGCTGACCCGCGCATCCATTATTAAGGCCGGCGAAGCGCTGGACGCATCCGAAGTGGTCTACGGCCATTACGATCTGACGCCGGCGAGCACGGGTGCAGGCGGCGTATCGCGCGGCGTGTTGCGGATCGGTGCCCGCATCCTCAACCTGAAGCGCTTCGCGCAGGGCCCGGAGTTGGAAGAGTCCGGGGCCGTGGAGGATCTGGCGGCCCTCGAGGCGCGCTTGAGCTGGCAGGTACTGAGGACGCTTTCGGCGAAGACCGCGCCAGCCGAGGAAGAGTTTCTGCGAGCCATGCCGCGCGTGCGGCTGGATGCGCTGGAGAGCTATATCCGCGGGCTGCTGGCCGCCAACCCGGAGCAGCAGCACCGCTTCTTCATGCAGGCGGCGCGCCTGGATGCCGCGTATTCGCAACCCTGCTTCCAACTGGGCAAGTCGTATTGGAGCAAGAAGGATTACCGCGTGGCCGCCGCGTGGCTGGGGCGCGTGCACCGCGGCGATCCGCACTTTCTGGAGGCGCAGTTCTTTCTAGGCCTGTGCAACTACCAGATGGGCGACTACACGGCCGCCGGAAAATGTTTCGAGACGGTAGCGGCCAGCGTGCCGTTGAACGAAGTTTATAACGACTTGGGCGCGGCCCAGACGCGGAGCAACCTTACGGCGGCCATCGAGAGTTTCCGCAAGGCGCTGGAAGGCGACAGCGCGGACCAGGACTATCACTTCAACCTGGGATACGCGTTGTGGAAGGCCGGACAGTATCCCGCCGCGGCGGACAGCTTTCGCGCCGTGCTCGAAGGGAACCCCAACGACGAGGAGGCCGCCGCATTGCTTAGCCATGCCGAGCGCCGCGAACCGCCGCATCCCGGCAGCGAAGGACACGAGCGGCTAAAGACTAACTACGAAGAGACGGCGTATAGGCAGCTAAAGGCCGAGTTAGGCAAGTAAGAAGGCAGAAGTCAGGAGGCAGGAGAAGCGCCCTTGACATCGGTCCACGGTGCGCCGCTCTTATGGCGGCTCAGGCACAACCGACGCTGACCACGCTCTACAATTTCACCGGAGAAAGCGACGGGTACCATCCCATAGCGGGCGTCGTGATCGGCAGCGGCGGCGTGCTCTACGGCACCACCTATAGTTATGGAAGCTTCACAAATGAAGGCACCGCGTTTTCGTTGACGCCGCCGGCGGTGGCAGGCGGCGCGTGGACCCAGGCGACAATCCAGGAATTTACTGGAAACAATGGGGTCTATCCCGAAGGACCGCTGGTGATAGGTAGCGGCGTGCTTTACGGCACCTGCTCCGTCGGCGGCGAGGGGGGCACGTTCGATGGCACGGCGTTCTCTCTGGCGCCTCCGACTTCCCCAGGCGGCGCATGGACCGGAACTGTCCTTTACAGCTTTGGGACGGGAAACTGGGGGTATCAGCCGAGGGCAGCCATGGTGATCGGCAAGAGCGGGGTCCTTTACGGCACCACTTCATCAGATCCCACCGTATACGCCCTGGTACCCCCGGCGGCCCCCGGTGGGGCGTGGACCGAGCACAATGTCCACATCTTCACGGGGTCGCCCAGCGACGGAGCCGTTCCGTACGCGGGTGTGGTGATTGGCAAGGACGGGGTGCTCTACGGTACCACGGAGAACGGGGGAAGTAATTCCGGTGAGGTACGGTGTTTTCCGTTACCCCGTCGGTTAACTCCGGGCGGCGCTTGGACGGAAACCGTACTTTATAATTTCTACAGCTACGCTGGCGACGGGGCCGAACCTTATGCAGGT
Source organism: Bryobacteraceae bacterium (assembly GCA_035602155.1). Classification (GTDB taxonomy): domain Bacteria; phylum Acidobacteriota; class Terriglobia; order Bryobacterales; family Bryobacteraceae; genus Bog-159. The sequence goes on along the minus strand of DATNMW010000381.1, from coordinate 4,094 downwards.
GTTGTGTTCAACGACTCAGGCGTGCTCTATGGCACGACCTACGTGGGCGGCGCTACTGACCACGGCACAGTATTTTCGCTGACTCCGCCGGCATCTCCGGGCGGCGTCTGGACTGAAACCATACTGTATAGCTTCGCCGGCGGCAGTGACGGGGCAAATCCCGAAGCGAGTGTGGTGATTGGCAGGCACGGGGTGCTTTACGGCACGACCAACACCGGAGGGACTTCTAACCTAGGCACGATCTTCTCGTTGACGCCGCCGGCATCGCCAGGCGATTCTTGGACCGAGGCCGTACTTCACTCGTTCTCTGGCGGCGCCGACGGGGCCCGGCCAATTGCGCCGGTAGCGATTGGCAGTGGGGGTGTGCTATACGGGAACACCGAACTGGGCGGAAGCTACCCCTGCGGAGGACAAAATAATGGCTGTGGCACCGTCTTCTCTTTGACGCCGTAAGGGGTGCACAAAATGGCCGCTGTGTAGGCGCACAGCAGCCGGCCGATTTCTCCCGCCGTGTTTGCGAGGTCCGTTGTGTCGCCATACCCGAGGTCTTGCGCCAGGATCAAGTAATACCGGCATTCTTCCAGCGATCCCTCCGCAATGTTCATGTATCGCGTTTATCAAGCCTGCCGCGCCTTCGAAATCCCTCGGCGATATTGGCGGGGATGGACACCGCCGCGCGACGCAATTGTTGCGCCAGTCCGTATGTCTCGTGCTTTGGAAAGCAAGCTGTAAACGGATACACGCCCAGTACAAACGCGTGCGCCTTGCGCCACACGAGCAGGTCGCGAAAGCTTCGCGCGGCAGGTCTCGACTCCCTCATCCGAACAATAGTGGCCGGACGGGCCATTCTGTCTCCTGACTCCTGTCTCCTGACTTCTTTTTCCGTCTCCTGACTTCTCTTCTTCTATCCCCAATTCGGAAACGGATTCACCCTTCCCCGCCGGGCATCGGCGATCAAATCGGGTACGCGGGCCCGCCGCCGCAGCAGCTTTTCCAGCAGTCGCTCGAATTCGTCTTCTTCGCCTTCCAGCCACTCCGGGGGAACCTGGCGAAAGGCCCGGTCCACGATCTCTTCCGGGAAGTGAACCATCTGGTCCAGCCACGGCTGGAAATCGTCCAGCGAACGCACCTGCTCGTACACCATCTTGCGCGGATACAGTCCCTGCAGCGGCGAGTCGGTGAACTCCCAATTGGGGCCGTTGAAGACGAAGCCGTGGTCGATCATGATGGCCACGAACGCCTTCTTGACCACCGATTGCCAATCTTCGACGCGCGCGCGGAAGAAAACGGATTGGCGGCCGTCCGAGTTGGCCATCCACTTGTCGAAGACCAGCACCGCCAGGAAATCCGTCAAGTTGCTGACGCCGCTCAGCAGCGCATCCGGCACAAAATCGTACACCGCCATCACCTCGGGATTGCCGGGGTGCCGCGAGCCGAAGTGCCAGCCGGGGGCCACCGGAATGTGTTGCGTGCCCAGATGAATGAAAATCTCCGGAGTGGCGGCCAGGAACTCGGGCGTGATGAGAATGATCCCGGCCGGCGCGGTGGAAACCTGCAGATACTTCAGGAAGACCGCGGATACCAGCTCGTTGACCAGAATGCGGCGGTGTTGCGGGTTGTTGCGGAACTTGACGATATAGAAGTTGCCGTCGTCCGCTTCAAGCAGGTGGGACTGGGCCCCGCCGCGCATTTTGCGGACATGCCGGCAGGCGGTGAGCGGCATGGAAATGCTGTACCCTAGAGTTGTATCACACCCCGGAGGAAAAACAGCAACATGCCCGAAGAAACGCAGGAAACCGTGACGCCCCCAGCGCCTCCCGCAAGAACCAAGGACGAAATAGCCCTGGAACTGACGAAGTTCATCGCGGCAACCACAGGCTACGGGAAGGGGAGCAACACCGCGGGATTCTCCGGCAAACCGGCCAGCAGGTCTGCCGAAGAATACGCCGAAGCGTTGCTGGAGCTATTCGAACGCTGCCGGACAGTCGTGAACAAATAGCGCGGCTACTTCTTACCGCCCTTTTTGGCAGCTTTCTTGGCCGGCGCTTTCTTGGCGGCCTTTTTCGCAGGCGCCTTCTTTAGGGCCGCCTTGGCTGGCGCTTTCTTGGCGGCTGCCTTCTTGACCGGGGCTTTCTTCGCGGCGGCTTTTTTGGCAGGAGCCTTTTTGGCCGCAGCCTTCTTGGCCGGGGCTTTTTTCGCCGGCGCCGCTTTAGCCGCGGGCTTTGCCGGGGCCTTTGCCGCGGCCTTCTTGGCCGGAGGCTTCTTGGCGGCCGCCTGCGTGGCCTTTTTGGCCGGTTTCTTGGGTGCTGCCGCGGGCGCCTCCGGCGGCGGTCCGGCCGGAGCGGGCGCTGGCACCTCCACGGTGGCAACCACCACTATTTCCTCTTCCTCCTCGTCGTCGTCTTCGTCGTCGAATTCATCGAGCTTCGAAGTCGAGTCCGGATGTTCTTCGTCGTCGTAGTCTTGAAAGTCTTCCATATCTTCTTCGTCGTTGGCAGTGAGCTTTTGACCGTCAAACATTATTAACGCCTCCTGTTGTCGGGGCACAATCATCCATAGAATAACCTTTTTTCGCGCTGAGGCAATAGCAAAAAAACAAAAAGTGAGATATTTCTGTCGGAGCGCACTCGGCAGCAGCCGAAGGTGGGCTCCGCGAGACCGAGTGCGCCGCAACCAGCCGTTGCAAGAGTTGTTGCAAATAAAGGGCGAGATTGGGTTCGTTCGGCATCTACTCATTCGGCTTCAGAGCGTTCAGCGCGACTTGGCGAAGCTGCTCTTTGAGTTTGCGGATCTCGTCGGTGTGCGCGCCCAGGCGGTCGAACAGATCTTTTTGGCTGGCGATGCCCGCGCCGATCAGGAACGCGGCGCATTCCGATCGGCTGCCGAACAGGGTAGCTTCCACCAACTGGTCCATGCGGGCCAATGCATCGTCGTTAACGCGAACCATTACCACGTTGCCGCGGCCATCGCCCTTGTGGAACTGTACGAGCAGGTCTTTCAGGTCGCTCTTGCCGCTGGCGACGATCCCGATTTTTCCACCAAGAAACATTTTCTTCATGACTTTGCACTCTTCTCAGGCTGCTTGGGCTTTCGCCGCTTCGAGCGGCTTTCTAAGCCGGAACGTGCCGGCAATTGCAATTATCAGCAGTAAGGCCGCGCTGCCATAGAAAACGTCCGCTATCCCGAACCGGGACGCCAGGTCGGCGGCAAACAGCAACGCGACGCCCTGGGATATCGAGATGAGCGACATGGAACTGCTGCTGACGCGGCCGCGCATCCCGGCGGGGACCTGCCCCTGCAGCAGAGTCACGGCGGCAATGGTCAGCAGCGACGCCCCAACGCCGATGCCCACGCAGCCGGCCAGTGCGGCCACGCTGTTTGGTATCCAGGCTATAGCGGCGATGCAAACGCCGCACAGCAGGATCCCCGCAGTGATCAGGTGCGCCTTCTGTTGAATGCGGCGGGCCAGCGGCGTGATTACAAATCCGCCAGCCAGCATGCCGGCGCCAATGGCCGATCCCAGAGCGCCGAACAGAACCGAGTTGGCGCGCAGCACGTCCCGCACGTACACGGCGATCAGGGAGCCGAATGCGCTGATGGCGAATGTCCCGGCGGCGATCGACAGGATCACGAAACCGATCACCGGATGGCCGAAAATGAAGCGCATGCCGGATGCCAGGTCGCGCAACACCGGCTTGACTTCTTTGTTCGCGTGGGCCGGCCGCGCGGGGATGGCGATGGTGGCGATCATGAGGCCCGAGAACACGAAGCTGGCGCTATCCAGATAATAACAGGAACTCGGGCCCGCCCATCCCGCCAGCGCACCGGCCAGGACCGGGCTAGCCATTTGCAGGATCTGTACGGTCTGCTGGATCAGCGCATTAGCGCTCATTAGTCCGTTGAGCGGCAATAGCTGCGGGATGGCAACCGATCGCGCCGGGGTGAAGAAACTGGAAAAAGTGCTGAGCGCCAGGAACACCGCGTAGATGTGCCACGGCGCGCGCGTAAAGACCAGCCCGAGCACCAGCACGGCGCGGGCGATGTCGCTCGCCACCATGGTACGGCGGGGATGCCAGCGGTCCACGAAGACGCCA
>DATNMW010000380.1:0-5148 GCA_035602155.1 Bryobacteraceae bacterium | reverse complement strand
ATATCCCGATGCCGCCGGAATCCAACGAGCGCCCCGCGTGGAAAGACACAATCAAGACTTATTCGGGCTACGTCACGCGCGTGATCGCGCGCTTCGATCTACCCGCCGGGACACTGGCCAAGCCTGGCGACGAGTTCCGCTACGTCTGGCATTGCCACGTCCTTGAGCATGAAGACAATGAGATGATGCGGCCGTATAAGATCGTGGGCTAGTCTCCTGTCTCTGATAACAATTGACAACCTCACGCCGCGAATGTGGGCAACCTCTTGGGCTGGAGGCCCGCTCTCCAGCGAGTCCAGCCGGCTGAAAGCCGGCTGCGGGCAGGATTGCCCGCCCTCCACGCCGGTTGTCAATTATTAGCCGGGACGGGACACTAGGAAAGAACAGTGTAGATCTGCGCGGGCCGGGCAAACGCCGCCGGCGAAAGAGAACTGTTTTGGGTCAGATGGGCCTTTCCCGATAAAGTCCGATCAGGTTGCCGGCAGGGTCGCGGAACGTTGCAATCCAGGATGTACTATCGGGCGCGTCGCGGTGCGGCGCTTCGACGATTTCACCGCCGTGGGCCTCGGCCAGAGCCAGGGTCGCATCAATGTCATCGACCCAGACATATGGCAGCAGGCCGGGATCGCGCGCGATTGCGCGGCCGGTGAGCCACGCACCGCTTACGTTGCCGGTGGCATCGTCGAAGCTGGGGTGATCGCTATCGCGGCGCCGGATGTTCCAGCCGAATACCTTCTCGTAGAAGACGGCGGACTGACGCACATCAACTGCCGGAATCTGCAGGTAACAGAGGCGCGGGCGCGGCAATAGCTCAAGCCGGTGCTTGATGTCATGCACCGTTGCGCCCCATGCTTCGGGCTGCACATCGGATAGGGACTCGGTAAACACCCAACGGCGGCCTTCCAGGTCTTCGGCGGCATACTGTCTTTCGCCGAATGGCTTGGTGTCTGGCGGGCTCAGAATCCGGGCGCCGAAATGGCGGGCACGCGCGCAGTGCTCGTCAATATTTTCCACCGGCACCGTCAGTGCTTGGATGAACTCGTCCGGGCGCTGGACGGGCTGACCCGTCAGAATCACGGAGCCTGCGCCGATAGCTAGCTGCGCGTGGTGGATTGTGCCATCGGGTTCGGGTGGGGTGCGCAGGCGTTCGGTAAAGCCGAAGGCTGCGGTGAGCCAGTCGATGGCTTTCGCCACATCCTTATAGATCAGTCTGGGGACAATCGGACCAGGCGGGGCGGAACGGTTTTGGATCATGGTCAGTGCCTATCGGACAGACATTATAGTGACGATGCGGGCGGCGCTTTATTGCATAAATATCGCTCACGCGGCGTCTTCGAATGTCACCACAAAGCGCTTGCCCAACGCGGCCAGCGCGGCCTGAATCTTTTCCGGCTTAGTATCGTGCTTTGGGTTCAACATGCGGCGGACCACCGTTTCGCTTACTCCCAGGCGCCTGGCAAGCTCGGTGTTTGGTATGCGGCGTTCACGAATAGCAAGGTATAGCGCCAGCTTCGGCGCAAGGTAGAGCGGAACCCCAATGAGATACGGGCCTCGTTTAGCCTTGGACGGAGGGGGAATCTCGTCCCCGCGGGCGATCCTGCCGGCAATCGCTTCGGCCAAGCAGTCCGCCGCCTGCAGCAGCGTATCCTCAAGATCGTCTCCACTGGTGAGAGCTTCGGGGAGATCCGGGAACCGCACGTGAAATCCCTTGCCGTGACCCTCGTGCAGGAAACTTGCAGGATAACTTGCGTTGAACATCAGAGGTCCGCCTTTCAAATCCCTAGCTGCTTGCACATGTCGGCCAGCAGACCAGGACCAAGCTCTTTCCTGAGACCTTGCGCAGGAACTCGCTACCCTTCACCTTCCGATTGTCGAACAGTTCTGTTCGATTCTCAACTGGGGATGCGGCGAACCGAGATCCGGGCTTCGCGCTGAGGCAGAAGTGGCAAAACACCGCTTACTGACGTGCGCGGCTCAGTAGATTCAGTGCGTTACGGAGCCACGACCGTCGGGGAATGACTTCTGCTACGGGCTGCTAGCCTAGCCATGGCGCGTCCTGAAATGACCGCGTGGACAGGCCCCGTGGCCTTTCTCACCAAACACGGCCCGTTATAATCGATTGTGGTTCCAGTTCTTGCGTACGTCGGTCCCGGCGCCGGATTTGCGTTTCTCGGTTCGTTTCTTACCCTGATCGCCGGTTTTTTCCTGACCATTTTCTCGCTGTTACTGTGGCCGTTTCGCATGGCTTGGCGCGCCGCACGCCGCCGCAAGGGCTACCGGCGCGCGCGCGTGCGGAAGATCGTATTTCTGGGACTGGATGGGCTCGATCCGCGGACGACGGAGCGGCTGATGGCCGAGGGCAAACTGCCGAACCTGGCGCGACTGGCCGCCGAGGGCAGCTACACGCGCCTGCGCACTACGTTTCCGGCGCTCTCGCCGGTGGCATGGTCCACGTTCGCTACGGGAGTCAGCCCTGCCAAGCATAACATCTTCGATTTTCTGGACCGCAGCCTGAAGTCGTATTTGCCGCAGCTCTCGTCGGCACGGGTGGGGCGGCCGGCGCGCGTGCTGCACCTGGGGCGCCTGCGCATCCCGCTCTCGCGGACGCCGGTGGAATTGCGGCGGAAGAGCCAGCCGTTCTGGAAGATCCTGGGGCGGCAGGGCATCGGCTGCACGGTGTTGCGCGTGCCGATCACGTTTCCGCCGGAAAAGTTCGATGGCAGGATGCTTTCCGCCATGTGTACGCCAGACCTGAAAGGCACGCAGGGCAGCTTTTCGCAATTCACCACGCGGGTAGACCGGGCGACCTACGAGAACGGCAGCCGGTATCCGCTGCGGCGCGTAGCGGAGGGGTTCGCGGGCGAGATCGAGGGTCCCCAGGATACGTTTCTGGAGGGCTGCCCGACGCTGCGCATTCCGTTCCGGATCACACGGCGGAACGGCGCGTTCGAGTTGCAAGTGGAGGGACGCCGTTGCGCGCTGCGTCCCGGCGAATACACTTCCTGGCAGCGGCTGCGCTTCCGCACCGCAATCGGCGCGACGGCTAATGGCATGGCGCGATTTCTGGCGACCGAGACCGAGCCGGAGTTCAGCGTCTATATGACTCCCATCAACATCGATCCGGAGCGGCCAGCGCTGCCGATCAGCCATCCGCCGTATTATGCGGCGTATCTGGCGAACCTGTTGGGCACTTACGCCACGGTGGGGATGGCCGAAGACACCTGGGCGCTGAACGAGGGGGCCATCGACGAGGACGCCTTCCTGCGCCAGGCTTGGGACATCTTCGCGGAGCGCGAAGCGATGTTCCTGAATGCGCTGGAGAATACGCGCCGCGGGGTGGTGGCCTGTGTTTTCGACACCAGCGACCGGGTGCAGCACATGTTCTACCGGCGCCTGGGCACGGCGGACCCGCACGCGGGCACGATCGAAGAAATGTACAGGCGCATGGACGCGCTAGCGGGGAAGGCTATGGCGTTCGCGGATAGCGGCACGGCTGTGTTTGTGCTCTCGGATCATGGATTCTGCGCGTTCCGCCGGGGTGTGAACATCAATGCGTGGCTGCGCGACAACGGCTATCTGAGTTTGCGGAACGGCGGGCGCGAGAGCGGATCGTTTTTCGAGGGCGTGGATTGGAGCCGCACGCGGGCTTATGCGCTGGGCTTGGGCGGGTTTTATTTGAACATGAAGGGCCGGGAGGCGCAAGGCATCGTCGGGCGGGGCGAGGCCGAGGCGCTGAAGGTCGAGATCATTGGCAAGCTGACGGCGCTGCGGGACGACGACGGCGCCACGCCGATCCGCAACGTTTATGCGACGGCTTCGCTCTATCGCGGGCCGTATTTGGATGCCGCGCCGGATTTCATTGTGGGCTACAACGAGGGCTACCGCTGTTCGTGGGAGGGCGCGGTGGGGAAGGTGGCGGCGCAGGCGATCGAGGAGAATCGCAAAGCCTGGAGCGGCGACCATTGCGTGGATCCCGTGCTGGTGCCGGGCGTGCTTTTTTGCAATCGCAAGATCGAGACGGCGGATCCGGGGATTGAGGATCTTGCGCCCACAGCGCTGAGTTTGTTTGGGGTGGAGGTACCGGCTTGGATGGAAGGGATGGCGCTCTTGTAGTTCGCCTAATTTGCTACGGCCCAATAGCCCCGTTTGGCTTTGACCACCATCTTCTTGTCGTGCAGGCGCACCGATATGGCATGGAATTTACCATCCTCGGCGGAATTGGCCAGTACGTAGGCGAGCATGTAATACTGGCGCCCATCGGCGAAGGCGCGCTGCAGCCCGAATAGAATATCATCACTGTTTTGAAGCGCGGCGCCGCCCGTGGCGGCTGCAATTTCGGACAGTGTGCCACCAGCGTCGCTGGCGTTGGAATTTTCATGGCGCTGCGCACTGCCGGCATGACGCGGGCCGCGCCCCCGGGATTGGATGCCTCGAAGAATGGCGAAGTGTACAAACCGCGCGAGTCGATGGTGTAAATAGAGATGTTACTGTTGGCGGCCAGACGCAGGACGGGATTCAGATCGTGCATGCGATCCACAGTGCTCAGCGACACGGACCGAAACTCCGGGAAATAGGAGACCAGTAATTCGAATGCCATCTTTCCGGGTACCAGTTGGAAACCATCGGAGATGAAGACTATGGTGCGCCGGCCCGCGGTGCTTGACAGCTCTTTCACGGCGGAGTGAAACTAGCTCAGGAACGCTGTTGCATACTTGCGGTCCTCCGAAGCAATCCGGTTTGCAGGCTGCCCTCGATCGCAGGCGGTCCGGATGGAGTCGAGTGCGCGCCTGAAATCGAGCATTTCAGACTGCATGGAGCTTTTTTGGCTGGCCAGAAACAACCGGACCGGAACAGCTTCGACAGAGCTTGACGGACGTACACCATGTTTGCGAACGCGGCGTGCGGAGAATCGATACAGATTAAATAAGTTCGCCGGAGTGCCGCCGGCCTACCTGGCTGGTTACCGTCGTCGCTTCCGGAAAGGAGGCGAGAACCACGCGCGTCTGATTTGCCAGCCGGATGCCTTCCGTGGGGCCAGTGCTCGGCGCCAGGGTGCCGCGCACCCAAATCGCGCCTTCATCCAGATGCGGCAGGAATTCGGAACCGATGCTGCGGCTCAGCAGGCATGCGCCCGTCAGGATCGACACC
>DATNMW010000379.1:0-13524 GCA_035602155.1 Bryobacteraceae bacterium | reverse complement strand
TCCCGTACTGGAGGCAAGCATGTCGTTGGAGGCCGTTGGCCTGATTGAAACAAAGGGACTGACTGGCGCGATCGAAGCGGCCGACGCCATGGTGAAGACGGCCAATGTGGTGCTGACCGGCAAGGAATTCATCGGCGCGGGCTACGTCGTGGTCAGCGTGCGCGGCGACGTGGGCGCAGTCAAAGCCGCCACCGATGCGGGCGCCGCCGCTGCCCGGCGCGTGGGCGAACTGGTGTCGGTGCACGTCATCCCCCGCCCCCATGAAGAGACCGAAAAGGTGCTGCCCGGCGCCGGACCGGTCAAAAAATCTCTGGGCTGATGCTCGAAGACAAAGACCTCGTCTCCATTCAAGAGGTCCGCACCAAGGTCGAAAAGGCCTACGCCGCCTGGCAGAAATACCGCCAGTTCAGCCAGGCGCAGGTGGATGCCATCGTGGAACGCATGGCCGCCGCGGGCCGCGCCAATGCCGAACGCCTGGCCGCCCTGGCGGTCGAGGAAACCGGCTATGGCAACGTCAAAGACAAGATCGCCAAGAACCTGCTGAACGCCGATCTGTTGCCGCGCAAGATGCGCGGCATGCGCACCATCGGGATGCTGCGCGAGATTCCCGAAGAGCGCATCGTGGAGTACGCCGTCCCCGTGGGCGTAGTGGCCGCCATCCTGCCCACCACCAATCCCACTTCCACCGCTATTTACAAAATTCTGATCTCGCTCAAGTCCGGTAACGCCATCGTGCTCAGTCCGCACCCGCGCGCAGTACGGTGCACTTGCGCTACTGCCGACCTGCTGTACCGCGCGGCGCTCGAAGCCGGCGCGCCCGAAGACATCGTGCAATGCCTGGGCTACGCCAGCCTGGACGGCACCAACGCCCTCATGCGTCACGAGCGCACCGGCGTGATCCTCTCCACCGGCGGACACGGCATCGTGCGCGCGGCTTATTCCAGCGGCAAGCCCGCCTTCGGCGTGGGCCCGGGCAATGTCCCGGTGATGATTGAGCGCACCGCCGATGTCCCCGACGCCATCGCCAAAGTCATCGAAGGCAAGTCGTTCGACTACGGCACGGTCTGCTCGAGCGAGCAGGCCATCGTAGTGGAGGATGTGCTGAAGGATCGCGTACTCGCCGCGCTGAAGGCCGGTAAAGCGCATTTCTGCAACGTGGAACAGAAGCAGGCGCTGGGCAAGCTGTTGGTTACGCCCAACTGGACCATCAACCCGGCGTGCGTGGGACAGGCTCCCGCCAAAATTGCCACTTTGGCTGGGTTCACAGTTCCGCCGGAAACATCTATCCTGGTAGTCGAACTCGATGGCGTCGGCAAGCAGCATCCGCTTTCCATGGAGAAGCTGTCGCCGGTGCTGGCACTGTATTGGGTGAAGGATTTCGCCTCCGGGATGAATATTTGCGAGAGCCTGCTGCGCTTCGGCGGGCTGGGGCACACTTGCGGGATCTACTCGACCGACGATGCGCGCATCCGCGAATACGCGCAGCGCATGCCGGCCAATCGAGTGCTGGTGAATACGCCCACGCCGCAGGGTTCGACAGGCATTACCACGAATGTGTTCCCCTCCATGACATTGGGCTGCGGTGCGGCGGCGGGCAACATCACCAGCGACAACGTGGGACCGCAGCATCTCTATAACATCAAGCGCCTGGCCTACGCTGTGCGCACGCCGGCCGAGGCCTTCGACAGTCCCGCGCCCGCCCCGGCTCCGGTCAGCCTTGCGGCCCTGGTCGTGGATCGCTTCATGGCGCGCCGTGCGGCTGGTGGGGCAGACGATCATTCTGTGTCGTCTGCCTTGCCTGAACCTGGGCGCTGCGCCGCCTGTGCGGCGCTCGCCCCCAAACCCGCCCAAAAGGAGATCGTGGACTTCGTCTGCGAGGAGGATGTGCGCATCGCCATCAAGCATTCCAAGAAAATTTACATAGGTCCTAGGACCATCGTGACTCCGGCCGCACGCGATTTGGCCTCGCCCGGTGATATTCTGGTGTTGGCTTAGCGCAAGGTGGACTTATGGACCTGAATCTGGACACACTGAAACAAGAAATCCTGGAGTACCTCGAGCATTCGGAATTTGCCATCTTCCGCAGCGCTTCGGGTGGCCTCGAAGGGCTGCCCATGGTACTGTGGGACGCCGAACGTTATCCCGATTACCAGATGTTCCTGGATACCGCCCGCAAGACCGGCGCCAAGATGATTCTGTTCGCCGCCCGCGAGTTTGAATCGCCGGAAGTCGACGAGGCCGTAGAAGAGCTCGGCGAATGCGATTTGAGCCGCGAAGAACGCCGCGACCTGGAAACCCGCCTGCGCGAGTTGCGCGTGCATGAAGGCGTCACCTGCTCCATCGAATTGGCCTTCGATCACCACGCCCGCATGTACGTATACGAGCTCCGCCCCGACTGGTACGACGAATTCCTGAGCATCGGCGACGAAATCGCCGTGCATCTGCCGGCCAGTGAAACACAACAGGAAGACGACGGATCGTTCGGCTATTTTTCGAATAACTGACGCGCGGCATGCCCATCCAGGCCCGCTGGCTGATCCCCGAAAGCAACCCGCAGCAAGCGCAGGCCTTGGCCGCCGCATTAGGCATCCGCCAGCCTGCCGCGCGCGTCCTGCTGGCCCGTGAATTGGGCGATCCGGCAGCCGCCCGCCGCTTCCTGAAACCATCGCTAGCCGATCTGCACGCGCCCGGTGAACTGCGCGGCATGTCCGAAGCCGTCGCGCGGCTGCGGCGCGCCATTTCCGGCGGCGAGCAAATCCTGATCTACGGCGATTACGACGTGGACGGCACCACCTCCGTGGTCGTCCTGAAAAAAGCCATCGAAATGGCCGGCGGCGCGGCGTCCTTCTTTGTCCCGCACCGCTTGCGCGACGGCTACGGCATGCGCGCCGACATCGTGGAAAAGGCCGCCGCCGATGGCGTCAAGCTGATCGTCAGCGTGGACACCGGCATTCGCGCCGCTGAAGTCGTACGGCGCGCGCGCGAACTGTCCATCGATGTGATCATCACCGATCACCATCTGCCGGAAGCCGAACTGCCCCCCGCCCTCGCCGTCCTGAATCCCAACCGGCCGGACTGCGGCTACCCCGATAAGAACCTGTGCGGCGTGGGCGTGGCCTTCAAGCTGGTCCAGGCGCTGCTTGGCTCGCTCGGCTGGCCTCCCGAAAAACTGCGCCGCGTCACCGAATCGTTCCTGAAGCTGGTGGCCATCGGCACTGTCGCCGACGTGGTGCCGCTCATGGGCGAAAACCGCATCATCGTGAAGCACGGGCTCGGCGGCCTGGGCGACGTGCGCAATCCCGGCCTGCGCGCCCTGCTGGATGTGGCCGGCTTCACCGGCGGCCGCGTCCCGTCTTCCGGCAGCGTGGCCTTCCGCATCGCGCCGCGCATCAACGCCGCCGGCCGCATGGATACAGCCAACGCCGTCATCGAGATGTTCCTCACCGGCGACCCCGCGCGCGCCCGCGTGCTGGCCGATCAGCTCCACGCGCTCAACGGCGAACGTCAGCAGGCCGAAGCCGAAGTCACCCTGCAAATCGTCGAAGAGTGCGCCCGCGTGCCGATCGGCGATGCCCAGCGCGCCCTGGTCTTCGCCGCCGACAATTGGCATCGTGGCGTGCTGGGCATTGTGGCCTCGCGTCTGGTGGAGCGCTTCCACCGCCCGGTCTTCGTGCTCAGCCGCGATCCCGAAGATGGCCGCGCGCAAGGCTCCGGGCGCAGCATCCGGCCCTTCCATCTGCTGGAGGCGCTGGAGGCCATGCCGGAATTGTTCGAGCGCTTCGGGGGCCACCGCCAGGCCGCGGGCGTGACGCTCCCTTCCGATATGGTCGACCAGTTCCGCGCGCGCTTCAACGACTATGCCGCCGCGCGCCTGACGCTCGCCGATCTGGCCCCGCAATTGGAGATCGACGCTCTGTTGGAATTCCGCGAGATCGACGAGCGCAGCGTGGGCGAGGTGTTCAGTCTGGCGCCCTTCGGCTGCGGAAATCCGGCGCCCCTATTCGCCGCGCTGAATGTGGAAGTAGCCGGTCCGCCCGTGGTGATGAAGGAGAAACACCTGCGCGTGATGCTGCGGCAGAATGGGCGCACAATGATGATGAAGGCTTGGAACTTCGCCGAACGCGCGGCGGAGTTGCCCGCCGGCGCGCGCGTGGATGTGGCCTTCACGCTGGAAGACGATTCTTACGCCGCCGCGCGCGGACTGCCGGCGTGGGGCGCGGTGCTGCGGGATGTGCGGCCGGCATGAGGGTATAAAGAAGTTGCAACGTGTCAGCATCAATTCGAAGAACTACAAAGTTAACGGCACACACAAGAGTGGCACTCCGGGGGCGACCTTCGCTGACGCGCCATGGGCCAAAACCATTAGACAGAAATGAGCGACATTCATTTGTTTTCAATAGAATAGAAGGGGTGTCCAAGTCTCTACGAGGCCATTGACCATCGGCACGCCCCGTCCGCGACTCGCAACCGCCTGAGGCGCGGTATGGTGCGATCCGAGACATATCGGCCTGGGGCGTGTTATAATAAACACATAGCAGCAAGTTGACCTCGACTCCCGCCACGGTCATGCCAGACGCCAGCCGGAACTGATAGCAGTCCCGCGACGCCAGGCGACAGCGTCGACAAAAACGCTACAACTGTAGCGAGACGTAATCCTTAACCATAAACAGCGAAACAGTATTCCTAGATCAAAGGTTTATAAACATATGCGAACGTTCGCCCTTTTTCTTTGTGCGGCCGCGCTCGTGCTGCCGAGCATACACGCGGCTTCCGCCCCAGCCTTCAACGCCTCGCCGAGCAACATCTATCTGAACGCGGCGGTGGCTGGGGCCGCCCCCACACCCCAAGTCATAGTCGTGAACAACACCGTCGCCAACAGTACCCTGAAATGGCGTGCCAGTATCTCCGGCAGCGGGGCCGCCTATTGCGCCGTCAGCCCCAGCCAAGGCACTATCACGGGCCAGAGCGCGGTGGTTTTAAGTGTCTCCGCAACCGTGCCGCCAGCCGGCGGCTCGTACTTATGCACGGTGACCCTCGGCGATAACGGCTCTTCCCCGCCGGCCACCAATAGTGGCGCCGTGGCCGTGAACTATGGCGTCTACGCCAAGGGCAGTACTCTGCCGCCTCCGAACACCACCCCGCCCAATGTGCCGCAGTACCTTGGCGCGGTGGCCACCGGGCTCGGAACGGTCAGCTTCACCTGGTTCAGCGGCGGAGACCCCGCCGGCTATTCGGCCGGTTACTGGATCTACCGCGACAATGCGAAGATCGCCGTAACAGGCCTGACCGCCTACCAGGACAGCGGCCTGGCGACGGACTCGTACCACACCTACACGGTGGCGGCCTTCGACAGCAGCCGGAACACGTCCGCCGAAGCTCCGCTCATCGCCGTCACCACCTTCGCGGCGGCGCCCTCGGGCGTGCCCTCCGCTTACCAGTCGCTCTATCAGGGAGTGCAGAGCAATATGGCCACGGACTACACCTTGGTCAGCGCGCAGTCGACCGGAGTCAAGTATCCGGTGAACTACTCGGTCTGCCTCACGAGCGCCAACGACAACGGCGGACGCACCAACTTCACAAGCCTGATCGCGGTGGACCAGGAACTGGACGGAGTGCAGTCCATGGGCATGAACGCGGTAATGGTATCGTTGGGCTTCCCGATCTTCGACCAGTACTTCTGGGAGTTCATAGGGCAGACATCCACCCAGGCGGCGCAAACCGTCCAAAATTACCTGAGCTTCTACGAGTCGGTGGCCAAGGACATCCACGGCCGCAAAGATATCAATGGCAATCCTATGCGGATGATCATTGAGGCCAACCCACTGCTGACGGTAGACAATCCGGGCGGCAACCCGGACCCCACCGGCTACTATCAGTCGCTAAGCCTCGCCACTTACGAACAGCGCCGCAGCGCCAACACCGTGACCACCGCCAAATACGTGCAGCCGGACTACCTGATCGTGCAGTCGGAGCCGGACACGGACGCCCGCGACGACTATCGTCCGGAACTCAACACCCCCGCCACGGACGTGGCCATGATACAGCTTTTCGCAAATAACCTGAATTCCGGCAACGTACCGGGGCTGCATACCACCGTTAAGATAGGCTCGGGCATGGGAGCGTGGCAGGCCAACTGGCAGGAATATCTCGGCACGCCGGGCGCCGATACGGGCCTGCTGGGAATCACCGGGCTGGACGGCATCGATAACCATGTTTACTTCCTGACCGGGCAAGCTTCGTCCGGCATGGCCAGCGAATTGGATGTGTCCACGCAGATGATCGCCTCGGTGAACGCCTCCGGGAAGTTCGCCAGCATCGCCGAATTCTGGCCGCACAAGTCGCTGATCGTGGGCGAGAGCGACTTAGACGTGGATGCGCGCGATAACTTCGCCTTCTGGGCGGCCCTCGACCAAAAGTACATTCCCATCATCTTCGAGCTGGCCAACCAGGGATCGCTCGCATACCTCTCGGCTTTCAACACCGGCGAATTCTATGCTTACGAACCTTATGCAGCCCTGCCTTGCCTGCCGGTTTACCCCGGCACGGGCTCGGAGAACCAGACCTGCGACCTTTCCATCCTGGACGCCGTCTCCACCACCGTTCAGACGGCCCTGGGACTCGGGCAGCTCTCCAGCACGGGGACTGCGTACAAGGCGGAAATCGCGCAATACTGGGTGGCGCACTAACCGAACACCTGTATAACTTGTGGGAGGGTTCCCGCGCAGGCCAGGGGGTCTTCCCACCAATTATGCAGCATTTGCGAGATTGGGAAAACTAAGTGATTGCATTCAGATCCTTAATCTTGTGCGCCATCATGGTTGGGCATCACACATCGTCCATGCGATGGTTTCGATAGCCGAGATCGAAGGCCTGCTTCAACCCCGCCGCTTTCAAGAAACGCGGCTGCGTCGCGCTCATTCGCCGCGACGGTTTCACCCAGAAAGATGCGGCTCGCCAGTTGCCGCTCGTTCAAATGAAGACGTCACCGGCGGACGCAGTTGTCTGGGCGCACAACTGCGACGCACCGAAGAAACCCAGGGCGCCGCTGAAGAGATCGCGCCGTTCCACAGAATTCTCCCGCGCTTACGTGGCTTTCGCCAGCACTTCCCGGAGGCGGCGCGCGACGATCGCGTCTTCGCCGGGTTCGAGCATCCAAACTCCCACCACGACCGTGTTGGCGTCCGACGGTAACCCGGCGCTGGCTTCGGTCCTCCCCGTGGCGGGATTCAGTTCGATGGCCGGAGTCCCCTGGCGGAGCTGCTCCGCGACTTCCAGCGGCGAAATCTTCACCCGCAGCCGATCGTAGCGAATCAGCAAATGGGGCACCTGGTTGGCGACGGGCGGCACTACAATTCGAGACTCGAGGGTTGGAATATCGTTCAGGTGCGCGGCGATCCGCTCGGCGCGCCGCTGAAATTCCTTTTGCATCGTATCGTCCGACTGGCTCAAGAACCAATCCACCGCGGCGACCATCCCCACGATCTGTTCTTTGGCGACTTTCATTCCCCGCCCGATACAATCGTCAAACGGGTTGTTGTTTGCCGCCGCCGCTGCAATGAGATTCTTCTTACCCAGCAGCAGCCCGGCGTTCTGCGGGCCGCGAATGCCTTTACCGCCGGAGAAGGTCACCAGATCGAAGCCCATCTGCGTATAGTTCCAAAGATTGGAAATTGGCGGGACATCGGCAGCCGCATCGTTGAAGCAAGGAACCTTATGCTTGTGCGCCACGCGAATCCAATCCTCGCGGCCAATCCGGCCTTGCTCGGCTGCGTTGAAGAAATGGGCCATTACGGTGCGGTCGTTGAACGCCGCTTCGTAATCCTCCATGGTTTCCACTTCGACGAAGCGGATGCCGCAGTTGCGCAAGGCGTGATCGTAATCGTACCGGTGCGCTTTTTGGACGATGACTTCGTTGTTGAAGCCGGCCACCCCGGTGGGGATCTCGTGCCGCGCGGACGGGTTCGCAACCGTCATGCATGCGGCCGTACCCAACGTTAGTGCGGAAGCGGCGCCGGCGGTAACCATGGCCGCCTCGCAATGCAGCCGTTTGGCCAGATATTCGCCGGCCTTAGTCTGCAAATCGATCAAGCGTACCGGGTGTTTGGCGGCGCGCGCCACGGCGGCTTGGACCGGAGGCGGCATGGTGGATGCCGTAAGGATGGTGTACGTGCCTGCGGCGTTGATGAATTTGGCGACGCCCAGCTTGTCGTAATAATCTTCGCCCTGGTCAGTCGCGGGGTCCGGCCCGGGAGCGCCTTTGAGTGGCGCCATGGTCGCCAAGCCGCCGGCGGTGAGCAGGTTTCTAGTCCATCCGAAGAAATCCCGTCGGGTTCGGAATCGATTCACATGGGTAGTTTATCTCAAGTGCCGATACCCCGGCGAACCATGAGAAACGAGGGCGCCCCACCAGGCGGTTACTCGAGAATCACCGGGCGATATGGAATCTCGACCACGAAACGATTTCGCCGCTCGTGCCGCTGACCACCAAGGTGTGGATGCCTTCGGGCAAACCGCGGATAGGCACCTGGAAATAGGCATCGTTGCCAGCGGGCGCTTTGGCGGTACCGGATACCTCGCGCCGGCCCGCGGCACTTAGAATCTCGTAGGAATAAGACTGGTCTAGCCCATTAGGGAAGGTGACCGAGTAGAGGGCTTCTCCGGCGGGGATGGCATGTACATCCGCGGCGCCCTTCGTGGGACCGGGCGCAAAGTAGGGTTGCACGAATCCCGGCGCCGGGGACTGGCGTGAGACCGTCAGCAGGACATATCCGAACCCGGCCGCCAAAATGAAATTGGCCGCAAACGAAAACGCCATGGCCGGGCGCATGCGAAGCCGGTCGCGCCATCTCTCCCAGACGGCGGTCCTGGGCGCCGCCCGTTGCTCCCTTGAGACGGCCTGTACGTTCGCCGCGAAGGTCAGCTCGAAACGGACGTCGTCCGCACACTTCCGGCAGTCGAAAAAATGCTCTTCAAACGCGTCCCGCTGGGCGGGCGAAAGCTCACGTTTGACGTAACGTTCGGCCGCGTGAGAGCGAGTTGCTTCGTCGTGCTCCATTATTCCCTTCAATAGATTGTGAAATTCAGAGCCTAATCGTTACAAAGCCATGATAAATAATTATAAACCCCCGCGGGCCGCCAGGACTCCTATGGCGATGGAATGCAGCTTGGTCTGCGGAGTCTCCGCGCGGGACAGGAGCACCACGGGCACGCGGGCGCCCAAGACGATTCCGCCCGATTCGGCCTTCGCAAAGTAGACAATGGCACGGTAGAGAATGTTGGCGGCCTCGATATCCGGGGCCAGGAAGATATCGGTATTTTCCACGACTGGGCTGACGATTTTCTTACGTTCCGCGGCGAACCTGCTGAGAGTCGCATCCAGCGCGATAGGACCCTCGAGGTAGCAGCCGGGAAGCTGGCCGCGGCGATTCATGGCGCATAGCGCGGCGGCGTCCACGGTGGCCGGCATTTCGGGATTCACCAATTCCAACGCGCAAAGCGCGGCGATGTTCGGCTTTTCAATCCCGATGGCGCGGGCCACCTCGATGGCGTTGCGGCACAACTCCGCCTTCTGCGCCAGCGTGGGCGCGATGTTGATGGCCGCATCGGTGAGCAGCATCAGGCGGTCGCAGCCGGGCACATGAAATACGACGACCTGGCTCAATTGCCGGTTGGTGCGCAATCCCGCTTCTTTATCGAGCACGGCGCGAATCAGGCCGGCGGTGGCGATTTTGCCCTTCATCAGCAATCCCGCACGGCCTTCCCGCACCAGCGCGATGGCTTGCCGGACAGCCGCGGCCGGGTCTGGCTCGTTGACGATCCGGCTGTCGGGAAGATCGAGGCCACCCTCGCCGGCGAGCGCCCGGATCTCATCGCCCTTGCCCACCAGTATGCCCTCGGCCAGACGCAACTCGCGGGCGTGTTTGAGCGCCTCGATCACATCGGGATCGTGGGCGGCCACCACGGCGATGGAGATCGGACCATGGGCGCGTGCGGCGTCCAAGAGTTCATCAAAGCTTCGGAACATAGGCGGTCATGAGGCTCTCGCGAAGGCATCGTAACACGAAAACAATGGCAGCCAATCTGGTATTGGGGCGGGTTTGTGGGTGTTACGGATGTTTGTTCGAGTTTTGGTTTAAGCTTCAAAGAACTAGTAGTTTTCCCGGCGGAGCCGCACGTGGCAGGTACTCTTCCCCGTACGGGTGGAACCGCCGTGTGGGCGCGCTACCCGTAGAATTGCAGTAAGGGAACAGAGCGAGTATGACTTCGACCGATGTATTCCAGGGCCACTTCATTAAATCGACGCAGTTCGTACAAAAGGGTTCGCTGCTTTTGCTGGCGGCGGCGGCCAGCCTGGTGCTGGCCTACCGCCATCACAATGGGACCATGCTGGGCGCGGCGCTGGCGCTTTGCACGGTGGTCGTACCGTCGGGGTGTTTGCTGGCGCGACGGATGCGAGACAAGGCGCGGCATCGGGAGACGGAAGACCTTCTGATGATTCAGACCAGAACGTATCTGCGGAATCAGGAACCGGCGCGCAAGAAGGTGGAATCCGACATTGAGATCCTGGCGCGCACCATCGATGGACGAAAGCTCCCCACGCAAGATTTCCGGAAGATCGCTGAAATCGCTCCCGTCTTGCCCGTTGGCGATCCGGTGCTTTTCGACGCATTACCGCGACGGTACGCTATCCGGAATCTCTACGACCAACGCTTTGCGGACCTTGCCGCGGCGCTGCCCGAACCTGAGCGGCTGCCGCTGGGCGAGCTTCTGCCGGCGCCTGCCAAAGAGGAATTCGGGTCCTGAGAACCCGCTGGCCATTATCATCCCATACACGACGCCCGCTTAGCGCCGGCTTTCGAGTTCCTGTTGACGTAGTTGGTCCGGAACGAGATGCAACGGTACCATAGTTTCGAACGTCTTGAGTAACATGAACAGGCGTTAATGAACAAGCCATGGGCGCCACGCGAAAATTCGACCTGGACCATCGTTTGGACGCTTACTTCGCCACTCTGCGCTCCGCATCCCTGAAGGAGGCGCTGAAACACAGTGTGGGCAACTGGCAGATGTATGCGGCGGTCACCAGCTCGGCCATGGCGATGGCGACAGGCGCCTCCGCATCAATTATCGGCAACAGCATCCGGGATAGCGCGGCAGACTCCATAGCCGGCGTTTTGGCCGCCAAACGGCATTTCTCGAGTTCCCGGAATACCCCATTTACGAACGCCGTCAGGCTGGCGATGACCAAGCAGAATTCGGGCGCAAGATTCTTGATCGGCGCCGGCGCGAAAGTCGGCCATGCCAGCCCGGCGTACGCCCCGTCGATTTCGCCAGGTGGCGTCGTTCCGATCGACAGTACGGTAAACACAATCCAGCCGGGCGAATGGGTCTCGATTTACGGGACTAACCTCGCCAGCGGAACGGTTGTCTGGAACGGCGACTTTCCCACCTCGCTGGGCGGCACAAGCGTGGAGATCGATGGCAAGGCGGCGTATCTGGAATATGTCAGTCCGGAGCAGATCAATTTGCAGGCACCGGACGACGCGGCGAGAGGTACGGTATCGGTAGTGGTTACCACGGCCGGCGGGAGCGCCACATCGACCGTGAACCTGAGCGAGTTTGCGCCGTCGTTCAGCCTGCTGGACACAAAGCATGTGGCCGGAATCATTGTCCGGTCGAACGGTTCGGGGGCTTACGGCGGGGGAACTTACGATATCCTCGGCCCGACCGGAAATTCCCTGGGCTATTCCACGATGGCCGCGCAGGCAGGCGACATCGTGGAACTGTTCGGCGTAGGCTTCGGGCCCACTACTCCCGCCATCCCGGCTGGCGAGGCATTCTCCGGTGCAGCGCCGACCAACAACCCGATCGGCCTTTACATCGACAACATCATGGTGAAGCCGACTTTCGTGGGACTGTCGAGCGCCGGTCTTTATCAGATCAACCTGAGCATTCCACAGGGGCTTGGGGCGGGAGACGTTCCCATTCAGGCTCTGGTAGGCGGTATGCAAACCCAACCTTTTGCGTTGTTCTCGCTTCAGAATTCAACCGTCACCACGAATCCGGTCACTGGCGGCGTTGGCGGAGTTGGCACCCTCCTTCCACCTTCGAATTTCACCTCGGGCCACCCGGGTTCCGGCGTGGGAACCGGGGGCGGTATGGGAACGGGAGGGGGCAACGGCGATGGAACCGGTGGGGGCAACGGAGGTGGAAGCGGAGGGGGGACCGGCGGAAACGTCCGCAGAAAGCGGCCTTACCACCCCAGGTTGCGATTCGAATCATAGTAAGGACGTCCGAAAGCTGGGCCGATGAAAACCCGGCAGACCACAAGAAACGATGGTCTGCCCCACGGCCCCACAAACGATGACCCCGCGTAGAGTTGTGCTGATTGGATGGGATGCCGCCGACTGGAAGGTCATCCGTCCGCTCATGGATGCCGGCAAAATGCCCAACATCCGGCGGCTGGTCGAAAGCGGCGCCACGGGGCAGATCGCGACGCTGCATCCACCGCTCTCGCCAATGCTGTGGACTTCGATCGCCACCGGAAAGCGGCCGTTCAAGCACGGCATCCACGGCTTCTCCGAGCCAACTCCGGACGGGCGCGGCGTGCAGCCGGTCACAAACCTGTCGCGCACATGCAAAGCGCTGTGGAACATTCTCAATCAGAACGGACTGCGCAGCGTCGTGGTTGGCTGGTGGCCGAGCCATCCCGCCGAGCCCATCGACGGCGTGATGGTTTCCGACCATTACCACCGCGCCAACGGGCCGCTCGACGAGGGCTGGCCGCTGCCGGCGCATGCGGTTCATCCGGCGGAAGTGGCCGGGACCCTGGCCGCTCTGCGCATGCATCCCGACCTGCTTGCGCCGGAGATGGTGGAACCGTTCATTCCGGCGGCGAGGGAGATCGACCAGGACAAGGACAATCGCCTGGGAGTGTGCATGCGGACGATCGCGGAATGCATGAGCGTGCATGCCGCCGCGATTTGGCTGCTGGACAACCAGCCGTGGGATTTCTTCGCAGTCTACTACGACGCGATCGATCACTTCTGCCACGGGTTCATGAAGTACCATCCGCCGCGGCAGCCCCGGATCGGGGAACGCGATTTCGAGTTATACCACAACGTGGTCTCGATGGCGTACCAGTTCCACGACCGGATGTTGGGGACTCTGCTGGAGAAGGCCGGCGAAGACGCCACTGTCATACTCATGTCGGATCATGGCTTCCATCCGGATCACTTGCGTCCCACATCGATTCCGGACATCCCCGCGGGGCCGGCGATCGAGCACCGCGATTTTGGCATTCTGGCCATGGCTGGGCCGGAGACAAAGAAAGGCGAATTGCTGCGCGGGGCATCGGTGCTGGACGTTGCGCCTACGATCCTGGCCCTTTATGGACTGCCGGCCGGCGCAGATATGGACGGCAAGGTGCTTGCACAGGCCTTCATAAAGACGCCGAAGGTCTCATCCATTCCGAGTTGGGAAGAAGTTCCTGGCGCGGATGGGCGTCATCCGCCGCATACACGGCTC
>DATNMW010000378.1:0-23934 GCA_035602155.1 Bryobacteraceae bacterium | reverse complement strand
CGTGACTGCGCCCGCCATCAGGCACAGAGTGCTGCCGTTCGGCGAAGGCAGCACCAAGGCCGCACCCGCCGGGATCGATTGCAAAGATGGAGGCGAGAGCGAATAGCCGCCAGCGGACCGCGACGAGGCCAGCAGCGCCCCTTTCGAATTGGCGAAGGTCTCGGCGGAACTGTCCCGCCAGCGATACGGCAGCACGGATGCGCCCCGCGCGACCGCGACATCTACAGCCGTGGAAAATACCAGCACGTCGACCACGATCAGCACATCGCCGATCGGCGCCAGGGCTTGTACGCCCGCCAGACCCCATTCGCAGCGAAGGTCGTATTCTGACTGGTCCCAGTGCATTAAAGTTTCACATCGAACGACAGCCCTTCGATCGTGCGGTCCAGTTCGGCCTGGGCGCTGTCCTTCTTGGCTTCGAGTTGCGCGATTTCTTTACGCAGGTCTTCCAGGCGCGTTTCCTGCGTATCGAGCTGTTGCACGTAGCGTTGCACCAACGCCTTCTCCTCGAGACTGCCCTTAAGCGCTTTCATGTTCTCGCGCAGCCGCTGCCGATCGTCGTAGATCTTGCTGGTTTCCGCGTCGCGGGCTTGCGCCTGCTCCTCCAGGGCGTTGATCGCGTCCTTCTGCGCCAGCACTTTGCGCAGCGCCTCTTCCACACTCTTGTCGATGGACCGCTGCTGCACGAAAGTCGCGATCAGGTTGCTGTTAATGTCCGAAATCGTGTAGCTGGCAGCCACCGGCCGCGCTTCCTCGACTACTAATGCCGCGGTTTGCTTCGCGCCCACTTCCAGGCGAAAGCGCATCCACGCGGCGGTGGTTTCGATCGGCTGCGCCGTGCTGCGCAACTGGTAACCGGAACGCACCGGATGTTCCACGACGACCGCGCGCGGCGAGCTATCTTCATTTCGGAAGGTGTAAGTCTTCGTCTCCCGGAGTTCGCTTTCATGAGTCATGACGCCGCGATGTATGCGTACGCGCGTCACCCGCTGTTGGTCGCTGCCCTGTTTGGAACTCACGTTCAATGCCAGGTCCGTGGCGTACGATGCGAGTCTCTTCTCGCCGGGGCGGATGGGTTCGAAGATGCCTTCGCCGGCGAAAGTCTCTTCTTCCAGCACGCTGAAGCTGCCGCCATCCAGCGTGAGCCCGCTCGAATTCGTAATCCACAGCGCGCGCTGCGGACGCCGCAGGCCGGACTGCTCGTTCCAGACGGAAACCTTTTCGGCGTCGATGGCGGACTGCACCACCGGTACTAAAGCGGACCGGTTCTTTTGGATGCTGATGGGCTCTTTCAGTTTGTATTCGAAGAGATCGCCCAGCTCTTGCCCACGCGCGGCTGCTTCCAGGTCGGCGCGCGGGTCGTAGCGGCCGCCACCAAAACCGCCTCCGGATCCCGGTCCGAAACCCGCGCCGCTGCCTGCCCCAATGCCTGCCCTCCGCCCGCCCAGAGCGGCGCCACTTCCCAACGATCTCGCGCCGCCCACCGTCGCCATCTGTCCGTTTGCCGTTTGCACGGTGGGCGCCGTAGTCATGACTTCTACCGAGTTAGCGACGGTTCCAATCTGCAGCCGCACATCTTGAGAAACTAACTGCGCGGCGGAAGCCATGATACCAGTGACAACGGCCGTCTGGAATCCCGGCATTCCCACCTCCAGGCGAATCGCGCCTTCCGGAAGCGATTCCAACTCGTAGGTTCCGGCGGCATCGGTGTTGGTTGCTCCCAGCAACGCGGAGTTCGCGCCGAAGGCTTTGACGCGCGCGCCGGCAACCGCCGCTCCGGTTGGGTCGGTAACCGTACCAGTCAGTCGCGCGCCACCCGGCAGCAGCGTGGCCTCGTGGGTTTGCGGCGCGGTGGACATGGATTCCGGCAGCGGAATCACGGGCCGCTGCGTGTAATAAGGCTGCGACAGATTCTGAATAAACGATTGCGGCGCGCCGGCCACCAGCGACAGATCCACGTTCTCCCAGTCCTGCCCCACGGTATTATCCACGATGGCCCAGCCCTGCAGCAATGGCTTCGCGCCGGTCTTGGAATTCAGCACAATGCGGTAGGTGGTCTTCCACACGGGCGCTTCGCTAATGTAGCTGACGAATAGGTTCCGATCTCCGGAACCCGCGGTCGAAATCACCATCTTGCGTGTGTCCGGCTCTCTTGCCGAAGCCACCAGATCGAGAAAACGCGCAACTTTGCCCGACAGATCCCGGTCCAGCAGGCGCACGGAGAAAGCCGGCGAAATCTCGGTGGTATGCAGCTCGCCCGAAACCTTGATGAGCGAAAGGTAGTCGATCTCCAGCGTGGCTCCGCCGGAGATGCGTGTCTTGCGCTCGACGCTGAGCAGCCTGCCCGTACTCGCGGCGGACCCGTTGCGCACTTCCAGCCGCGCACCCCGTAGTGCGCCGAGAAATTCCGCGAGGGAACTCTTGTCGCCCGTGGGAATGCGCAAGTCGCCCAATTGCCGCTCAATCGGCGCAGCCGATTCGTATGCCACGCCCGTGATGCGTCCGCCGGTGAGGTCCAGAACGGTCAGCGACTTCAGCACGTCGTTAAGCTGGCCGGAAGTGAAGGAGACCGTGAGGGCCTGGTTACCGCGCACATGGCCCAGATGTTCGAAGTAACCGATGCCGTTCTTATATAGAACGACGCGCTTGATGGGCAGGTTGTCCTGTACATGGAGGCCCAGCGGCAACAGTAAGCCAAGAAGAACCAGTTGTGAACGCATAGGGGCACCGTTGAAAACGCACTAGACGCGCAACCTATGCGGAGAGTTTCTCCAAATCGGCGGGATCTCCGAAGCGGAAACCTTGCAGGCTCGGATCGATGGAGCGCAGCAGGCCGGTAAGCACGCCGCCCGCACCCACTTCGACGAAACGCCGGACGCCTTGCGCGGCCAGATACCGGATGGATTCCGCCCAGCGCACCGGGTTGGGCACCTGTTGGTACAAACCTTGCCGCGCCTCCGCGCCAGTGTGCACTTCCTGCGCCTGCCAGTTGTTCACCAGCGGCCAACTCAAATCCGAAAAGGCGGTGGCATTCAAATCGGCGGCCAGGCGCTCCTGCGCCGGTTTCATCAGCGCGCAATGGAACGGCGCGCTCACCGGCAGCGGAATGGCCCGGCGTGCACCCGCGGCCTTGGCCAGCTCGATGGCGCGATTCACCGCGCCGGCGTGTCCGGCGATCACCACCTGGTCCGGGGCATTCAGATTCGCGGCGCTCACTATTTCGCCTTGCGCGGCCTGTTGCAGGATGCCGTCTAGCGCGCCCTCGGGCAGACGCAGCAGCGCGGCCATCGCCCCCACGCCCGGCGGAACAGCTTCCTGCATATACCGGCCGCGCTTGCGGACCAGCCGCACGGCATCGGCGAATTGCAGGCTGCCCGCCGCCACCAGCGCGGAGTATTCTCCCAAGCTGTGTCCGGCCACATAGTCCGGCGCGAAGCCGCATTCCGCAAGCACACGAAACGCGGCGGTCGAAACCGTAAGCAGCGCGGGCTGCGTGTTCTCGGTCAGCTTGAGGGCATCTTCAGGCCCGTCGAAACACATCGCGGAGAGGGGAAACCCCAGCGCGTCGTCGGCTTCTTCGAACACGCTGCGCGCAACTGCGAACTGGGCCGCCAACCCTTTGCCCATGCCGGCAAATTGGGATCCCTGTCCGGGAAAAACAAAGGCAATCTTGAGTGTCAAAGGCGATTATAACCGCCGGTATGGTCTTCCAGTTGCTCCGCCATCAAGTGCCACGGAACCGCCGTGGAACGCGAGGACGATATGCCAGGGAAAAAACACTTGCAGGGCGTAGGCTCGAAGGAACAGCGGCAATACGAGCACATCAAGGAAGCCGCGGAGCAGAGCGGGCGATACGGCAAGCGTGCCAAAGAGGTCGCTGCCCGGACGGTGATGAAGCAACACAAAGAGAAGGGTCACGAAGCCGGCCAGTAACCCGGCCCCCTGCTGGGCGGGACGGCACGGCCTCCGCACCGCGGCCGTTCCCTCAACGAAAGTCACTTACACAACTCTACGGCCCTGAATCACACGGAGCACGAGAACGACCAGAGCAATCACAAGAAGAACGTGAATGTAGCCGTAAAGGGTATACGATGTCACCATCCCCAGCAGCCAGAGCACTAACAATATAACGAAGATCGTCCACAACATTTGGCGCCCACCTTTCTCGAAACGACTTGTAGATTGTTTACCACGCGTACCACTTTCGGCACAGTCCTGGCCAAAGCTTCAGCCGTGGCTTTTGCTTCTTCGGTGTCGACTTGGCCCGACAGCGTCACCACGCCATTGGTCGAGTTCACGGAAATGTTTGTCACGCTGGATAGGCCCACGTGCGATGCGAGCTTGGATTTGAGTTGCGTCGATATTTCCAAATCGTTTACCTGGCCTTCGGGAGATTCATTGGTTCTGCAACCCAAAAGCAGTAAGGCAAACGACAGCAGAAGAAGAAGTCTCATGGCGTTCCGTCATGGCGTTAGCACGTTTCCCGCCAATGCGAAAACGCTTACCCAAGTTGGTGAACGGTTCCAGGGACAGCAGCAACGTGGGTCTGGCGATTGCGCACCGCGCCAACGGCGCGCATCGCGGGCGTATTACCGCGGAAAACGCCGCGCCGGGACTGCGCGTATGGCCGACCGTGGTAAACTCGCAAAATCATGGCTTACCTGCCTCTGATCGCAATCGGTTTGGTGGCCGGCGTTCTGGCCGGAATGTTCGGTATCGGCGGAGGATTGGTGATCGTGCCGGCCCTGCTTTATTTCATGAAGCTGGGCGAAGTGGATTCCATAGGCACATCGCTGGCCGCCCTGATCCCGCCCGTGGGGCTGCTGGGCGCGATCGAATACTACCGCACCGGCCACGTGAACTTGAAATACGCGCTGGTGATCGCGGCGGGCCTGTTCGTGGGTGCATATTTCGGCGCGCGCATCATCTTGGCGCTGCCGCCCGTGACCATCCGGCGGATCTACGCCGTATTTCTGGTAATCGTTGCGGCGCGTATGCTGCTGACGAGCAAGTGATCGGCGCGATCAAGCTGCCTCGGATTGACGGTTTACTCCGCCGCACTGGTACTGCTCACGCTGGTGCTACACATCCATGGACCCCGTCGGCCGGCTCCGGCGGATTCTTGACGAGACTGCGGACCGGACCGCGAAAAAGGTTGCCAAGGCAGGCGT
The DNA here is from genome assembly GCA_035602155.1 of Bryobacteraceae bacterium. Classification (GTDB taxonomy): domain Bacteria; phylum Acidobacteriota; class Terriglobia; order Bryobacterales; family Bryobacteraceae; genus Bog-159. The sequence goes on along the minus strand of DATNMW010000378.1, from coordinate 18,763 downwards.
GGTCAACACGGCCAAATCCGACATGGTGCGCTCTCAACGAGGCATGGTTCTGTTCGCATGCGGGCGCAAGGCGGATGAAGTGGAGAAAACCGGGCAAGAATTTCAGGCCTACGCGGAAAAGAATCCGCAAGACGATGGTGGAGTATGCGGCGATCGCATCGCTTCAAGCCCAAGCCCATTTGGGGTTGGGGGAGATCCGATCCGAGCTGGACAACTGGCAGTCGCAGTATGAACAGATAAACCGCCTGTGCATGGCGGGCAAGCCGAACGACGCTTTGGTCGTCCTGGTGGAGACACGCGCATATTTCGCCGCAATCGATAAGATCGCGGGCGATCTGGTGGCGCATGAGAACGAAGTCCTGGCGAAGAATAAGCAACTGGCCGCCGATCAATACAATCGCAGCCGGACGATATCGTTCGTCATGCTGGCTCTGGCGATCGGCGCGGCAGTCCTGTGGGTAGTGCGCCAGACCAGCGGTACGCTGCGGCAGCTTGCCGACGAGATGGCCGATGGGGCTGCGCAGCTGGCCGCCGCCGCGTCCGAGGTCTCGTCGTCCAGCCAATCGCTGGCGCAAGGGGCTTCGGAGCAGGCGGCCTCGCTCGAAGAGACTTCCGCGTCGAGCCAGGAAATCGGTTCCAAGGCCCGCAATAACAGCGCGAACTCGGCTGGCGCGGCGGCCTGGTGACTCAATCGCAGCAGAAGTTCGTTCTGACCAACCAGTCGGTGGACCAGATGGTGGTGGCCATGGGGGAAATCAACAAAGAGCGACAAGATCGCCAAGATTATCCAAGATTATCCAAGCTTATCCAAGATTATCAAGGTCATTGACGAGATCGCCTTCCAGACCAACATCCTGGCCCTCAACGCCGCTGTGGAGGCGGCCCGTGCTGGCGAAGCGGGCATGGGTTTCGCCGTCATTGCCAACGAAGTGTGGAGCCTGTCAAGTTGCCACCGCGATTCGGAACATTACCGCGGAAGCGGCAAAAGTTCAGACCCTGGTGGACGAGGTGAGCTTAGGCAGCCAGGAGCAAAGCCGGGGAATCGAGCAGATCGGCAAAGCGGTCCACCCAGATGGAACAAGTTACGCAGAAAGTAGCCGCCAGCGCTGAGGAAGGGGCTTCAGCGGCCGAGGAGTTGAACGCGCAGTCGGAAACCCTGAAGAGCATCGTGGAGCGGCTGAGAGTCCTGGTGGGCGGCGGCGCTGCAACCAACGACCGCGTTCACGCCAGTTAGCCGCGCGCCGGCAAGGTCCGCGAAATTAGATCACCGCAGCAAGCGAGCGCCGTTGGCGGCCGGCGGTTCGACGCTCACCACATCCACGAAAGACGTGAGGCTGCGGGCGGCCTTGTCCGCGTCTTCGCCTTCCTGCAGAACAATCTCGTGCTCAATCCAGTTGGAAAGCGGGATGTTGCGGAAAAAGATACGCTCCTGCAGTACCAGCGCCTTGCGGTTCTGGAACAGCAGCTTATTGTCTTTTACATAGTGCCGCTGCTCAACATGGACATCGGCCAGAAATTCGTCCAGGGCCTCCCGCCGGGCGGAGTCTTTAGCGCCGCGCAACGCCTGTTCGAGCGAATTCTTCTCCGCTTCCATGGTGCCGCGGGCCTGGGCCATGGCTTCACGCTCACGGGCCAGCGCCACTTCCATGCGAGACTGCATAATGTAGAACGCCAGCAGGCCGGAGCCAACCGCCACGAAGCCAGGCAGCAGTATCCAAAGAATAGCATCCATTGGCTACATGATAGCGGAAACCATGGCCCCGCGGGCGCCCGTGGCTTACTCCTGTTGACTTCCGTCAACCTTCTGGTTGGCCAAAAGATACTTGAGTACTCCTAACTGAAGTGAACCCAGGGCGCCGAAAATCGCGCCGATTTGCCTGCGCAGGCCGCTTATGAAGCCGCCATATTTGCCGATCCAGGCTGCGGTCCCCTGTTGACGGTCGGCTTTGCGCAGCGCCGATTCCTCGGTACGCCCCTCGTGCCGGGCGCGCGCTTGTGGGGCCAGCAGGATCTTCTTGCCGGCGCGCCGGATTTGGTAGCACAGATCGGCATCGCTGCCAAATTGGCCGTAGCGTTCGTCGATCTGGCGTATAGCCGTGAAGAAAAAGCGGCGCATCATCAGCGCGGCGCCGCGCGGATATTCCACCGGCATCGGGTCGGATCCCGGCGCTGCCGGGCGCCAGCTATCGTCCGGCGGAAACTGTCCCAATTGCGGGGCGGGGCGGTCTGCGGCGTCTACCAGCAGCGGACAGACGGCTCCGGCGTCCGGCTGCGCGTCCAGAAGTTCGGCCAGCAGACGCGCGGTTTCGGGGAAGACCTCGGCGTCTTCGTGCAGAAAGAAGATGTAATCGCCCTCGGAGCCGCGCACGCCCAGATTGAGCGCCTTGGTCAATCCGAAATTGCGCGGTATGCGAATGAACCGCGCACGGGGGAATTCGCTCTCGAGCTGCTGGCTGCCGTCGGTGGAACCGTTGTCCACGACCACGATCTCGATCGAATCGCGGGCCTCGGACCGCTCCAGCGCTTCGAGCGCGCGCCGTAACAGGGCTTTTCGATTGTAGGAAACCACCAGGGCTGAAACTTTGGGGGGCTTCGGCGCCTGGCCGGAAGGTTCGGCCACTTTCAGCAGCTTAACACGGGGGAAAGAACGAAACCGCAGATGCAGGCAGATAAAGATTCGGGCTTGCATCGCGGCGTTTACCCAACCAGTTGATTGGCTGCGGCGAACGTGTTATGTCTCTATCATGCCGATGAGCCAAGCATTATTACCCGAGTTCGACCATGAAATGGCCAATACCCGCAAAGCCCTGGAGCGCGTGCCGGAGGACAAGTTCGGCTGGAAGCCACACGAAAAATCCATGACGCTGGGCCGGTTGGCAACGCACATCGCCGAGTTGACCGGATGGATTCCAACCACGCTCGAGACCGAGTCCTTGGATTTTGCGCCGCCGGGCGCGCCGCCCTACCAGCCTAAGACCGCGGCTTCGCGGGCCGAGCTTCTCGAAATGTTCGACAAGAATGTCGCGGCCGCCCACGCCGCGATCGGCGCGGCCACCGACGCGCAAATGATGGCGCAGTGGACCTTGCTCAATGGCGGCAAGACCATATTCTGCCTCCCGCGCATCGCCGTGTTGCGCGGGATGGTGATGAACCACACGATCCACCATCGCGGGCAGCTCGCAGTTTACCTGCGGCTGAACGACGTACCGGTACCGGCGCTGTACGGACCTTCAGCCGACGAGCAAGCCTAGCATCGCGCCGCGCCCCAGGTGTTATGATATTGGAAAAGAGGGTCAGGCGCGTGATAACAGACTCCAACACACCTAAGAAAACCCGTTCCGCGGTATACGTGCCGCTGGCGATCCTGTTGGGCGGTTTATTGACTGGCTTGTGGGGGCCGGGTGTCGCGCGTACTGCCACGGGACAATCGGAAGGCGATTTGCGCGGCAACGTGAAGTCCTTCGCGTCGGCGTACGCCCTGATTGAAGAGAATTTCGCGGATACCATCGCGCCGGATAAGGCGATCTATCAGGGCGCCATTCCGGGCATGCTGCGCACGCTCGATCCGCACTCCAACTTCCTGGATCCCGAAGAGTACCGCGCCCTCCAGCAAAACCAGCGCGGGCAATATTACGGCGTCGGTATGGAAGTAATGATGGACGGACCGCACGTATCCGTGGTGCAGGCGTTTCCGGATTCGCCGGCATCGCGCGCCGGCCTGCGGCGCGGCGACGTGATTGCCGCGGTGGACGACCACGATGTGGAAGGCGAGGATTCCGGCGCCGTAGCGGACCGGCTGAAGGGGCCCCGCGGCACGCTGGTGAAAGTCGGCGTGCGCCGTTATGGCGCTACGAAGAACGTCTCGTACATGGTCACCCGCGGCGAAATCTCGCCCAGCGTGGTGGACGCTTTCTGGGTGCGGCCGGGCATCGCCTATGTGAACATCAAGACCTTTGAAGCCCAGAGCGCCGGGCGGGACATGGAAGACGACCTGGGGCGGCTGGGCGAAGACAACATCAACGGCCTGATCCTGGATCTGCGCGAGAACAGAGGCGGATTGCTGAACGGGTCCGTGGAAGTGGCCGGACACTTCCTGCGCAAGGACCAAACCGTGGTTTCGCATCGCGGGCGTTCCGAACCGGAACAGGTGTTCCGCGCGAAGACCGGCAATCATGGCCGGCAATATCCGGTGGTGGTCCTGGTAAACCGGAATACGGCCTCTGCGTCCGAAATCGTAGCGGGGGCTTTGCAGGATCATGACCGGGCCTGGGTGATGGGTGAAAACACTTTCGGCAAGGGCTTGGTGCAGGCGCAGTTTCCGCTGTCTGAAGACGCGGCGCTGCTGCTGACCATCGCGCGATACTACACGCCCAGCGGCCGGCTCATCCAACGCGATTATTCGCACCGCTCGTTTTTCGATTATTACTATCACAACCGCCAAGAAGATTCCCAGAACTCGAACGATGTGAAAATGACGGATGGCGGCCGCACCGTATATGGCGGGGGCGGCATCACACCGGATGAGAAGTACCCCCCGCAACCGCTCAATGTCTTCCAGCGCCGCGTGGCGCCCTTCCCGCTGCCTGGCGAGTTTTTTCATTTCGGCTCCGTATATTTTGGCGCGGATATGCCGCACCTGCCGCAGGGCTGGTCGCCGGACGACGCCCTGGTCGCGCGCTTCCGCGATTATCTGCGCCAGAGGGGAATGATTTTCACGGACCAGGAATTCGATCAGAATCGCGCCTGGGTGGAAGAAGGATTGAAGTGCGAATTTTACTCCCGCGCGTTTGACAAGCGCTCCGCGGACCGCTTGGGCTGGGCCAACGATCCCGAAGTGCGGCAGGCCGTAGAGAGCCTTCCGCGCGCGCACGCCCTGCTGGAACAGGTGAAGCGCGCCATGATGCGGCGCACCGCGGGGTAAGTGATCTAATCGGGGGTTGTCGCGTCTAACACTTGCTGCTCTATTTTTCACTCTCTCCCGCGCCGTATTTGCCGCTGTCCACATAACGTCAAGCCGTTTCTGCCCGTCGGCAAGCGTTGGCCAAACTTACTCGTTTACCTTTACCGGCAGCGGCGCCGCTAACTTGATCTGGGGTATCGCGGCCGGCTCGCCGCTAGTAGGCCTTACTCTGACATCGTCCGGCACGCTGAGCGGCGTACCGCAAGGCGGGGGTTTCAGGTGCGGTGATCTGGATCCGGTGAAAGGTCACTGATTTAATTTAAATTCCACCTCGACTTGTGTGACCACCTCCACCGCCTGCCCGTTCAGCAGAGTCGGCGCATAGACCCATTGCTTCACCGCTTCAATGGCTGGCGGCACAAGCAGGGGATGCCCGCTGGAGACGGTGAGGTGCTGAACGGTTCCGTCTTTTCCGATAACGGCATTCAGACGCACTACGCCGGAAATGCGAGCCTGCAGGGCCAGCGGAGGATAGACCGGCTCGGCGTGCTGAACCAGTTTGGCCTTTTCCACGTTGCCGTTTACGCGAATTCGCTGCGGAGTTGCGCCAGTGGACGGCAGAGGATCGCCAGGGCCACCAGGGGGGCGCGCGCGGACGGGGGCGTCCGTTCCATTTGGCGCCGGCTCCTTGGCGTGCGAAGCCTGCATCATCTGCTCGATCTGCGACTCGGGTACGCTCAATGAAACCTTCGTGATCGGTCCGTCGGCCGTCACGTTCACGCTCTGCAACAGTGCGGCGGCCTGCACGTAGTTGTCCTTCGGGATAAACAGGTCGGCCGCGCTGGCAAAAGAGCGGAGCGTATTCGCCAGCGTCGCGGCGTCTTCGTTGGTCGAGGAAACCGCCTGCAGACTCACTACAACATTGGCTCCGTACTTAACGCCGCCACTGGCCCGTTGCACTTTGCCGAATATCGCCAATGGAGCAGGCCCGGCTCCCGACGCCCCCGCCGGCTGCGGGAGCAACTGCGAAAGCAGCGCTATCGAAACGAACCACGCGTCCTCGGTAGCGCTCAACTGATTCACCTGCGCCGCCAGGGCGGAGTTGATGGCCATGGGAGCCGCCATGCGGTCGATGGCGGCGCGCAAACCGGCAATATCACCCTCAATCGCCAAAGTGGAATCCGGAAGCGCAATGGCATCACCCTTTGATTTTTGTGCGATAGAAACACCTTTGTACGTTTCGATGGAGGACCCGGCGGCAAGGGCGGCTTCCAGGATCTTGGGAATATCAAACGTGCCACGCACGAGGAAAATGGCTGAGCTGCCTTCCGTAAATCCGTTCGCGGACACCAGTATCTCCCGCAGATCCCGGCCCGGATCGAAGCCCGCGCTTTCCAGTAGCTTTTGCAGGTTTTGATCGGGCATCCAAAAGGTTTGCGCCAGATGCTGGCCTAGCGGCGAGATCATTACCTGAGCGACGTTAACTCCGGCCATAAACTGGCTATCCGGCATGGCCAAGCTGACGAGGCTGGAATCGGCGGCGAACAATGAACAGGTCAAAAGGGTTGGGGCGGCCAAAAGATGTAAACGCATGGGGCCTCCTTGATTACCACTTATCTTAACGCAAGTCATTGGTCCCGCAGACAGACAGCGGGATCGATGCGGCGAATGGCAAGATACGGACCCAGACAGCTTCCCAATGCGACCAGCAAGAAAACCAAGGGAGTCAGGGCGAACGTCGATAAATCGCGCGGATCTACGTTGTGCAAGAATGCGATCAACACATGCGAAGTCAGATACACTCCGGCGATACCGGCCACCATGCCGCATAGCGCCGCGCCCAGTCCAAAATTTAGAATCAGCCGCGCGATATGAATCGGCGAGGCGCCCAACGCTATCCGGACGCCGAGTTCATGTGCCCGTGTAGCGAAGGCATAACGCAGCAATCCATAAAGCCCCACGGCGGCCACGACGGTCGCCACGATCGAGAAATTGAGAAAAAGCAACGCATAGAATCGCTGCGGCAGGATGGAGTCCGAAATCGCATCCTTCATGGTCATAACGCTTTCCACAGGTTGATTCGGATCGACGCTATAAATCGCGCCCCGGATGGACTTGGCGAACGGCAGCGCCTTCCCGGTGGTGCGAATTAGGAACTGTGCATCGGATGAGCGCGGAAGGGCTGTATATGGCAAGTATAACTGCATCGTTGCGGGATATAACGCTCCCTCCAAATGAGTCGCGCCCGCGACCCCCACCACGCGGCATACCTCGTCCTGGCCGGAGATCGGGATTGCAAGTTCGCGGCCGATCGCCGCCTCGCCCGGCCACAGACGGCGGGCCGTAGCTTCGTTGACGATCACGGAGGCCATGGATGGCTTAAGATCTTGTTCGGCGAATGCGCGGCCCTCAAGGATTGGAATGCGCAGGACGCGGAAGAATTCCGGAGATATCGCCGTAACACTGGCCATATCGCCGCGAGACTTCGAAATTTTGACACCCGGTTTATGCGGATAGACTTGGATCCCGCCGGTCATCACCGAAGGCTGCACTACGGACACCTCCGTGACGCCAGGTATCGTCCGCAGGTGCGCGAGAATCTCGCCTATTGCGTAACTGCCGCCGGCCTGCTCCGGAAACTCGATCTGCGTCAGTAGAACGTTCTGGGGGTCGAATCCCATGGGAGTTAACGCAAGGCGAATGAAGCTGTTTAGAATAAGACCCGACACGGTGAGCAGGACAAGCGTGAGGGCGAACTGGACCGCCAGAAACACCGCGCTGAACCTATGGACACTGCGTGAAGACGCACCGCGGCGGACTGCTTGCATGTCGTACGCAACAGAACGCTGGAGCGCTAAGCTCCCGGGCACTATACTGCTGCATAAAGCCGTCAGGGACGCAATCGCCATGGCGAATATCAACGTCCGCGAGTCCATGCGGGCCCGTTCGATACCGGGCAGTATCGATGCGCCAAGCAAGACAAAGGTCCGCAATGCAACCGAGGCCAAGCCAACCCCCAGAACGCATGCCGCCAACGCCAGGACGAATGCTTCCAGAAAGACATTTCGGAACAGCCAGAAGGAGCCGGCGCCGAGCGCCCGGCACAGCGCCAACTCTCCCTTTCGGGCGGTGGCTCGCGTCAGCAGTAGCCCGGAAACATTCAAGCAGGCGGTAAGCAGCAGAAGCAGCGCAGCCAACGTGACGATACGCAGTTTTTGCGGGGCGTCTTTGAGCCGCTCACCGACTATTGAGACGGCGCTGAAAAACCAACCCTCGCGGTCGGGCAACTCGGCGGCATGCCGTAAACTGAGGCCCTGCAACTCCGCGGCGGCAATATCCATGCGTACTCCCGCGGCAAGCCGGCCTATCAGAACGACACCCACAGTGTCTTCCGCCCTCTGCTGTGGAGTGAGCGCCAGAGGAACCCAGAAACCGGCATTCGACAATGACGAGAATTGAGAGCCGGCCACCCCAACGATTGTATGTATACGGCCGTCGAGCGCAATCTTTCTGCCGAGTACCCGCCGGTCGGCGCCGAAGTGGCTGCGCCAAATGCGATCGCCGATGACGACGGCTTCATCGCCTCCGGCAGCGTCGTCCGCGACCGACAGAAAGCGGCCGGCCTGCGGCGGCGCGCCCAACACGCTGAAATAGTTGCCGGACACCTTGACGCCGTCCGTGCCGAATGGTTCGCCAGCCCCTGTAACGATGGCGTGGCTGGCGGTCATCAGTGCAACACGGGAAAGAGATTTCACGTGCCTTTGCAGAAACTCAGCGTCTCGAGGATACAGCCCGGTCTCGAGAATGTGTGGCGGGCTGGCGAAGTAGATGTGGACAAGTTCGCCGGGCCTCGAAAACTCCACGGGCCTCACCAAAACGGCCTGGACCACCGAAAATATCGTAGCCGCCGCGGCGATGCCGGATGCCAACGTCACAACCACCGTCAGGGCAAATGTTCGATTGCTCGAAAGGCCGCGCAAAGTCTTGCGAAGATCGCTTAGAATACTTGTCATCGTTTGTTCTGCATCCCGGACCTTGAGCTACCCGACAACCATAGTAGCCTTCACCCTATGCCAGGGTCGTTAGCTTGTCCATGTCAAGTATCACTATCCATCCTTTATTGCGCCTGATTACCGAATCCGCCTCCAGCTTTCCCAGCATACGGCTCAGATACCACGGTGTTACAGCTAACATCTGGGCAATTTCCCACGACCGTAGCGGAAACTGAACCCGATGGGGTTTTGTCTGCGCAACATCCGACACTGGAATGCAGTCGATCAGGGCCGCTGCCAAACGCGATTCCGCGGAATCTCCGCCAAGCCGTCCGCACTGCTCCAATGAATCAATATACAATTTGCTGACCGCGACATACCGAAGAGCGCAAAGATCCCGGTCGTCCCGGATGGCCTCTCTATAATGACAAACCGCGATGGCGCGTACGGTGCACTCCGTGATGGCGGTAGCGCTAGCTACATGGCGTGTTCCGGCGACCGCCTGCTCGGCGCCTAAGAGCGATCCGGAACCATGAACACCAAGAATTGTTTCCCTTCCGCCTAATCCAACGCGTGTCAACTTCATGGTCCCATTGGTTACGTAGAACACTTCGCTGGGGAGAGAATCTTGGACAATAGGACACGCGCCGGGTTGCAGTTTCACAACCCTAGCTCTCTGAAACATGCACAGAAGAGGGTCGATTGGCGCTGGTTCGGTTGGCAGTGTGTGCCACGGTGGCCGAAAGCTAGCGGCTCGACGATCATCGCAGTCGATCATGGCTAATGATAGTTCACGAATTAACAGATGTCAACTTGTTTAATAACAACAGCCGACCGATTCTTAAGTGGCTGGCCAATGTAAGAAAGCAATGGGGTTAGGAGCCGCAGACGAAAGACCATAACGATAACTACGTCTCGGAACGGCCGTGGTTTCGGTGATTGACCGCAACGATTGGCCCTTAAGTCTGCGGAATTTGCCGTTAAGTTGACAAAGTCACCTTCGATACCGGCGAAAGCCGCTTGACCTTACAATGTGAAGCGCTCTCGACTCCGCGCCGAGACAGAGCCCCGTGCGGAGAGAGGTGGCACTTGTGCAAGAACCACCTCTGGCCGAAGCCGTTCGCCATGCCGGATACTTCCGTCAGGCTATGGAACTCCGCACACTCCCTTCATGTTGCCGCCGCCGCCCGACTTCGTGCAATCCGTCGCGCATATTGCCCCGGCGCTGCACTCGCTGCTCGCCGAGCACATACAGACGGGCACGAGCGCCTTCACCGGCAAGACCGCTAGCGAGCTCACCGAATAGACGAGACCCGCGAACGCAAGAGAATAGACAACTGTTGTTAATCGTTTCGACATTGGTAATCCTTTCTCACATTTGATTTAGAGTACTGTTGCGCAATATCCCTTCCCGCTGCCGTTTTCGCAGAGAACGCATATAGTCGCTCCGGATCCGTGGCAGTCTACACTACCCGAACAATCGCAAACAGGCTGAATAGCCTTGGCCGGAGCGCCGGTCACCAGCGAATGCGCGGAGTAAACAAGGCCCGCGATCGCAAACACGCACAAACTTCGACGTAGCCGCTTTATCATGTTTCAGTATCTCCTTTATAGTGCTGCATGCCGGGATTAACGCTAGCTTACCGGTAATATCGTACTCAAGACCGGGCTACCGCACCCGGCCGTATGGCGCTCGATAATCCGCCAGACATCGCATCAGGACCCGGTCCGCACCGATCCTGGAAGCCGAACGTTAAAGTATTTCTCAAGGTCCGTCAGGGTTGCACCCGAATAGGCGCCTTCCCAATTCTTGACGACCTTTCCGTCAACACCCACGACCATCGTTTGGGGGGTGCCGTGAAGCTTTAAGATGCGTCGAATATCCGTCGCATCGTCGGTGATCACAGGGACGGATAAATTCGTTTGTGTGCGGTATTCATTTAGGTTAAGAATCACAGCCGTGTAGGCGAGCACACTGTATTTCGAGTGCACCGCACTCGCCAGTGCGTTGAAGTTCGCCGCATTCCGCTTGCACCACGGGCAATGGGGATCGAAATAATAAACTATGGTCGGTTTGGCGGCATTTGCAAACCGGACGTCGACCAGTGCTCCGGCGGCGCTTCTGCCGCGAATATCGGGCACGCTATCGCCGGCCACCAGGCTCTTCGAGTTCAGCGCGTCGGTTCTCGCCGTGTTAAGCCTGTGGGCGAGTGCGACGTTTATTAAAAGCGAGCATGCCAATAGCCAGGGCAGCGGTCCGCCTATTTTGTGAAAGCCGTTTAGGATTGTGCGCATCGTTGTTCTCCGTAAATCTCATCTGGTTGTTGTTTCACTGCCAAGCATCGCGTAAACGCGCAGGACCGGGCTTGGCGAGGTCGATAGGGCGTAACGAACGGTCTCTCGGGCTTCGGGATCTCCACCCGCATCGAGAACGAAAAGTATGTGTTGCAGCCAGTCTCCGGGGGCTTCGCCCAAGCCCGGCGCACTGGCCAGGTCCTCCGTGAGTTGCTTGACAAGTTCCGACTGGAGCTGTCCCTTGGGCGTCAATGCCGCCAGTTCCGTTAGAAGATCAAGCCTGCAATGGAAGTAGGTTGCTTCGTCCCGCCAGTCATCGGGGCTCCAGAGACGAATTGTTTCGAATAGGGCTTGGGCGCCGGCCTGCCACTCGACGGATCTGCGCTCGAACGGGGTGTATCGAATCGGTCCTACCCGAAATATCAGTTGCCTCAGACGATCGAGCGCGGACTTGACGGGTTCGGCAAGAAATTCAGAACTGGCGGCGCGCCTGGGCACCAAAATCGTGTGGCTCGGGACTGGAACACTCGCAGGGAGTAGGACGCCGGGCCGGGCGGCCAGCGTCCTAATAAGGTCGGCATCCGCCTCCTGGTGGACTCTGCTGGATAGGTCGTCCGAGCAGCGCGTTTCCGCTAAATGGTTGCGAACGAATGCAACTAACGCCTGCTCAAATTCGGCGTCCGAAAGCTTGCAGCGCCGGCAGAAGGCTGTTACGTCGTTGAGCGCGTCGCCGAGAGCATGGTAACGACTGGCCGCGGAGAATTCGCGGTCGCCGTCGTCGACGGCGGCGAGCTGCTGCGTGAGCGCGGCGAGGCTGCGCCGAAGATAGTCGCAACTGACGGCTGCCTGAGACAAGAAGTACGTCGTTGGCCTGATCTGCATACTGGACGTCACGTGTGCGGTGAGATCGAGATATGATCGATGGCCGGCAGGTCCGCTACGGGTAAGTAGCGCCGCCGTGTCGAAGTACGCTCCAGGATCGTCAACCCCGTCGGCCCCGCAGGCCGCGTGCCGAATCTCGGGAACACGGATCGTGCCGAACAGACGGCGGGCCAACTGCGGGTCTATTTTCGTTAGCCGGGACAGGGCACGGCACTGGAGTGAAAGTCGGTCTACGCCAAGCCCGTCCGCCGCTTGGTGAGAGAAGCCTTGCGTGTCGTCCACCAGACCACCGGTGTTTTCGCTGCGCAACCGAACCAGCCATGTCGCGTGCGCGGCATCCTGAAATGCGGACTCAAGCAAAGCTCTTTCAGCGTCAACATTACCGACTCGGCCTGAATCGACCATTCGAATATAGGCATCTGCCCGGAGCTCCGGCGGGGCCGGCGACGCAAGCGTACGCAATCGCGCTATGTCTGCGGGACTCCAACACCCCGTGAAAGAGAAGGCCGTGGACAGTGGGACTGCGCACCATGGCCGGCTCCGATGGGACCTTTGAAGCACAGCGCCACCGAGGACGGCCGACGCGCAGAGCGCACAAGTCACCCACCAATTTGTGAAAGCGCGCCGGCGCGCGAGGAATCCTTTCAATGTCATTTGCAATACCCAAATCAATCCGTATTGAGGCCCCCGATCCCAATTGTGCGCGGACGGCGGCTATGGAATCGCGCAAATGCCGGAATACTGGCCCCAGCCCTTGCAGTCCACCGCGCAACCGGCGCCCGGTCCGCACTCGCCGCTCTTGGTGCAATCGCAATATGGTTCTATGGCTTTGGCGGGCGTTGGGTTGACCATCATGAAAGTGGAATAGGCAAAGGATGCGAATGCGAGTAAATACAGCGCTCGTGTTAGGAAAAGCTTCGTCATAGTGATATTTCTCCTCGTCGTAAAGTTCGTCCTGCCCTGCAGGCTACGGACAACGATACTGCACCAATGCAACGGCTGTCGTTGCCCTATGTCAACGTGGGAAGCCGAAGAAGTTGCGGGGATTGTTATAGGGCAACGATTGATACCGGGGTTCCCTGCTAGTATCGACTCACTTCGCCGCGTGGCGAGGTAATTTAAGAACAAAAGGACGACTTCAATATGGTTCTCAAACTGAAGCGGTGCCTCTACGGCGCTGCGCTGCTGGCAATCGGATACGGAGGTTACGCTGCGATTGGCCCGTCAAACGCCCAGGCGATAAGAGTGGTGTGCAATTGCAAGACTGTGGGAGATTGTTCTCAACCGGGCGCTTCCTGCGACATGAACTGCGTGGGAACTGGCGGAAAGAACGGAGTGTGCTCAGGCTGAATCGGTTTGGCGCTGCGCTGACGGACCGATGCGGGGCCGTTGCCGTGGCCGTCATTGTTCGGCAGCGGTAAAGCGGCTCGTATCCGCGACGACGCCGAAGTCAGTCGGCCAGCGCCAAGGTTGCAGCAAAGCGAGGGCGTGGCACGCATGCGGGCGTGCCGCTACTCGCTATAACTCACTTCCAGCTTACGGGTCTTGACGGCGGCGTATGCCAACACCAGGGCCGACACTATCAGCAGGCCGGGGATAGCCAACCAGGCTGGCGTCGGCTCAGTCATAGTCGCGAGAAAGGCCAATGGTCCGTCGGTGGGGATCTCGCCCACAGGGCACAGGGACTTAAGATAAAAGATCACGCTGAACTTTTTCAGCAGCGAAGGCAGAAAGGGATTGAGATTCTCCCAGATAAACACCACGGCGGCGGGGATCATCGGGTTGCGAAACATTACGCCCGTGAGCAGGAACACCGAGCCATAGCCCACGCACGCCAGCGCGGCAGTCAGGGCGTACCAGCCTAACTGAGCCAGGCCGGGCCCGTGAAACAAGTATTGCTGGAAGACCGGACCCCAGTGCGCGGACATGAACAGGAAACTCAACACTACGCTGCCCACGAAATAGACAACGGCGGCAATTAGTCCGGCTAAGTACTTACTTACGGCCAGCACTTCGCGGCGCACAGGCGACATGAAGTAATAGTGCAGCGTGCGCTCCAGCACCTCGGCGCGGAACAGATTCGAGAAGATGCCGAGGCAGCCGAAGAAAATCCCCAGCCGCAGGAAGTAGATCTGGAAAGTTCCGGCGAAGATCATGTTGTCCTCGCCCATGGTGTGGCCGCTGTTGCCGCCGCTGAACAACGAATGCAGGCCGGTGATCAGCACCGGGCCCAGCGTGAGGATATAGATCCACCAGGCGCGCTTCGAAAACAGGCTCTTCTTCAATTCCAGGCGCAGGATGGCGGCCACCTGGCGGCGCCAGAGCATCCAGGGCTGAGTGGCGATCTGGTTCCAGGTCATGTGGTGCCTCCCTCGGCGCCGATCAGATACTGGTAGACGGAATTCACGTCGTCGTCGGCGGGCGCGACAGCTTCCACTTCCAGGCCATTGTCGAGCACGATGCGGTTTAGCAGCAGATATAGGTTGTCGGCATCCCGCGTGCGCACCAGCAGGCCTCTGCCATCGTCGTTAACCTTGGCTTCCACGACATTGTCCCGCTCGAAGAGGCGCGAAGCCAGCAGGCCGGGCTTGTCGCAGCGGACCAGGATCTGCATGGGCTGGTCCTTCACCTCGCTGCGCACTCCCTGGATCTGGCCTTCGGCGACTACATAGCCGTGGCTGAGCAGGATCACCTGGTCGGAGATGCGATCCACTTCGTGCAGGATGTGACTGGAGACGATGACGTGGCGGCCCTCATCGCCGAATTGTTTGAAGAGCGCGATGGTTTCGTTGCGGGCCATGGGATCGAGCCCGTTTAGAGGTTCATCGAGCACCAGCACGGTGGGGCGGTGCGCGATGGCTTGTGCAAGTTTGATGCGCTGCCGCATACCTTTGCTATAGGCGGCGACGGGACGGTCCGCGGCTTCCGTCATGGAGACGCGTTGGAGCGCTTCGTCGGTCAGCTTAGCGGCTTCGGATTCGATCATGCCGTGCACCAGCAGGAACGAATAGATGAATTGGTAGCCGGTCAGGCCCCGGGGAAAGGCATCGAATTGCGTGCAATATCCCATTTTGCGGAACAGTTCTTCGGGGCGCGTGGGTGGGATGCCGAGGACGTTGATTGTGCCGCGGGAGGGCCGGATGAGACCGGTCATCAGATTCATCAGCGTGGTTTTGCCGGAGCCGTTGGGGCCCACCAGGCTGGTGATGCCGGGCTGGATGGCGAGGTTCACGCGATTGACACCCAGGACTTCGCCGTAAAAGCGCGAGACGTTGTCGAAAACGATGCGAGGCTCGCTCATCGCACCACCTCCGCGCCGCGAATCTTGCGCGACAGGAGATATAAGCAGAAGCCGCAAATGGCCAGCAGCGCCAGCCAGCAGCACCAGATAGGCGTTTCCTCGCCATGCACGCGGAAGAAGACCGCGCCCGTGCCGCGATGCATGGGCTGCTCAAACATAGACGCCCAGACTGCGCCGATCAGATGGCTGAGATTCAACAGGTTGCCCCATTGCGTGCGCAGGATGGCGTTGATGGCGCCGGAGAATCCGGCGGCTACGAAGAAGACGCCGAAGAGCAGGCCGCCGGCCATGGGCTTCCACTTCACCCAAGCCGACAGCGCCAGCGCCAGCAGCGAGAGCAGCAATATCCAGATCCACGCGCCGAAGAAGATCGCGCCGGCGATGCGCAGGTTTTGGGTGAGCCAGCCGTTGCCTTCGAGAGACGCTTGCAGGATGAAGAGCAGCAGGCCGGGGATCCAAGTCATGATGGACATCAGAATCAGCAGCACGGAGAGCTTGCCCAGCACATACTCGACGCGCGAGAAGGGCCGCGCCAGATACAGCGGCAGCGCGTTGTTGGCCAGATCCGGCGAAATTTGTCCAGGCCCCACGAAGGCGGCCAGGAAGAAGGCCATCATACTTTGCCAGCCCAGGAAGTTCATGAAGAAGCGCGGATCGATGGGGACCAGGTCGCGGATCTGCAGCATCTTCAACGCGCTGAGATTGTGCTCGATATAAACGATCAGGGCGAAAATCAGCGGCGCCAGCATCGAGACCAGGAAGAACATGGTGTAGAAGCGTTTGCGGCTCATCTCCTCGAACGCATAGCGGGGCAGCACGAGGAAGCGCGACCAGGCGGGCGTGAGCGGCCCGTCGTAGCCTTTGTAGGCATGCTTAAACACCGCCATTGGGTGCCTCCATGGCTTTCAGGAAAATGTCTTCGAGCGAATCGCGCTTGTGGTTGAGGCGGCGGATCTGCACGTTCTGCTCGGCGGCCAGCACGTAGAGTTGGCGGATCTCGACGCCCTCGGGCATTACCAGTTTCATGCGGCCGTTGGGGAACGCGGCGGCCTCGCAGCCCAGCCGCTCGATGGCGGAAGTGAACGTGCCGTTTGCGCCGCGGGTTTCCAACTCCAGGAATTTGCGATTGGCGCGGCGCTCTTCTTCCAGGTTGCAGGAAGCCGCGATGCGGCCGTCTTTCAGGATCAGGACCTCGTCGCAACACTCGTCGACATCGCGCAGCAGATGCGAGGAAAGAATCAGGCGGAGATCGCCGCGGTCCCGGATTTCCTGAATAAGCTGGATCATGCGGGCGCGCGCAGGCGGATCGAGGCCGTTGGTCGGCTCATCGAGAAAAAGCAGCTTGGGACCGTGCGCGATGGCTTGCGCGAGCTTGGCCATTTGTTTCATGCCCAGCGAGTAAGTGCCCAGATTGCGGTAGCGCGCTTCGCCCAAGCCGACCCAGAAGAAGGCTTCGTGGGCGCGTTCCATGGCTTGTTCAGCGGGCAGGCCGGAGAGTTCGGCCATCAGGCGGACGAAGTGTACGCCCGTCATGCCGGCGATGAAGGAATCGTTTTCCGGCATGTAGCCCAGGAAGCTGCGGACCGCCTTGGCATCGGTGCGGATGTCCTTGCCGAAGATCCGGGCGGTGCCGGCGAAGGGCTGGTGGAAGCCGAGCAGCGTGTTGATGAGGGTCGATTTTCCCGCGCCGTTAGGTCCTAACAGGCCGATGGACCGGCCGGCGAGCGAACCATTCAGCTTCTTCAGAATGATTCGCTCGCCGAACCGGACTTCGAGATTTTCCAATTCAATTACGGGCTGCACTGGTTTAATTAGGTACGAACATCAGTGTAACTGTGTTCCGGGCTTTTCAAGCAATTGCAGCAGGCTCATGTTACCGATGGTGGTGAAGAGGCTGCCGCTGGTGGCGAACGTGATCCGGTCGTTCTCGCCATACGCCGCAATCAACGTGGGCTTCAGATTCGCCGCAAGCTGCTGCACGGCGGGCTGCTTGCTGAACTGCTCCAACAAGGGCGCAAGCGTCGAGGCGTTGTAATAGATTGCCGCGGAGAAGTTGGCGTATTGATCGTGCGGGATCAGGGCCGTAAATGTCGCCGAGCGAGGCAGCGTGTAGCCACTGGCGCGATTTTGAATTGCCGTATCGAGCAGCGCCTGGCTGGAGCCCGCCAGCAGGTAGCCATCCGTATAGGTGTAACAGACGGTCGTGAATGGACTGCCGCTCTGGCTGGAGACCGTGTAATAAGTGCGGCCGTTGGAGGTGGACTGCTGGATCTGCACTCCGGTTGAACCTTGCCTGCCAGCCAAGGTATTGGCAGCATTAACCAGCTTCTGAATAGTCGCTTGGAGCTTGACGGGGTCGTAAACTTCTACGGCGATTTTCCAGGATGGCAGCGGCAGCAGAGGGCCGTCCTGCGCCATGGCGACTTCGCCGCCAAGGGCGGCAGCCAGGTCGTTGCGCAGATCCACGCCGAGCAAGGCCTGGATTTCGGCGAGGTGCTGTGCGAACGCCGGGTTCGATCCCTGCATGGTCATGATCTCGTCGATGATGGCGGTGGGCTGCTTCACGGCGGCGGCCCATGCCAGAGTCGCTTGCGGGGAAATAAAGTCCAGCGCTCCGAGCGGCGCGGGGGCGGCCAGCCATGAGGCTACGCCGGTGCGTTGGCCGTTGAAGATGACCGCGGCGCGCGTTTCGGCGGCGCCTGCATTGCCGGTTTGCTGCACCATGAAATACTGCACATTCGGCGCATGCCCGTGACTCGCTGGCGCCATTGCCTGTACATCCGCGGCGAACAGCAGGCCGACGCCGGAGCCGTAGGCGGCCGCAATCTGCGATCCGAAGTCCGTGGTGGCGAAGGTGGTAGTCGCGCCGGCAGCGATCTGCTGGAGGGCGGCGGCATCGGGCGAGAGAGCCACCAGGTGGGGCAGGATCAGCAGGACGCATTCGCCTTGCGGAATGGCTCCGATGGCCGATGGATCGGTGACGATGCGCATGTGCTGCTGGCTGGCGCCGGCGGATAGTTTGGCGGATTCGGCTTGCGCGAACGACGCGAATCCGGGTTGGGTCAACTCCGCCATGACCACCGGCTGGCCGGGATGGCCGCTGGAATTCAGTGAAGCGGCGACGACCATCTCGTTACCCAGGTAGCCGCTCATGGTGCTCATGTCGGCGATCACCTGGTCGAGCTGGTTCTGCTGCCACCACTGCGCGAGAGTAGCGTTCTGTTGAATCTTGGGCACGAAGACCTGCTGCACTTCGGTCAACGCCTGGCTGAGATTGGGAATGCTGGCGTAGACCACGGTCTGCGCGGGGGCCATGGTCAACAGGTTGCTCGTGTAGCGCAGGGCGGGGAAGTGATCCTGGTCCAACTTGACGTTGAGGGCGGTGACGGCGTT
>DATNMW010000377.1:0-15624 GCA_035602155.1 Bryobacteraceae bacterium | reverse complement strand
TGGAACCGCGGTGGCGGGTTCCACGCGCGGCAGGTAAATCTCGAATATCGTGCCGCAGTTCACCTGGCTGTAGACCGTGATGTAACCCTCGTTCTGCTTCACGGTGCCGTAAACCATGGAGAGACCCAGCCCGCTGCCTTTGCCGTGTTCCTTGGTGGTGAAGAAAGGCTCAAACAATCGCGAGCGCGTTTCGGCGTCCATGCCCGAACCCGTATCGCTGACGGCCAGCATCACGTAGGCGCCGGGCTTCACGCCGGCCTTCTTGGCGGCCGCCTCGTCCAGCTCCAGGTTGGAGGTTTCGAGCACCAGCTTGCCGCCTCCGGGCATGGCTTCGCGCGCATTAGTGGCCAGGTTCACAATAGCCTGCTGCATCTGGGCGCCGTCGATTTGCACGTGGCCGAGGGCTGGACACGGCAGCACAATCAACTCTACCGAGCTGCCCAGCAGCCGGCGCAGCATCGGTTCCATGCCGGCGATCGCGCTGTTCAAGTCGGCCACTTTGGGCTGCACCATCTGGCCGCTCGAGAACGTGAGAAGCTGGCGGGTCAGCGCGGCGGCCCGCTCGGCCGCGTACAGAATCTCGTCGGCAAAGCGGCGCAGCGGGCTGGCGGCGGGTACCTGCGCGCGTAACAAATCGCTGTAACCGGTAATGACCGTTAGGACGTTGTTGAAGTCGCCCGCCACCCCTCCCGCCAGACGGCCAACCGCGTCCATCTTGCGCGCGTGGCTTAGCTGCTCCTCAAGCTGGCGCCGGCCGGTGATGTCGCGGAATACCAGGATGGCGCCCCGCAGCCGGCCGCGTTCGTCGCACAGGGGCGCGGCGCTCTGTTCGATGGCAATCTCGGTCTTGTCGCGGGCGACCAGCAGGACCTGCCCCGCGTTGTGGGCGGTGGCCCGCGTGCGGATGGCGTCCCGAGCGGGGCTGCCGGCCGGCTCGCGGCTGCCTTCTTCAATGACGTGTAAGATGAAACTCAAAGGCCGTCCCAGGGCTTCCGCGCGCCGCCATCCGGTCAAGGCTTCGGCGACCGGATTGAGAAATGTGATGCGCTCTTCGCGGTCGGTCGCAACCACGCCGTCGGCGATGCTCGAGAGCGTCGCCGACAGCATGCTGCGGCTACTGTGGAATCCGGAGACCAAAGCCGTGACTGCCACTGAGATGGCCACGAACGATAGCAGCGAAGCGGCCAGATTCGGGCCGGTTGTATACCAAGGGTCGCGCAGCTCGGCCAGCAATCCACCGAGCGCTACAGTAGAGAGTGCGGCCGCCGAAAATCCGCCGACGTGCCCGTAATACCATGCGCTGGCGAACACCGCGACCAGAAAAGGGAGGAAGAAATTCGGCTCCAGCAACGGGCGCAACAGCAGGGAGACCAGCACTGCCAAGGTGGTGAGGGCCAGCGCGAAGACGCTGCTGTGGAGGGATGAGTCTTTGAGCTGGAACACGGTCGGCTCAGTTACAGAATACTATACTGGCCCCTGGTCCACGCCCTGGCGCAACGAAACCCCACGTCGGAATGGCATTCCTGGACGTTGCCGGCTTTGTCCTCAGCGCCGTGCGGCGCCAGCCCCAAATCCCCGTACTTGCCCAACTCCGTGGTGCCCTTTACACGGCTCTCCCCCGGTATTGGCCCCGTGCGCACTTGTCCTACTCCTGCTCCGATGGCCGCGCCGGAAATCCTGGTTCTCGCGCAACAGCCCTGGATCTCCGCCCACTCCGCGCCCACTCCCCCTCGGTCTCCACACTCGTTTAGAAACCGGCAGAACTGTTCGTTGGTGACCGGGAAACCTTGCGCGGCGAAACCTCGCCTCGCAGCAACGCGTTGCGCGGGGCCAGAGATGTAGAAGCCAAGTATGAAGCTTCTCGTTACGCCGAGTGTCCGGCGATCCCAGGTGCGTATCACAAGGACGGAACGAGACAGAGGCGCTGCAGAACATCGGCGAATTTCAGAAGGCGGGATGGATTAACTGCTTTGAATTCAACGCGGAAGAGTTCTCCCGGAGATCCGCACGGCCGCTACGGCTGCAGCGTCAAGGTGGCTGTCCCGGCCGGTCCGGCGTAAACCAACTCGAATGAACGGATGTTCTTGGTCTTGCCGCGGTATGGGAAGAAAAGCAGCCCTGCCTGGGGAAGAGAGCGGTCCCCCTCCGGTAGGGCGGCTTTTTGAACCCGCTGCCACATCGCCCGTTGCAGGTCCAGCGGCATGTGGACCGGAGCGACCGGCTCCTTCTCTCCATTCTTCCCGCCAGTGCTGATGCTGGTATTCGACTTCGATTTCGCGTCGACCGCAACACTATCCTCCCATACGGGATCCTTGAGCGATCTGAACACCATCCCCACGGGCTGGCTGGGCAACGAGGTCACCTTCTTCGCATAGACGCGAAGTGAAAAGTCGCCGATGGATATCTTCAAGCGCGCCCCGGACGGACCGTACAACCCGGTTTCCACCGCCACGTAATCATCGGTGCTGTAGTTCGTGTCGTCTGGCGTTGCGATGGTGTGCCCAATGAATTCGGCTGCCACCGTGACCGTGCCTGCCGCCGCGTGGGCCTGATAATCGGCGGGAGTCGCTCTCGGCGGTATGCCTCTAGTTTCGGCGGCTTGCGGGTCTTTGCCTGACATGGCCGGCGCGCCTGGCGAGCTTGGCGGACTCTGCCCCAGTGCGCCCAGGCACACGCCTGCAAGGAAGAGAAGGGTTCCGAACGCCGGGAAATGTCGCATGGCTCTCTCAACCTAACACAAGTAGCGGATGCGGTTGTGGCGCCGGTGCCGCAAAGAGGGCCTTGCATTAGGTATAAATATACTTGACTATTTCAGACCAAATTCGACAATAATAGTACTGGCGTGACAGGCCGGAAGATTTGAGTGTGAAACTATGGCACACTCGCAAATGCAAACGGTAATACCCCGCAAAAGATCCGCGATGAAGTGGTACTTGAAACCACTTTTAGTATTGAAAAGTGTTGACATCCACCATAGGATAGTGCAAGCCCTGTTGTAGCGTCTAAAGATTGACACACAATAAAATGAAGACCGTACAAATTTCAGCGCTGACGGTCGCCAAGCACATCTTGGCGAAGATGGAAGAGCGCCGCCAGCCCGTCAACAACCTGAAACTTCAAAAACTGCTGTACTATGCACAGGCTTGGCATTTGGGATTCTACGGCGTCCCCCTGTTTCACGAACGAATCCAGGCGTGGGTCAAAGGACCGGTCGTGCCCGCCGTGTTCCAACGATACAAGCACTACGGGTATATGAACATTCGGAATTCCCCAGCCGACGCGATTGAACCGTTGCCGCCCGAAACCGCGGAACATCTGAATGATGTTCTTGAAGCCTACGCCCACTATAGCGGTTCTGATCTATCCACAATGACACATGCTGAAGACCCGTGGACTGAAGCACGCGAAGGACTAAAGGACTCAGTTTCTTCAAACAGAGAAATCTCGAATGATGCGATGAGGCGATACTACTCAAATAGAGTGAATGGGTAGGAAAAAGCCACAACCTGTATTCCCAATTGCGCCAGACGCGAGGTGCATTCGTTTTTCCTTTAGGTACTTGGATACAACCAATCATAAATTTTCATTGTCCGAGTGCGACATAGAGTTCTTTGCTAATCTAGCTGGCATGCTCAAGACTTATAGTTCATGGCCCGTCGAACTATTCCGCGATTTTAACAATAACGACCATAGGCACCCGATTGACTTCCCTGAGACATCGGAGCGGTGCTTTCCGGGGATAGATCAAGTGCAGTTTGAGTATGGGGAAGATTTGCAATTTTCCGTTTCTTTGCAGCATAGCTGCATAGGGCCGTACATGGCATACTGGCAGAAGATACTTTTTACGTGGTATGGTTGGACCCATGGCACCGGCTGTTCCAAAGATCCTTTAGCAGATAGGGTGAACTGATGGAAAACGATTCAACGGCAGACGATACAGGAAAACGCTTTGATGCCTTGGTGCGGAAGGTGCTCTCCGTCCCGCATGAGGAGATTATGAGGCGGGAGGCGGAGTACAAGCGCCAGTCCGCGTTGAACCCGAACCGGCGCGGGCCGAAGCCGAAGGTGAAGCCTTTCGCCAAAAATCCAGTTACGTAGCCGGCGTCCGATTGTGCTAGAATTGCACGGTCATGACGCGTCGGGTTTCTGATTTGCCGCCTCTACTTGCGCCGGGGATGCACCTCGTAACGCTCAGCCGCCTGATCGTAATCTGCGTTGAAGCCTTTCCGTTCTCGAACAGTCGCGCCGCGATCATGTATGGCTTCCAGTTGATTGTATGCCAACTGGTGGCGCTTGGGATTATTGGGGACATCGTTGTCGATGGCAGTTTTCTCACCGAAGAGATAGAACCAGAGGATATTGATTTCGCGCTAATGCGTTACGCCAGACTTTTATGAATCGTGCTCCGCTCCGCAACATAGCTTCCTAGAATGGATATGGGACGATTTTTCTATCAAGCGCACGCATCACTGTGATTGCTATCTGTGCATTGAGTACCCGCAATGGCACGGCGAGTTCTTTGAAGGAATACAAAACCGTGCCTTTTGGGTAAATCTATTTGCGGAGAGCGTCGTATATAAGCAATCGCGCGGGGTGGCGATTATTCAGATCGATGGTGAGGTGTTATGAGCGTCCTTCTACACCTACAGGACAAGCTCCGCAGAACCACCGCCGCCATTGGCCGACTAGAAGCGGAACTGCCGAACCGCTTAGAATCCCGCGCCTTGCAGTCAAATCTTCTGTCCTTGCGTAAGCTGCACCAAAATCTACAGCACGAATTTCAGGCTGCGGCGCTTGAGGTTGGCCTTGATGTATGCCATTACGGAATTCTTGAAGATAATTTCCCAGCTAAAGTCTTCGCACGTGCGATTGGGTCATTCCAGGACGCATTTTCTTTAGTCTATGATGCCTTAAAGAATGGCCCGAAGTCCAGGCGGGACCTAAGCGCAGAGGCCACATACAAAACCGAACTGCGTCTGGCCTACAGCTATGCTGGGTCTTTTGGGGTAGTGTTTACCCTACCGAATTCCAAGCTATTCCCAGATATACCGACATATCTAGATGAAGCGGCGCAGGTTGTTCTCACTGTGGGAAAAGCTCGGGATGATACCGCGATGGTCACCAGTATAGCTAAAGAGCTTGGGCGTGCTCCGATAGCGGCGATTTACGATTGGGCCAAGGCTAATGCGCAGAGTCGAACTGGAGCGGACATCCAGTGGACCCAGCAGAACGCTACAAGAGATAACGTAATCATACAGGCCGTTGAATTTAGCGCGCTATCAGCGTCACTTGAGCGAAAGAGTGAAGAAGTGACGAGGGAGGAAAACGTACAAGGTGTGCTAGTTGGTGCGGACATCGTGAGCCGCCGCTTTCACTTCATCCCGGATGGTTCGGATGAGCCTATTCGTGGACGGTTCATCGACGCCATTAGCGAAGAACGTCGTGCGCAAATTCCAGTGCGTTATACCGCAACCATCAAGAAGATTACTCAGATAAGTTATGCAACGGAAATCGAGAATACAACATACGTGTTGTTACGATTAGTTGATGTTCAGCCATCATCAAATAAGAAGTAAGATTAGTGATGCTTATGCTTCCCTCGGCCCTGTCGTTTCCTAAATATGTGCCACGGCCTCTATTTTGCCCGTCGATTCCTCATAAGTGAGGCGCTTGCCCACGATCTTGCGGACGAGGTAGCTAAACCGATCCGAATCGGACATGGGTAGCCGGTTGTTATACCGGAACGCCTGTTCATCCAAGTACCGGAACAGGTGGTATGGCTCAACCGACACGCAGGTCCCTTTCAAGCTGCGCTTCAGCAAGCACCAGAAGTTCTCCATCGTATTGGTATGGATGTTCCCGTTCACGTACTCAACCGCGTGACTGATGACTTCATGCTTGAATTCCGGTGCTAGGCCGGTGTACGAATCTAGCTCATCGGTGAAGATGGCCGCGCCCGCTTCGACGTGCTCCTTAATGCGCTTCTGAAGTTCCGGCTTACCGCGCCCATCAACGTGCATAGCGCGAACCGTTCCGCCACGCTGAACTAGGCCGAATACGATTTCTTTATCAGCGGTGCCCCGCCCGGTGACCTTCTCGCTACGGCTGGATTTGCGGACGTTGCGCGCCTTGCCGCCGATGAATGTTTCATCGGCTTCTACTTCGCCCCCGAGCTTGCCGCCCCAATGTTCATCCTGCATGGCAAGCCGGATTCGATGCAATAGGAACCATGCAGACTTCTGCGTGATGCCGATGGCCCGATGGAGTTCCCAAGACGAAATCCCGTTGCGGTTGCTGGCTACCAGCCACATAGCCATAAGCCATTTATTCAATCCAAGCGGGGAATCCTCCATCACCGTCCCGGTCTTCAGTGTGAACTGGCGGCGCGGGTGCCGGTTGGTGCACTGCCAGCGGTTGTGCTTCGGCTGGAATGTTACCTTTTCACTGCCGCAAGTCGGACAGGCCACCTCATCGGCCCAACGGCGGGGCATAACGTACTCGCGGGCCTTGTCTGGATCGGCTGCCATCACCGTAACTTGTTGAAGGGTCTTGGGTTCCTGTTCCATGCCTAGATCATATCGCATCTAGCTGGAATGGTCAAGTATATTTATAACTTGCATTATGGCGAAGAAAAAGCGAAAATCGTAATTATGTCCGGGTTGATTGGCATCGCCAAAATGGCTGCCCAGAGCGAACTGCTCGAGGCCAAATCGCAAATCGAGTATTTCGAGATTGGCGCGCGCAGCATCCTCAACCGCACCAAGCCCAACATGCCCTTTCAGTGGACCATCAATCCCTACCGCGGCTGCGAGTTTGGCTGCCAGTATTGCTACGCGCGCTATACGCATGAGTTCATGGGAATGGAAGACGGGCGCGACTTCGAGTCCAAGATCTACGCCAAAGCCGCCGCCCCGGAAATCCTGCGCCGGGAGCTGCGCAAGGTGGCTCGGGCGGACGGCATCGCTTTGGGCACGGCCACCGATCCCTATCAGCCCGCCGAGAGGCGCTTCCGGCGTACCCGCGCGATCCTGGAAGTCTTTGCCGAAGAGAAGGGCCGTCACTTGTCCATCACCACCAAGTCGGACTTGGTGACGCGCGACCTGGATCTGCTGTGCGAAATCGCCCGCCGCAACGTGCTGTCCGTCAATATGACCGTCACTACGCTCAACCGCCGCCTGGCGCGCCTGATGGAACCGCGCGCGCCCCGGCCCGATTTGCGGCTGGCCGCGGTAAGCAAGCTCGCGGCAGCCGGACTCACCGCGGGCGTCTTCCCGAACCCAATTTTGCCCATGATCACCGACTCCGAAGAAAGCCTCGACGCGCTGGCCTGCGCGGCGCGCCAAGCCGGCGCACGGTATTTCGGAGGGGGGCCGCTGTTCCTGATGCCTTGCGCGCGCAAGATCTTCTTCCCGTTCCTGAAGCGCCGCTTTCCGAAGCTGGCCGGTCCGTACATGGAGCTTTATGCCAACGGCGCATACCTCGGCCCCGGCTACAAGGCGCAGTTGCGGGAACGCGTGGCGCGCATTCGTGAGCGGCACGGCCTGGCTTCCGCGCCGGTCGAGTACCGGCCCGAGCTATGGGAGGGTGAAGAGCAAGGTACGCTGTTTCCGATACAGTGAGAAATGGACCTCTCCGAGTTCGATTACACGCTACCCGAGGAGTTGATCGCGCAGACGCCGCTCGCAGACCGCGCCGCCTCCCGCATGTTGGTGGTCGATCGGGCGCGCGGGTCCTGGGAAGACCGCCAATTCCGGGACCTTCCGTCGTTTCTGGGACCGGGCGACTGTCTGGTGCTCAACGATTCGCGCGTGTTTCCGGCGCGCCTGTTCGGGCGCCGCGCGGGCCGCAACGGCGAAGTGGAAGTTCTGCTGCTCAGGCCGGCCGATAGCGCGGCAAGGGAATGGGAGGCGCTGGTGCATCCCGGCAAGAAGATGCGCGTCGGCGAAAGGGTGCTGTTCGGGGAGGACTTCGAGGCGGAAGTTATCGCGCGCCGCGAGTTCGGCGAGCGCACTCTGCGCTTCGCCGGCGTGCGAGACGTTCACGAGGAGTTCGAAAAAATCGGGCATGTGCCGCTGCCGCCGTATATCAAGCGGCAGGACCAAGCCGCCGACCGCGAGCGGTATCAGACCGTGTTTGCGCGCGAGAGGGGATCGGCGGCCGCGCCCACTGCCGGTCTGCACTTCACGCCGGCGGTGCTGGACGCCTGCCGCGCGCGTGGCGCGGATATCGCTTTTGTGACGCTGCATGTGGGCCTGGGCACCTTCCAGCCCATTCACGAAGGTCGCATCGAAGGGCACAGCCTGCACACCGAGCGCTACCGCATCGTGGCGGATAACGCCGCGCGCATGAGCGCTGCGCGCCGTCTGGTGGCCGTGGGTACGACCAGCGTCCGCACGATTGAAAGCGCGATGCGCAGGGGCGGTCTGCGGGAATCCATCGGCGAAACCGATATCTTCATTTATCCGCCATTCGACTTCCGCGCTACCGGCGCGATGCTGACCAATTTTCATCTGCCGCGCACCAGCCTGATGCTGCTGGTGTGCGCTTTCGCCGGCAAGGATCTGGCGCTGGCCGCTTACCGGCACGCGGTGGAGCGGCGCTACCGCTTTTATTCGTACGGCGACTGCATGCTGATCGTCTGATCTGTCCGCGGTCTACTCGTGCCGTAAGGGCGGGACTCTAGTCCCGCCGCCCGCCCTGCAAAAGCGGTCCACGCCGCAGTCGCGTTCTACTCGCAGAGTACACCCAATGTCGCTCTGCGGGCAGTCTCAGATACGTTCCATCCGGCCCCGCCGATGGCACTGCTAAGGCACGACCTCAAGCGGGGAAAGTGCCCTCTCCGACTCCGCTTGTCTGGCGTCATACGACGTGGTAGCCGGTTGCGGCATCGTATTCGAACTCACGCCGCCGTCCTCGCCTAGCAGCGCCTGGCCTTGAGCGCGAGCGGCGTACTCTATGGCACGACCTCCGCAGGCGGAGCCGCCGGAAGAGGCACGGTATTCGCCATCGAGCCGTAATCCGAGCCGCAGCAGTCCAACAGCCTGCACGCCCCAAACAGCGGCCAATATCTAACGCCCAGTCATCCCAGCCCCGGTGCTCTACAATGATAAAGTGGGAACCGAAGCGGCACTGGAAGTGGCCGTCGAACGTCTGGCGCGCGTTCGAGCCGAAATCGCCAAAATCATCGTAGGCCAGGACGACGTCGTGGAAGGCGTGCTGATCTGCCTGCTAGCCTCCGGACACGTCTTGCTTGAAGGCGTTCCGGGCCTCGGCAAGACCACCCTGCTGCGCACCCTGGCGCGCGCGCTGCAATTGAAATATTCCCGCATCCAGTTCACGCCCGACCTGATGCCCGCCGACATCGTGGGCAGCATGATCATCGAAACCAGCGACCATGGCGCCAAGTTCCTGCGCTTCCAGCCCGGCCCCATCTTCGCCAACCTGGTGCTGGCCGACGAAATCAACCGCGCCACTCCCAAGACCCAATCCGCACTGCTCGAAGCCATGCAGGAGCGTACCGTCACCAGCGGCACCACCACCCACGAACTGGAACGTCCATTCCTGGTGATGGCCACCCAGAATCCCATCGAGATGGAGGGCACCTACCCGCTGCCCGAGGCGCAGCTCGACCGCTTCCTCATGAAGATCCTGGTCACCTACCCCACGCGCGCGGAGCTGAACCGCATCGTGGAGCGCACCATTCAGCGGGATGAGGCGCAGGTGAGCGCCGTGCTCGACCGCGATGCCATCATGGAAGTGCGCGCCGTATGCCGTGAAGTTCTGGTCGCGCCGCACGTGCAGGAGTATGCCATCCAACTGGTAATGTCCACGCAGGCGGAGCAGCGCGAAGCGCACGAGGTAGCGCGCAAGTACGTGCGCTACGGAAGCTCTCCGCGCGGCGCGCAGGCCCTGGTGGAGTGCGGGCGCGTGCTGGCGCTGATGCGCGGCCGTTACCATCTCTCGATCGACGATGTGCAGCACGTCGCGCGCGCGGTCCTGCGTCATCGCATCATTCTGAATTTCGACGCCCATGCGGACGGCCAAACGCCGGAAACCATCCTGAACACAATCATTCAGGACGTTTCCGCGCACGCCGCCGCGTAAGCCCGCCAACAGGTCATGGACGCCGCGCCTATTCTCGACCGCGAGTTTCTGGAGAAGCTGGAGCGCTTGGCCCTGCGCTGGCAGAAATCGTTCCCCGGCCTAGTCGGCGGGCACAATCCGTCGCGCTTTTCGGGCGCTGGACAGGAGTTTCTGGACCATCGCAGTTTCCATCACGGCGACGATCTGCGCGCGGTGAACTGGCGCGCCTACCTGCGCCTGGAGAAACTTTTCCTGAAAATGTTCCAGGTGGAACCGCGGGTGCCGGTGCGCATGCTTCTGGATACCAGCGATTCGATGCAAGCCGGCGGCAAATTCGATTATGCGCGCCGCCTGGCGGGCGCGCTCTGCTACGTGGGCATGGTGCGCCTGGACGCCATTGAATTGCATCCGTTTTCGAGCAAGCTGGGGCACCGGTATCTGTGTACGGGCGGGCGGCACCGCTTCGGTCCGGTGCTCGATTCGCTGGGTGCGATGCAGGCCGGCGGGCAGACGGATTTCTTCGGCGTGCTGCGCGAGTTCATTTCGCGCTATTCGCAGCGCGGGCTGACGATCGTAATCTCGGATTTTCTGGACGACCAGGGCTGCGAACGGGCGCTGCAATTTCTGGCGGATTTCGGCCACGAGTTGATGTTGCTGCAGATCTGGTCGGAGCAGGATCGCACTCCGCCGTGGGATGGCGAACTGGAACTGGAGGATGCCGAAACCAAAGACCGGTTGAAAGTGCAGTTCGATCCATCGTCGCGCGCCCGCTACACGCAGGCGTTCGATGAGTATGCCGCCGCCATCCAAAAACTGGCCATGCGCAACGGCGGCCGTTATGCCGGAATCTCGACCGCGCAGCCGGTGGAGGAAGTCGTCTTCGGACCGTTGATGCGCGCACGCGGGGTTGCGTAATGCGAGGCGAAATGAGATTCTGCCCATGCACCTGCTGAACCTCACCCTCGGGCAATTCCTGGCGCTGTTCGGCTCCGTATCCGCGGTAATGTTCGCCTTATACCTGCTCGACCGCTCGCGCCGCCGGCAGGTCGTTTCCACGCTGCGCTTCTGGGTATCCGCGGCGCAGCCCACCGTGGTCGCGCGCCGCCGCCGCATCCAACAGCCATTCTCGCTGTTGCTGCAACTGGCCAGTATGGCCCTGCTGCTGCTGGCCATCGCGCAGTTGCGCCTGGGAGCGCCCGCCTCCGCGCCGCGCGATCACGTGCTCATCCTGGATACCTCCGCCTGGATGGCCGCCCGGACGTCTACGCGCACTTTGATGGACTTGGCCCGCGAACGCGCCCGCGCCTACGTCCGTGCAGTGCCCGCACGCGATCGCATCATGCTGGTGCGCGCCGACGCCCTCACCACGCCCGCCACGGCCTTCGAACCGGACCGCAAGAAACTGGTAGATGCCATCGCCGATTCGCAGCCCGGCGCCACGGCCTTGAACCTGGATCAGGCGCTGGCCTTCGCGCGCCAGATTCAGCAACAGAGCGGACGCCGCGCCGGGGAAGTGGTCTTCGTCGGCACCGGTAAGCTAGCCGATCGCGAGCCCGGCAAGCTGGGCCTGCGCAACCTGCGCTTCCTCCGCGTGCCCGATGCGGTCGAAAACTGCGGGCTGCGCCGCATCGGTGTACGCCGTTCGACTGCCGATTCCGACTTGTGGGAGATCTACGTTTCGCTGCGTAACTACGGCGCTGCGCCGCGCACCGTCACACTGGCGCTGACTTTCGGACCCTCGGTGGATGGTCCCGGAAATTTGCCGGCCGGCGCCCAACGCATCGCGCTCGCGCCCGGCGCGGATCGTGAAACCAGCTTCCAGTTTCGCAGCCCTGTGCACGGCTTTCTGCAAGTGCAGCTTCTGCCGCACGATGCCTTTCCCGCAGACGACCACGCCATCCTGCAACTGCCCGCCCAGCCGGCGCTGCACGTGACTGTCTATTCAGCCGAACCGGAATTGCTGCGCCCCGTGCTGGCGGCCAGCCCGCAGGTGGTGGCAACCTTTCGTGCGCCTTCCGCCTACAGCGCACAGGGCAACGGATCGCTCGTCATCCTGGACCGCTTCCATCCGCCCACGCCGCCGCAGGCCGATTCCATTTGGATCGATCCGCCGGCGGGCGGCTCGCCGGTGCCGGTGCGCACGCGCGTATCGGACGCGCCCCTCACGCATTGGCTTACCGACCATCCGCTGGGCGCGGGCCTGCGCGCCAAGGACGTACGCCTGGAATCCGCTTCGGTTTTCGAAGCGGCGCCCGACGATTTGAAAATCGCCGAGGTGGCCGAAGGCCCCGTGATCGTGGCGCGTCCCGGCAAGCCGAAGATCGTGGTGCTGGGCTTTCATCCGGCGCTTTCCGCCATGCGCTATGAGCTGTCCACGCCCCTGCTTTATGCCAACCTGCTGCGCTGGATGGCGCCCGAGATCTTTCGCCGCTGGGAATTGACGGCCGGCAGCGTGGGCACGGTGAAGGTTCCTCTCGATTCCGACGTACGGCCGGCGGGCGTGCGCGTGCTGCGCGAAGACGGCAATCCCGCACCCTTCACTTTGCGCGGCCAGTCGCTCGAATTCTTCAGCGGCATTCCCGGGACCGTGCGCGTCCTGGCCGGCGATCGCGAATATGTCTACTCGCTGACCCTGCCGCAGCTTTGGGAATCCCAATGGGACGTTCCCGCCGCAACGCGCCGCGGCATTCCGAAGTTCGCCGCGCCGTTGCGCGAAGCCACCGACCTGTGGCAATGGCTGGCCCTGGCGGGCGGCGCTGGGCTGGCGGCGGAATGGATTTTGTACGGCCGCTTCCGCCGCCGGGTGGCGCGCGTCTCGCGGCGGCCCGTCGCTATGCGGAAGGCTTCGTGACCGTATGACATTTGCCCACGCATGGCTCGTTCCGTTGACTCTCGCGCCGCTCGTCTGGGCGGCCTGGGAGTGGCGCAACTCCGCGCGACGCGCCGGTCTGGTGATGAAAGCCGTGGCGCTGGCGGCCATCCTGCTGGCGTTCGCCGAGCCGCGCCTCACATTCTACGAATCGAGAGTGGCCGTGGCTATCCTGGTGGACACCTCGGCCAGCGTCTCCCAGCAGGATCTGGACGCTGCCTCGGCCGCGGCCAGCACGGTGGAGCGGGGGCGCGGACGCAATTGGACACAGGTGCTGCCCTTCGCGCGCGCGCCGCGCAATCCCGCGCCCGCGGAGCGCACCGGGCAAGCCTGGAAACTCGGGTACAGCCCGGGCCAGGGTTCGCACGGTACGAATCTGGAAGCCGCCGTGCGCGAAGGCTTGGCCACGCTGCCGGCCGGCCTGGTGCCGCGCGTCCTCCTGATCTCGGATGGCAACGAGAACCTGGGCAGCATCACCCGCGCCATCTGGCAGGCGCAACAGCGCGGCGTTCCCATCGACGTGATCCCGCTTGCCGGACGGCCGCGCCCCAGCCTGGTCCTGGAATCCGTGAGCATGCCCGCGCAGGTCTTCACCGGCGAGCGTTTTCCCGTGGATATCACGCTGGATTCTCCGCGCGCCGGGCAAGCCACCGTGGAGATGACCGCCGAGGGCAAGCCTCTGGGCGCCAGCCGCGTGAACCTGAGCGCCGGCGTGAACCAGTTCCGCGCGCACGCCAGCGTTAGCGCCACGGGCGCGATCGAGTTGGCCGGCCGCATCGCCGCGCCCGGCTTGGGAGAGGCGCATTTCGATAACGCGCTCACCCTGCGACGGCCGCGCGTTTTGCTGATCTCGAACGACCCGCCCGATGCCGAGCAGCACCTGCTGCGCACCCTCGAAGCCAATCAATTCGACGTGCAGCGCGCGCCCTCCGGTCTGCCCGATCAACTCGACGGCTATCAACTGGTAATCTTCAACAACTGGGATATGCAGAGCGTGCCCCTGCCGCGCAAGACCGCGCTCGAAGAGTTCGTGAAGCAGGGCGGCGGCCTGCTATGGATCGGCGGCGACCGCAACGTATATGTGGAGAAGAAAGAGGAAGACGCGCTGGAGCGGACATTGCCCGCCAAACTCGCGCCGCCGCGTACGCCGGAAGGCACGGCCGTGGTCCTGATCATCGACAAGTCTTCTTCCATGGAAGGCAAGAAGATGGAGTTGGCGCGCCAGGCGGCCGTCGGCGTGGTGGAGAATCTGCGGCCCGTGGATCAGGTGGGCGTGCTGATTTTCGATAACTCTTTCCAGTGGTCGGTGCCGCTGCGCCGCGCGGACGACCGCACTTCGATCAAGCGGCTCATCTCCGGCATTACGCCGGATGGCGGCACGCAGATCGCACCCGCGCTCACTGAAGCCTACCGCAAAATTCTGACGTCGAAAGCGGTCTACAAGCACATTGTGTTGCTGACCGACGGCATCTCGGAGGAAGGCGACAGCATGACGCTGTCGAAGGATGCGGTAGCCAACCATGTCACTATTTCCACGGTCGGGCTGGGGCAGGACGTGAACCGCGCCTTCCTAGAAAAGGTGGCGCAGCTTGCGCAAGGCAAGGCTTATTTCCTGAACGATCCATCCGGCCTCGAGCAAATCGTGCTACGCGACGTGAAGGAGCATACCGGCTCCACGGCGGTGGAAAAGGACGTGCATCCCGAAGTGGTGAATCGCGCCGAGATTCTGGATGGCGTAGGCATCGAGACTGCGCCCCCGTTGCGCGGCTATGTGCGCTTCCTGGCGCGGCCGACATCGGACCTGATTCTGCGCGCGGGAGCCGAAGATCCGTTGCTGGTGCGCTGGCAATATGGCCTAGGCCGGGCGGCCGTGTTCACGTCCGACGCCAAGAACCGTTGGGCTGCCGCGTGGGTGACTTGGCCGGGTTTCGACAAGCTGTGGGCCAACATTTTCCGGGACCTGCTGCCGCACGCCGAATCGAGCGAGGCCGCCGCCGAATTCGACCGCGCGGCCAACGAGCTAGTGGTGGACTATCGTCTAGGCCGTGACGTGCCCGAGCCGGCCGCCATTCCGGATATCTTCGCGTTCGGGCCGAACGGTTTTCAATCGCCGCTGAAGGTGGCCAAAGTGGCTGCCGGACATTATCGCGCGCGGCTGGCTATCGGCGAGCGGCAGGGATTGTTCCGCGTGCGGCCGCTGGCGGAATCGCGCGCCTTTCCGGAAGTGGGCTTCTACCGGCAGGAAGACGAGATGCTGGAATATGGATCGAACGATCAGTTGCTGCACCAAGTGGCCGATGCTACCGGCGGACGCTACAATCCCGCGCTGAACGCCGTCTTCGATTCGTCGGGCAGGTCGATACCGGCGACGCTGGATCTGTGGCCGTTCTTGCTGGCGCTGGCCCTCGCGCTGAACCTGGCGGAATTGGTTCTGCGCAAGTGGCGCGGGCTATGGGAGGGCTTGCTGGGATGGCGGCGGGGCGCGGCGGAAGCCTAACTGCGGGTGCCGGTGGGCCATGTAGCGAGGTCCTAAGCCGGTCTAAGCAGGTTGGATTCGCTAGAAGGGCCAACGCGACCAGCCGGAATCTTTCCTGGCGGGCCGGGGCCCGGGTCCATCCGAGAAATTGCCGGACTGGTTCATCCGGAAATCGATTTCACTTTGCCGGAATTGC
>DATNMW010000376.1:0-2161 GCA_035602155.1 Bryobacteraceae bacterium | reverse complement strand
CGAGTTGGCGCGTCAGAAGCGGCACGACGCCATCATATGCCTGGGCGCGGTGATCCGCGGCGATACACCGCACTTCGATTACGTCGCGGGCGAAGCGGTGAAGGGCATCGGGCAAGTGGCGGCGGAGAGCGGCGTGCCGGTCTCTTTCGGCGTGCTCACCTGCAACACGCTGGAGCAGGCCATCGACCGCGCGGGCGCCAAGAGCGGCAACAAGGGCTTCGACGCCGCCATGGCCGCCATCGAGATGGCCAATCTGATGCGGCAGTTGCGCCAGGCGAACTGATGCCGGCCCGCCGCAAGTCGCGCCAGAGAGCGTTGCAGATTCTGTATTTGTGGGATGCGCGCAGGCAGCCGGTGGAAGAAGCCACCGCCGCCTACTACGATACGCTGTATTCCGAAGAGAGCCGCACCAAGCCGCTGCCAGACGCGTTTGTAGATCGGCTGGTGACGGGGGCCGTGCAGCATGTGGAGGAACTGGACCGCCGCATCACGCAGCATGCCGAGCACTGGCGCATCGAGCGCATGCCCTCGGTGGATCGCAACATTCTGCGGCTGGCCGTGTATGAGATGGTGCATTCCGATACGCCCGCGGCGGTGGTGATCGATGAAGCGCTGGAGCTGGCGCGGCGATATTCCAATGAGGAGTCGGTGCAGTTTGTGAATGGCGTGCTGGATGCGGTGCATCGGGATTTGGTGCGGGAGAAAGCCAGCAGCGCAACGTGACGTGGCGCACGCACTCGGCGTGCCGTGTCGAGACTGACTAGACTCGTCTCGACACCTGCCTTCTCTGTGAACACCGGGACGGCCCGGTACATGGGAATCACAAGCGGGCGTCGCACTCCAGTTTGGACATGGATGAGGCGGCCGCCTTCACGGCAGTAGCTTAATCCGTTCGAACACGCGAACGAGCGCTGGAACTGGGTCGGGCGTTGGCGGCTTCCGCGAAACTTTCGGGGCCGAATCGGGGCGAGACAACCTCACCTCTTACAAATCCCAGTGCTGAAACAAGCACTCGCGCCGCGCAATTGTCCGGATTAGACTATCCTCAGAGCCATACACGGAAAACGGGTTTATGTTCATCAGATCGAGGTCCTTGAGTGCCGAAAGCCTCTGCCCAGCGGGGATCCTGAGCTTGAAGATCTCTCCGCTTTGACCCAACGCCTCTGGGAGCGCTTGCTCATGGGGAACAAATGCGTAGTCCTCTCCCTCCGTTCTCACGCACATCGAATAACGGCTTTGTTGGGAGTAGTGCCTGGGATGCGATCGGAGGTAAGGGCCGACGACAAAAAGGTGCTGTTTGGAAGACCTTGGATGTACTATGTCGCGTAGAATTCCATAGATGCATACCTCCTCGGCGTCCTGGGCCACACTGTCGAACGCGAAAAATGCCGCGACATAGGGAGAGGCGGTCCAATCGAGCAGCGGCGACGGGGAATCCATGATGCCGGAGGTAGATCAGGTATTCGCATATTCCCGGCTGCTCGTCCAAGAATTGGTCGAGGGTGTTTTTGTGGTCCGCTAACAGATCTTTGAACTGGGGAAAGTTCGGAACCGCATCCCACCGTTTTCCGGTCAGTGTCTCAACCGCAGGCTTCGCTGCGGCCGCCTTCCAATAGTACTTCAGAAGGCTGAGAGTCTGGTCGGATCTATCTTGGGGATAAGAACGCTCTAAGCTAGTTTGAAGGCCCCATTTGCCATTGGGAAGCCCGCGGAACAAGGGAGCATTCTGCCGGCGGCCGGTCTCTTCCTCTCGCTGCTCACGATGGCGGGTAAGATTCCGGATTTCGCCCTCGTAGTCGTGCCAGTGTTTGATCTCGACCTCTTGCACACACGGGCCCTGAATCAATTCTGCTTAGGCCTCCACGCGCGCGCGAGGCGCTGTGCCTCCGCGACCTGCTGACCGGTCATTAGCGCGGCAACCTTGGGCAAAAAATTACTTGACTCACCCAGCGCTTTGGGGTACTATTGATCCATGGACGCGATACAAGTCCCAACTACCCTGATGGAAGCCATCAAGCACTTTGCCGAACCGGCTGTCTGCGTAGCCTTCATGGCCCGGATTCGCTGGGAGGACGGGCCGGAATGCCCGCGCTGCCAGTCCAAGCGGTCTTCGTTCCTCACGACCCGTCTTATGTGGAAATGTCTGGACTGCAAAAAGCAG
>DATNMW010000375.1:0-7811 GCA_035602155.1 Bryobacteraceae bacterium | reverse complement strand
TACGGGCTGCCGGCCGGCGAAGATTTCGACGGCAAGGTGCTTTCGCAGGCCTTTGTGAAGGCTCCGCACATCTCCTTCATCCGGAGTTGGGAAGAAGTTC
This sequence comes from Bryobacteraceae bacterium, assembly GCA_035602155.1. Lineage (GTDB taxonomy): Bacteria > Acidobacteriota > Terriglobia > Bryobacterales > Bryobacteraceae > Bog-159. Next base: position 7,711 of record DATNMW010000375.1, on the reverse strand, counting down.
CGGGCGCGGATGGACGCCATCCGCCGCATACGCGCCTGGATCCGGTGGCGGCGCACGAAGCGCTGGAACAGATGATCGCGCTGGGCTATATCGAACGGCCGGATGAAAATTGCGAAGCAGCGGTGGAGAAGACCATCCACGAACTGCGCTATAACCTGGGCGAAGCTTATCAGGACGGCGACCGGCACGTGGAGGCATACGAGATTTTCAGCCAGTTGCATGCCGCCGATGGCGATGAACAGCGCTTCGCCGTGCGTCTGTTCGTCTCCTGCCAGGCGCTGGGGATGCACGCGGAAATGCGGCGCATTGTCGAGGAACTGGATGGCACTGCAACTGCAGCCGCAGCGCCGCGGCCGCCCGTGATCGATTACCTGAAAGCGCAGGTGTTGACGGTGGAGAAGCGCTACGGGGAAGCGCTGGCCGCGCTGGAACGAGTGACGGAAGCGCACCTGTTGCGGCCCGGCCTATTCCTGCAGACCGCCGATCTCTATATGCGGCTGCGCCGCTGGCGCGACGCGCAGCAGGTTTACGAAAAGGCGCTGGCGATCGACCCCGACAATGCGCAGGCATACGTCGGGCTGTGCCGATTGGCTTTGCGGCGAAGGAAATTCAGCGCTGCCGCGCATGCCGCTCTGGATGCGCTCCAGAGGATTTATGGCCATCCGCCGGCGCATTTCCTGCTGGGGCGGGCGTTGGCGGGAATGCAGGAATATGCGCGGGCGGCCGATGCCTTCCGCGCCGCCATTTCCTTCAACCCGAATTTTCCGGAAGCGCACGTGCGGCTCGCCGCTTTGCTTGAGAAGCGCTTGGGCGACGCCGAATCCGCGCGCGAGCACCGGCGGCTGGCGCGCCTTATGCGGAGCCGCGGGACCAGGCGGCCGGCGCGCCAGCTTAAGCCCGACCGGGTGGAAAGAGCGGAAGGGTCCGGCACGCAGTTCGCGGCGAACACAGCGGAGATGCCGCCGGTCGCGGAGTCGCTAGTGGTGGTGACCGGCTTGCCGCGCTCGGGTACGTCCCTGCTGATGCAAATGCTGACCGCCGGCGGCATGGACATCCTCTCCGACGGATTGCGCAAAGCGGATGCAGACAATCCGCGCGGCTATCTCGAATTTGAGCCGGTGAAGAAGCTGATGAAGGACTCGAAGTGGCTGTTCGAGGGACGGGGAAAAGCCGTGAAGATCGTCGCGCCGTTGCTGGCCGCTTTGCCGCCGGGCCTGGCCTGCCGCGTGATCCTCTGCGAGCGGGATCTCGATGAAGTGCTCGATTCGCAGGAGCGGATGCTGAAAAGCCACAATCGGGCGCGGTCCGCGGCGCCGCAGCGCCGGCGGATGCTGACAGACGAATATGCGCGCACGCTGGCCCGGGTACGGGCGATGCTGGCTCGACGCGCTGGGACACAAGTGCTGGCGATAGAACACGGCGACGCGATTTGCGATGCGATCGCCACTGCCGGGAGATTGAACGAGTTTCTGGGCGGCGGACTGGATGTGGCGAAGATGGCTGCGGCGGTCGACCCCACTTTGCATCGGCGGCGCACCGGTGTTCCGCTTTGACCCGGATTTCGGGGCGTGGGCTGAACCAAAATTCATCGGGCCGAAGCTGGGCATTTCGGCTAAGTCCTTACGTGGCGTTGTGTTTAGCGTAAGTGCTTTGCCACCCGAGCCGAATCAAAATCGACCGATACATCCCATTTTGTAAAGTATGGATAGGGAGTTGGGTAGGCAGTAAACAGGATCTAGTTCTATAGATACAGGCGCAGGATCTAGGAGGGTGGACAAACGTAGAGCAACTGAGTGCGTAAAATTCTCTGCCATTTGCTATCGGCAACATGTAACACTACGTACATTAATGAAAATAGGCATTTTATATCACATTGCGGCAAGACCTCCAGTAATCCGCAGCGACGTCTGCGGGCGATTTTCGCGAGGTAACAGTGCGCAAGGGTGCGCTAAGTAACAGAAATGTACTAGCTATCCATCGGATTGTAGGTTACACAATAGGCTATTGGGGGGGACCCATGAAGCCATTGCAAGTCTTAAAATGGGCGCGGTCCCATTTAATCTGGGACGGCATACGGGAGCTGTGGAGACCCATTTGGGGGTTCTTGACTGCGAAGGTCGCCGAGTCGCCATCGCTGTTCCGCAGCATCGAGCTGGTAGCGGTAATCGGCGGTCTCTTGATCGCTCGCGCGGCTTGGCGTTCGCACCGTCGGCGGAGGTCCGAGGCATGCCGTCGCTTGAGCCGCCTTGTTCTGGGTTGCCAGTGCGCAAGCTTCGACATAGACGGTCTTCGGGCCTGGGGGATTCCGGTGACGAACCGGGAGCACCGGTTCGCGACCGTCTGCCATAACGTCGTTGCGCACGTGAAGTTCACCTCGGCTTTGGGCCAAGTGTTGGCGTGCCGGGGGCAATTCGTCACGGCGCGTAGAAACCGACCGATTGAAATTGGCGAGACGGTTTCGCTAGAAATGCTGGAATCGAGCATCATCTGCTTGACCCGCCTGGCCGGCGGCGCGCATTATATGGCGCAGGAGTTCCCCATGAAGCCGAAGAGAGCGGATAAGCTGAGTGCCGGCGAATGGCACGTGGAGATTAAGGTAACCAGCGACGCAGATGAGGATTGCGACCGGACGGAGTTCGCACTGCAGGTCAATCCCGACGGTTCATCCGCTTGGAGGCCGCTGACCTTGCAGGTGAGCCAGCCGGGCCAGCGAGTGGAGAAACTTCTTCCGGGCGCTCCACGGAAGATTGTCAAGAAACCGAAATAGGGAAGGAGTCAGGCCATGATCGTCGATTTTCCACGATCGACGGGATCCCCCGTCATCCTCGTACCGCCTTTTCACACTGGAGCCGTGGGTCTGGTCCCGAAGACCGAGGTGTACGCCTCCTTGATCGAGGGAGAGGCGGGAATCGAGGCGCTGCTCAGGCCATACGAGTCCAGCACGGACAATATGATGCGCCTGACGTGCACGATGTACGATGAGCCCGGAGTTGTGAGCAAACTCGTGGACGCAATTTCCGCGCTGGACATCAATATCGTGAACGAAGTGAGCTCCGGCATCAACCATCTCCGGCATCACACGGTCAGCATGCTGCTCGACTGGAGCACTTCGAAGAAATACCGGAAGAGGACTCCTTCTACTCCAGGCCAGAGGAGACATTATCGCGATTATCATTCTATGTTTCCGATTACGGTTCAGCGGCACGTACGCCTGTTTGAATCGATTGCCGAGCGGTGCGGGGAGCATATAGTCGTGCGCCGCATGGACGCGTTAGAGTTGCCGATACTGAACTTCCAGGAACTCGATACCCCGCCCAATCTGACGCGTTACGGCGCCGTCTCGGTAAAGAAAGCGGACAAGCCGCACTTTCACGTTGAGATCGAAATGCCCAAGGCGCTGCATACGAAATTGCGCCTTGGTCTGGGGGTATCGGAGGCTGAGCAACTCTGGTACATTCTGCTCTCCGAGGAAGAGACTCGAACACTGCGAGCATTTTTCCCCCGTCCGGATATCATCCCGCAGTTCGCGCACCTAGCCTTCTTCCACTTGAACACGCCCCACGTTTTTGAAGCCATCTTGCATGGGTTGGCGGATGCCGGCTTCAATCTGATCACCAGCATCATCCGCCAGAACATGGAAGGGACCAACGTGCTCGAGGCGGTGCTGCAGTATCATGTCGCCGACCGCATTCCGGCTGGCCGCGACTCGGCTCCCCTTCTTGGCCAGGAGTTATGCGAATGGACCGCGGACCTCTTTGTTCAGAACGTCTCCAAAGAGGACGCGGAAGTGCTGCGGAAATGCCACCTTCACGTCGGTCTTCCCTTATACCGTCTCGATCGGGAGCCATACGACGGGTGTTCCGTGGCGAAGCTGCTGGACAATCATCAGAAGGCGTTCCAATCGCGTCCGCCGGCGGAACCGGCGCCGTCGACCAGGCGGCGTTGGGTAGCGCACGCCCTACGCAGCGGGAAATCGGAGAAGCCGAGCGTGTACCTTTCATATCCCAAAGAAGGATCCCTGTATGCAGCCGCTATCCGAAGACGTCTGGCGGAGGGTTACCGCATTTCGGAATCGACTTCCGACGATTCAAACAAAATGCTCGAACCGCTGCCGCAACAGATCGATCAGTTCGATTATTTTCTTGGCCTCTGGCTTCCCGCCGCCGGACGGCATAATCAGATAGCCGATTCAAGCCTGATGGAATTCACGATGGCCCTCACCCTGCGCAAGAAGGCCTTCGTAGTATATTCGGAGGGCGTCAACGCATCGATCCTAAACAGGTGCGGTCCGAGTATTAAAGGGATCGAGTTTTCGTACGACCGCTTCGAGAGTCACACGTTGGGGGTCCTGGAGAAGTATTGCTCCGAGCATTTCTGGGACGACGCGCAGTTCGACGATCCTGCGCGCATTGGTTTTGCCGCAGACCCGGCGCCCGGAATTCCACTGGCGGCACCTAAGAGCGGGATGCCGGGCCCGGACAGTTCAGGAGAGAGGACGGCCGAGCCGGCCGCGGTAAAGAAGGCGCAGTTCGCGCGGCAGTTCATCAGGGAGCACGCTGCGGATGGTTTTACGACAGCGGAGTTGCATGGCGCATTCAAAGACGCCGGAATTGAGATTTACAAAAGCTATCTCTATTCTCTGATTCAGCGCTTTGAGGACCAAAAAGTGATCCGGGCCAGAGATTCGCGCTATTACGCCATGCCGGATACCGACAGATGACGCATCCGTAACGGCGGCGGACTGGACGTCGCGAAGATGGCGGCTGCGGTCGACCGCGCTTTGCGTCGGCACGGCGCCAGTATTTCCGGTTAGTGCCAGTGCGGATCGATAGCACCGTGGAGCTTAGCGCGATTTAGAGGCGACCGTCACCTCGGTGGCGACGCCTGCCGGATGTCAGCGCGGCTAGCGGAACACCTCTTGCAAGAAGCAGCCATGCCGTATCCCGCCAAAAAACACGGGATCTCAGGAGGTAGGGACTACTATGAAGCCTGCGCGGCGGGCTCAAAATACCGTTGCGCCAGTTCCGGCTTGGCGATGACCGCCTTCCGCCAGCACGATCGCGCCTCAAACTCGTTGCCCAGCGACATGAGGGCATGCCCCAGATTCAGCAGCGCCTCGCCGAATTGCGGATCGGCCTTGATCGCCTCTCTGTAGAGTACCGCGGCGTCTTCCGCCTCGCCGCGCTTCTGGCAAATCAGACCGGCATTGTAGAGCAGCTCCGGAGTGCGCTCGCCGGAATCCAGCAATTGCCGGTAGATTTCGAAGGCCTTATCGTAGTCCTGGTGTTCGAGCGAGATCGCCGCCAACCCGCGCAGCGCCTCTTTGGAATCGTTGCCGGACGCGGTCAACTCCTGGAAGCAGGTGCGGGCGGCATCCTTATCGCCCGCGCGCCAGTGGGCGATGCCCAGGTTCAGGCGCGCTTCCGGCCAGTTGGGGCGCTTCTCCAAACAGGACTCGAACGCCTCGATGCTGCCCGGATAGTCGGCCCGTTCGAGGCGCAGGTGGCCGATGCGGAAAGCCGCGTCGTCGGAATCGGGGGAGTTCTCCGGCACCTGCGCGTAGAGTTTCTCGGCGGCGTCAAGCTCGCCCAATTGCTCGTGGACCAAGCCCAGGTTCCAGTGCACGCCGGCCAGTTTCGGATCGATTTCGAGGGCCCTCTGGTAAGCATCGCGGGCGGCCTTCGGGTCGCCTTGCTCTTGCAGCGCGACACCCAGATTCAGATGCGCTTGCGGGGAATCCGGCTGGACCCTGGTGGCGCGCGCATAAGCTTTGGAAGCGTTGGCCAGATCGCCGGCTTTGTGGCAGGCGACGCCCAGGTTGAACCAATTCTCGAAGACCTGAGGCGCCATTTCGGCCAACTTGCGGGAGTATTCCGCGGCGGCCTTGTGGTCCCCGGCGGCAAACGCCGCGCCGGCCAGCCCCTCCAGCGCGATCTGGGACTTCGGCTGGGTGTCGGCGAGGCGTTGCGCGTACTTGCGTACCTGATCGTAATCCTGATTTGCCAACGAGAGCGAGACCAGATTGCCGAGGCCAGGCGGACTTATTGAAACTCATGCCGAGAAGGGCAGCTTGCGGACCCGCAGGCGGTTGTTTCGAAAAACGGCGACACATCCGCTCGCCAGTTCCGGCTCAAGCGCCGGCAGAGCGGGCAGCAGTACGTTCATGTAGTCGTGCGCAACGAGGAAATTCGGATCGCGGAACAAAATGAAGGAGGGACGATCTGCGTCCTGGGCAGCCAGAATCGCGCTGAAATCGGAATCCGCCGAGACGACGATGCGGTCCTCAGTGAGCGCCCTCGCGAGGATCTCCTCGTCCCCGGCGGCGTGCATGGCGTACGCTCTTACGTGGACCGCGTCGTGGCCGGCGGCGACGAGGAGGTCCGCCAGACGAGGTGGCAGCGCGTTGTCGATCAGAAATCTCAAGCTGAGTACGGAAGAGGCAGTTCCCGCTCCATAGCCGATGCCGCGGCGAAGCGCAGGCACTGGCGGATGTCTTCTGTTTGGAGGTCCGGGTACTCGGAGAGAATCTCACGCTCGGATAGCCCGCCGGCCAGCAATCGCAGCACCGTGGCCACCGGAATTCGCAGATGGCGCACACATGGGACGCCGCCCATCTGTGCCGGGTCGACGGTGATGCGGTCGAAGTTCTTCATTGCCGTATGCCGATCATTGTCGCAGGTGCCGCCGCTTTCGGCAAGGCGGGTAGGTAGTGGAGGTGGCCGGGCCAGAAGGCGTCGCTGCCGATTTCCCAGTATCTTGTTACAGTGACGAGCCTATCACGGGTGATTCGCGAGAAGCAGCTCGGGCGCTCGGGTTCTCAAGGCCGCGCTTGGAGGGACAGGCCGCACGTCAATGGGTTGGTCCATTGACGGCATTCGGCGCCGCCACTTTGCAAAAAGGCCCATTTTTCGTGCCGATCGGAGCCGTCGTGACCCCTGGTATTCCTAATCCAGGGCGCTATTATTGGGCGGCGGCCTTTGCGGCCAACTTATTATTCCCAGGAATGGAGCTAACCAGTTGGGCGAAGTATGAGACTGCGCCATTTTTTTGTGCCAGGAGTCGGGGTAGGGCTTCAGCGTCTGGCATCGCCCGATGCGCGTCACGGTTCGTGACGCCGTGACTCTCGCACAGGTCCGACAATTTAGCGGCCTTCGAGCCACTACTTGCCCAGTCTAAATCCCGGTATGAGCAAAGCCAGTGTCGTGATTTGCTGGATGGCAACAACCTCTCGAACCGAGGTTTATCGAAGCTAAGTGCGTTGTGCGAGATGATGACATCCGACTGTTCGATAAGCGCCTCGACTTTGGCCGTCTTTATCTTTCTACCTTTCACCATCTTGGCCGTGATCCTGCCGGACGGCTTGGCTGTTGCCCGGGGGCCAGGGTCGCGCAGTCCCTCATATCGGCTAGTTTCCCCAAGGAGTTCGCCCGGGGCAGGGTCGTGGACCGCCAGAATGAGGCCGATCTCCACGATCTCGTCGGGCTTTCCTTGCCACGTCTCAAGGTCTAATATGAGGGCCTCTCTAAGTTGCGGCACGAGCGGCCGCGGCTGCCGATTGGCTGGCCGGTCGTAACGGCGGTAAGGATGTGGTCATATTCTGTCCTTACTATGAAGCCTTCGCGGCGGGCTCAAAATACCGTTGCGCCAGTTCCGGCTTGGCGATGACCGCCTTCCGCCAGCACGATCGCGCCTCAAACTCGTTGCCCAGCGA
>DATNMW010000374.1:0-11732 GCA_035602155.1 Bryobacteraceae bacterium | reverse complement strand
AGCCGTTATCCGACTACGGGTATGCCCCTTCGGTGGGCGCAGGTGGATCCGGCATGACGGTGGTCTATCCCCCTTCGCCCCCGGCTGTAATGGTTACGGAACCAGTCCACTCTGTGATCCATGAATACAACCAGCCGGGGGACTATGGGCAGCCGCCATCGGGCGAAGGCAATCCGATTCTCTACTTGATCGCCTTCCGCGACAGCACCATTCGCGCCGCAACGACCTACTGGGTTGAAGACGGCACGCTGCATTACCTGGATCCGGCGCACAAATCGAGAGAGGCGCCGCTCTCCTCGGTCGACCGCGATTTGAGCGCACAACTCAATCGCGAACGCCGCGTGCCGTTCAATCTCCAGTAATCTCCAATGGGTTACGAGTTGGCGCGGATACAGTCCAGCATCGCGGTAGCCGTGGCCGATTTGGCCGGAAAACCGCAATCCTCCAGCAGGCCGCGGATTTCAGGCAGCCGTTTCTCGTAAGCTGGAAATTCAACCCTGGCTGAGGGATGAGTAGCTGGCCCAGCCTCGTGATAAATCTGCGGGTTGATCGGGAAGTCGAGATGCGCCAGCGCGTCCAAAAGCGCTTCCAGACGCGGCGGCTCGACGGAAATCGAAACGGAAACCAAGGCCCCCTCGGCGCCCAAAAGCGGAAGAGTAGCCGGGACTGCGGTCGACCAGACGCTCATTAGATCCTCCAGCATCCGGCGGGACGGCCCAAACGAAAAAACCCTGGGACCAAAGGCTCCCAGGGTCGAAAATTTCGAACAGACCGACTCACCTTTAGCACTTTTTAGCGTGGTTGCAATTAGACGGGCCTTGCCGAGCGGCCCTAAATCAATCCACGTTCAATTTCAGAGTAACCCAAATGGGGTGGAAAGTGCAACTGCTTTAATGATTGTAAAGATACCTACGGCTTGTTCCCGGCGTCTTTTCAGTGTTAAACTCGCGACTGACTTGGAGGATCGATGAAAATACTGTCCCTATTGTATGTGTCCGCAGCCCTGGCAGGTAGCCTGGCTGCGCAAAGCACCGCACCACAAGCCGCACAACCCCCTAAGACCAACCTGAAGGTGGGGGACATGGCGCCGGATTTCACGCTGCCTTCCACGACTGGCAAGCCGGTGACCCTCTCAGACTTCCGGGGCAAGTCCGCCGTGGTCCTGGCATTCTTCCCGGCGGCCTTCACCGGCGGTTGTACCAAGGAAATGCTGGCATACCAGGCGAGTCTCGCCAAATTGGAAGGCGTGGAAACGCCGGTATTTGGCATCAGCGCCGACAACACTCCCTCCCAAAAAGCATTCGCGGAGAAGCTCAGCCTGACGTTTCCGCTATTGAGCGACTTCGCCAAGCGGCAAGTCGCCGCGGACTATGGCGTGCTCATCGCGGACCGCGGCCTCGCCAATCGCGCCACCTTCGTGATCGATAAGGATGGACGCATCCAGCACATTGAGGAAGGCAGCGGAGCCATCGACCCCACCGGCGCGGAGATGGCTTGCACCCGCATCCATCAAAAGAAGGCCGAGTGATCTAGCTGCTGGGAGCGATCTCGGTGATCTCCAGTTCCAGCAGCGACCCGCACTTCCCGCACACCAGCCGTCCGTCGGGAAGCACATAGACCGCCGTGGCATCGCACTTGGCGCAGGCCACCGTCGGATCGGCGGCCTCCGGTAGTGGGTCGGGTGGCCGGATGCCTGTGAGCGTTCCTCCGGCGAAATTCGTCACCGGCTCGAATGTGGCGCCACACTCGCTACACACGTGGTTGAAGCAGCAGTTGGGCGTGCAACTGTAGAACACTTCCGGCGATTGGCATACCGGGCAGGCCAGCGACAGTTTGGCGGTTTTCACTATCCGTAATTTACCGCATCGCGGGACCGTGGTAGATTCGATGAAGATGCTGGAAGGCACCCGCTTCGGCCTGAAACGGCGCAAGCCTGTGCCGCACGAGTTCGTGCTCGATGCGATGGCTGAGCTGTCGCCCCGCACGCGCTCCATGTTCGGCTGCCTCGCGCTGTACGTTGGGGACAAGATTGTCCTCATATTGCGCGACAAGAGCGGCCAAACCGCGGATAACGGGGTATGGCTCGCCACTACCGAGGAGCACCACCGGAGCCTGCGCGGCGAGTTCCCGAACATGCGCTCCATTCAAGCGTTCGGCAAGGAAGTAACGGGCTGGCAGGTGCTTCCGGCCGATGCGCCAGACTTCGAGGAAACAGCTCTGCGCGCATGCGAGCTGGTCGCCGCCAGGGACCCACGCATCGGGAAGATTCCGGGGACGCGGCGCCGCCCCGCAAGATCAGGCGACCGCCTGTAGGGCGACGGTCTCGGCCGGGGTCAACGTCCGGCACTTGGATTCCTCGACGCGCCCCAACCACAACGTCATATCGTCATGCTGCGGGCATCCTGCCGCGAACGCCTCGGTGGTCTCTAGAACCCGTTCCACAATATCGCGCGCCTGGCGGTAGCTGCACGCTTGAATAGTTGCCAGGAGACGCCCGAAACCCCATTCTTCGCCTCGGCTGTTGGAGGTTTCGCATAGGCCGTCGGTGTACGCCACCAGCAGATCCCCAGGGGCCAGCGACACCACGTTCTCGTGAAAAGACGACTTGCGCAGCATTCCGATCACAGGGCCGGTGGGCTCCAGCGCCACCGGACGGTATCCGCCGGCCGTTTTGCGCAGCAAAACCGGAGGCTCATGCCCGGCATTGACGTAATGCAGGAAGCGGCGAGCCGGATCGTACCGGGCTACGAACATGGTTGCGTAGGAACTGTCCGGGCAAACCTCGTAGAAAAGTTCGTCGATGGCCGCAGTCAAATCGGACAAGCTGCCATGTTGATAGTGCCGGAGGGCCCGCGCCAAGCTGTGCAGCGATGAAGTCAACAGCGCGGCGGCCAGCCCTTTGCCGGCCACGTCGCCAATTGCCAGACCCAGGTTGCCCTCCGGCAATTCGAAGTAATCGAGATAGTCGCCGCTCAAGCCGCGCGCGGGACGCCAATCGCTGTAGTAGTCCAGGCCGTCGATGCGCGGCCGCGTGGTTGGGAATGCGCGGTTCTGGACTGCGCGCGCCAGATCCAGCTCCCAATCGTGCCATTCGGCGCCTGGAGCCGGGATCGCGCCGCCAGGGGTTATCGGGTATGTATGTTGTTGAAAAGTGCCCATCATGATTAAGTTTTAATCTCCGTATACATCGAATGACGCCCCGACCGCCCAAAGTGGGCACGCGCTTAACAAAGCTTTACAGAGCTTTATAAATTTGCGTGTGCCGGGCCGTACAATGCGGCGCGCAAGAAAATGAATCGCCAGCCAATGGCGAAGCGTTCTATTATTAATGAGATACGCTCTCCGGGTCCTGCGCAAGAATCCAGGCTTCACCCTGGCGGCGGCCATCACGCTGGCGCTAGGCATCGGAGCCAACGCAGCCATCTTTTCCGTGCTGAACGCCATGTGGCTGCGCGGCATGCCGTTTCGCGATCCGCAGCGCCTGACGATGGTGTGGGAAGCCAACCCGGCGCTCGACAGCCTGGTGGCCGAGCGCGTGCAAACCTGCCTGCAAAACTTCATCGAATGGCGCGACCAGAACCGCGTCTTCGACGGAATCGCCTTTTTCCGGTATGGCAGCGTCGATCTCACCGGCGGCGATAAGCCGGAACAGATCAAAGCCGCGCCGGTTTCGCCCGGCTTCTTCGACGTGTTGGGCGTGCGAGGTCTGCTGGGCCGCACCTTCACCGCGCAGGAGTCCGAGCCGGGTAAGGATCGCGTCGTCGTGCTCAGCAACTCGCTTTTCGAGCGGCGCTTTGGCGGCAAAGCGAAGATCGTCGGACAAACGGTGGTCCTCAACGGCGCCAACTACACCGTGATCGGCGTGCTGCCGCGGCAATTCCACTTGCGGTCGCTGCGCGGTGGCATGGAAGAGTTTAAGCCGGAAGTTTGGGTGCCCGCGGATGTCGATCCCAAGCGCAACGAGGCGAACCTGATGCAACGCCGCCTCTACGTGTTCGCGCGCCTCAAGCCGGGCGTGCCAGTGGAGCGGGCGCGCGCGGATATGGCGCTGATCGCCCGCCGCCTGGAAGAGAAGTATCCACAACTGGACCGCACTTGGCGCAGCAACGTCTTCCCGCTCTCCGCGGAGGATATGGGCGCGGACATGCGCCGCACCCTGCTGGTGCTCGAATGCGCGGTGGCCTTCGTGCTGTTGATCGCCTGCGCCAACGTAATCAACTTGCAACTTACCCGCGCCGCCGCGCGCGAGAAGGAGATGGCCATCCGGGTGGCGCTGGGAGCGGGTCGCTGGCGAGTGGCGCGGCAGATGCTGGGCGAGAGCCTGATGCTGAGCGTGCTGGGCGGCGGAGCGGGAATCCTGCTGGCGTATTGGGCCATCGCCGGCATGGTGGCGCTGGCGCCCGCGGACATTCACCGCCTCGACGATTTGCGTATCGATGCATGGGTGCTGGCGTTCACGGTGGCTATAACGGTCCTGACGGGCCTGCTGTTCGGACTTGCACCGGCCATCTTTGCTGCGCGGTAGGATCCGAACGATGCGTTGCGCCGCGGCGGACGCGCGGGTGAAGGCGGAATCTCGGCGCGCATCCGCCGCGCGCTGGTGGTGGCGGAAGTGGCGCTGTCGCTGGTCCTGCTGGCGGGCGCCGGCTTGATGATCCGCAGCTTGCGGTCCGTGATGCAGGTAACCCCGGGATTCCGCAGCGACCATTTGCTGACCATGCATATCGATTTGCGAAGCGACCGCTACACCAAGCCCGAACAGGGCGGCGTATTTGTAAACAGCCTGTTGGAGCGCGTGGCGAACCTTCCGGGAGCGCTTTCGGCGGCGGTGATGAACGATCTGCCGATGGAGAGCATCGGGATGTCCAGCTTCCGCGTGGAGGGGCAGCCGGCGCCCGCGCCGGGCCAGGGTCCGGTCGCGGATTACCGCGACGTTAGCGACCGGTACATCGCCACCATGGGCATGCGCATCGTCGCGGGCCGCGGCTTTACGCGCGCGGAGGCGGAGAAGCCGAACCCCGCCGAGGTGATCGTCAACGAGAGCCTGGCGCGCAGGTTGTGGCCGAAGCAAGATCCGCTGGGCAAGGCGATCCGTTCTAGCGCCGATACTGGCCCGGATGCATGGCGGCGCGTGGTGATCGGGGTGGTCGCCGACTCGCGCCAGCTCGGCCTGGATAGCCCGCCGCGTCCCGAGATGTTCTTCCCGTCGCGCAGTCAGTTTCCCAATCTGGCGCTGATCGTGCGGACGGCGGGCGATCCGTTGCGCATGGCGTCGGCGGTGACCGCGCAGGTTTGGGCTATCGACAAAGATCAACCGGTGCACGACGTGCAAGCGATGGACCACGTGGTGGACGACAGCATTTCGCAACGGCGCTTCAATATGCTGCTGCTGGCTATCTTCGCAGCCACCGCGCTGGTGATGGCAGCGGTGGGAATCTACGGCGTGCTGGCCTACGCGGTGAGCCGGCGCACGCAGGAGATCGGCATCCGCATGGCCTTGGGCGCGCAGACGCGCGACGTGTTCCGCCTGATCGGGCGCGAGGGCCTCGTGCTGGTGGTGATGGGCATCGGGATCGGCCTGGCGGGCGCGCTGTTGCTGATGCGGCTGATGAGCAGTCTGCCGTTCGGCGTGGGTCCCACCGACGCGGCCACCTTCACGGCCGTGCCCGCGATCCTGGCAGCCGTTGCGTTGTTGGCCTGTTATGTGCCGGCGCGGCGTGCGGCGCGGGTAGATCCGACGGTCGCTTTGAGATACCATTAGCGCATGCGGGTACTCTGGCAGGACCTGCGATTTGCCGCGCGCCTGTTGCGGAAGAATCCCGGCTTCACGGCGTTGGCCGTGCTCTCGCTGGCGCTGGGTATCGGCGTCAACACAGCGATCTTCAGTCTGGTTCGGGCGGTGCTGCTGCCTTCTTCACCGATTCGGCAGGCCGGCAGATTGGTCTCCATCTACCACCGCTTTACGCGCGGCCAGGAGTTTCTCACCAGCACCTCGTATCCGGACTATGAATACTACCGCGACCATAATCAAGTCTTGTCCGGACTGATGGCCTACTGCCGGACGCCCCTACGCGTGCGGATTGGCGAGCAGGCGGAACAAATCTCCGGCGAGCTGGTTACCGCGAATTACTTCTCCGTGCTGGGGCTACAGGCTGCGGTGGGGCGCACTTTTTTCGCCGAAGATCGCGCCGTAGCCGTGATCGGCGACCGTTTGTGGCGAAGCCGTTTCGGCGGCGACCGCAATGTGGCGGGCAGAACCATCGCCGTCGGCCGGCATCCTCTTACGATCGTGGGTGTAGCGCCGCCCGGCTTTCGCGGGGTCGTGCTGGATTGGGGCGATCCGCCGGAAATGTGGGTACCGATAGCGGCGTTCCGGGATGCCGTTCCGCAATTCCCCGAGTACATGCTGCATGCCCGCCACGCCGTTTGGCTGCTGGTCACGGGAAGACTGAAGCCGGGCGTCTCGATGGCCGAAACCCAAGCCGCCTTCCACGGGATGGCCGGGCAACTCGCGCAAGTTTATGGGGAGAACCATCATGATTGGACCGCCGAAGCGCTGCCGCTGAGCCGCACGAGGTTCTGGCCGACGTACCGGAATTCGATCGTGACGTTCCTGGCGTTGCTGGCAACGGTCACCGGACTGGTCCTGTTAATCGCCTGCTTCAACGTGGCCAACCTGCTGCTGACGCGCGGAATGAAGCGGCAGCGGGAGATTGGCGTGCGGCTGGCGCTGGGCGCGGGCCGCGGTCGTCTGGTGCGTCAGTTGACCACCGAAAGCGTATTGCTTTCGCTATTGGGTGGCGTGGCGGGTATCGCGGTGGCTTCCTGGACCTCCGCGCTGGTGCGTTTGCACCCGCAGGCCTTTAGGATACCGCTGGCGCTGGATACGCATATGGATACGCCAGCTCTGGGTTTCGCCCTGTTGCTCTCTTTGGCGACGGGCGTCCTATTCGGTCTGTTCCCGGCGCGCCGCGCCTCGCACCCGGACCTGGCGCTGAGCTTGAAATCCGAAGCGCCCGGGCTGGGCCTGCGCGGCTTCGCCTTGCGCAACGCGCTGGTCGTCGCCCAGGTGGCGCTCTCTCTGGTGCTGCTGATCGGCGCGGGACTTTTCGCCCGCACACTGCAAAAGGCGCAAGCCTCCGATCCGGCATTTCGGACTGGCAGCGCCGTGCTCGTCAAGCTAAGCCTGATGGCGGCGGAATATTCCGATGCGCGCGGCCAGCAGTTTTTCACGCAAGCTCTGGAACGTGCCCGTTTGCTGCCCGGAGTGAAGTCCGCGGCGCTGGTGCAGTTTCCGCCGCTGGGCGGTATGCTTCAGGATATTGACATGCTGCCGCCCGGCGCATCCGGACCTTTGCGGGTAAACAATGGATATCATATCGCCGGGCTACTTCCGCACGCTCGGCCTGCCGCTTCAACACGGACGGGATTTCAACGAGCGCGATACCGAAAGCGCTCCGCCAGTGGCCATCGTCAACGAGGTGATGGCGCGGCTCTTCTGGCCGGGCCAGGATCCCATCGGCAAGCTGTTGCATCCCGCAACGGCCGGCGCGAAACCCCTGCGCGTGGCGGGCGTGGTACGGGACGGCCGAATGCAAAGCTTCCGCGATGACCTGCGCCCCTGCTATTACCTGCCTCTGGCACAGAGCTACGTGCCGGAAATGACGCTGATCGCGCGGACCCCGGGCGGTCCCGATCTGGCTCTGGCGGAGATCCGGCGCGAGTTGCATGCGCTGGACAAGGATCTGCCGGTCACGGAAGCCGAAACCATGCACGCACACTTGAACCGCGCCCTTTCGCAGGAGCGCTTGACCGCATCGCTGCTTTCGGGATTGGGCCTGCTCGCGCTGGCGCTGACGGTCATCGGCATCTACGGCGTCGTGAGCCTTTCGGTCGCGCAGCGCACGCGCGAAATCGGGATCCGCATGGCGCTCGGCGCGCAGGCGCCCCAGGTGCTGGCGATGATCCTACGGCATGCGGCGATCCTGCTCGGCGCCGGCCTCGCGATCGGAGGGGCTGCGGCGGCTATCGTCACTCGCTATGCCGCCAGCCTGCTCTATGGCGTCAGCCCGACCGATCCCTGGACGTTCGCGGGCATGGCTTCCGCGCTGGCCGCGGCAGCCACGATCGCCTGTTACGTGCCGGCCCGGCGTGCGGCGCGCGTAGATCCGATGGTGGCCTTGCGGTACGAATGAACTTTTTCAACGGGACTGTGGAAAAAGCTGTGGAAACAAACGCCGAATTCGAGACAACTGCAATGTTCGTAAAGACTTCGTAACAAACTGCACCCGGATACAGCATTATCGCCAAAAAGTTCGCAAGTCCAGTAAGGACAATGGGTTAGATACTGTTAACGATAGTACAGCCGGGATTGTAACGCCCTATATGCAGTCAGATTCGCCCGTATACGGCAATCGGCGGCGGCGGCTGTGAGTAACTGGGTGCGTCAGGCTGGCCCGGCAGCTACGAAGTCAGCCGGTCCGGCGAGATCGGCCGCATTTCCCAAGCCTCGAACGACACCATCTTAGCCGTACCGCCGCTGGCATACAACGCCACCCCGGTACTGCGCGGACCCGCCGGATAAACGCGCGCAGTCAGGCAGAACCGGTCGTTCGCGAAGATCTCTACCACCGAGCCATCCAAAAAGATGCGCAGGCGTAACGTCTCGCCGCGGCCCAGCAGGAACGGCCCCGACTGCATCCCGCGATCCGCGCTTTTGTCCGTGCTCGACTGGCTGCGGTCCACACACACGAGCCGGGCATCGCGATCATAGTAGACTAGCGTCTGTTCGGTCCGATCCGGCGCGATGCGGAGCATCAGCCCGGCCCGCGGCGCGTCGCCCGGATCGATCTCCGCCTGAATCTCCATGCAGTCGCCCGCCGCATCCCCTCCCAGCCGCTTGCCGCGCAAGGTCTCCACCTCTGCCGCCGGCCGCATCTGCACTTGGCTGCCGAACAACTTCAGCTCCCGCGGCAGGGACATGACGCCGCTCCAACCTGCTGCGCGCTGCGCCTCGGCGCTGCGGCCCTCCGTGATCCATCCCCACAAAATGCGCCGGTCGCCGGTATTCGTCCCGTTCATCGCCATGGTACGCGCCGCGTAATACGAGCCGAAGTCGATGCCGCCCATGGTTTCCGGCTGTAAGCGGCGATCCCCATAGCGGCCCAACTGATACTTCACTACCCGCTCGGTGGAGACGATGAGCAGGTGCTTGCCCGCCAGCGGAAAGAAGTCCGGGCACTCCCACATCTCGCCGCTATCCACGGGATCCTTGGCGCTGGCGCCAGGCCGCATCCTGCCGACGGCCAGCGGATGCAAGTAGTTCCAATGGCGCAGGTCTTTGGATTCGTACAGCAGCACCGCGCCGCCTTTTCCGCGAAAACCGGATCCCAAAGCCATCAGCCAGGTATCGCCTTCCCGCCACACGCAGGGGTCGCGAAAGCCGGTCACCTCCAAGCCGGCGGGGGGAGCAGCGATCACCGGGTTGCCGGCAAACTTCTTCCACACCGTCAGATCGCCTTCGCTGGTGGCGATAGACTGCGTTTCCGGATTCACGCTGGTATAGATCGCGGTCGGCACGTCCTTATCGACGACCGCGCAGCCGCTGAAGACGCCATTCTTATCGGGACCGCCGGGCGTCGGCGCCAGCGCCATGGGCAGATGCTTCCAACGCACCATATCCTCGCTGACGGCGTGCCCCCAATGCATATCGCCCCAAAAAGCGCCGTTCGGATTGTACTGGTAGAACATGTGATACTTGCCCTGCCAGTAGATGGGCGCATTGGGATCGTTCATCCAATTGGCGGCGGGAAGCAGATGATACTGGGGCCGGTGCGGATCGGCCGCCAGTTTGGAAGCCGGTGCAGGGGCGGCGGCCAGCGGGGCTGCGCCCGCCATCGCCAGAAAATCGCGTCGTCGCATTACATTCGATAGTAACCGGATGACATCGGGGACTCAATGCACCGCTTTGACCAAGCCAACATCCGCCAGACCATTCAACATGAACTGTATGGCGATAGCCGTGAGCATCAGGCCCATGAGGCGGGTAAGGATTCGAATGCCGGTTTCTCCCAGATGGCGGCGTACGCGGTCAGCCCCAGCCAGGACGAAGAACGACACCAGGGCAGTGATGATGATCGCGATGAACACGGGAATCGCGTACCACCAATCGGGCATGCCGCTGATGAGCACCATCACCGTGGAAATCGTACCGGGACCGGCCAGCATGGGCATGCCCAGCGGAATGATTCCGACGTCGTCCTTCTCCGCCCCTTCTTCGGCTTCTCCGGGAGCCTCCTTGGTCTGCGAGCGGCGCGCGCGCAGCATATCCAGCCCGATGAGCAGCAGGATCACGCCGCCCGCGATTTTGAAGGCCGGCAAAGTGATGCCGAAGAGGCGGAAGATCAGCTTGCCCGCCGCGCCGAAGCCGGTCAGCACCACCAGGCACGTCCAGGCCGCGCGTTTTGCCACGTGCCGCCGCTGTGCCGCATCTTGTTCCCCGGTCATCGCGAGAAACGTGGGGATGGCTGCGATGGGATCGACCAGAAACAAGATGGACGTCAGCGCCACGAAGGAGAACTGCAACAGATCCGTGAGCGCGCCAAACATTTAGGATTCAGCTCGTTGCAGAAACGGAATGACGGTGGGCGCCAGTGCCGGCGACGAAAGGATATTGTAATGCGTCATGCCCGGCAAAATGGCGAGCCGGGCGCTGGACATTCCCGATCCGTCCCAACCGGCGTCCTTCAGGCCGCCGCCCAGCAACTCGAAGAACTCTACCATATGTGCGGGACGGACGGCGTCGGCATCGCCAAACACCAGCATCGTAGGCGGCCGGATCGCGCCGACGTCTTTCGACCAGTCATAATCCTTCCTGATCCCCTCGCCGATCTTGGTGAGCAGCACCGGCCAGTCTTCCGGCCTCGGTGCGATGCGCGCATAGGTCTGGTATATGGGGCTCTGCTTCATCGGTTCGGCGGATGCCGCGCCGACCTGCGCCATCGCCGCGAGGACCTCGGGATACCATCCATCGCGCTTGAAGACGGTTGAGACGACCACCAGCTTCGCGACGAGTTCGGGATACTGGATGGCGGCGCGCAGGGCCACGCCGGCGCCGAGCGAGTAGCCCATCAACGCGGCCTTCCCGATCCCCAGATGCTTTATCAGCGCGGCGATGTCGCCGGCCATAGCCTCGTAGCTCAGTGGGCGGTCGATATCGGCGGTGCGCCCGTGGGCCTGCAAATCGACGGCAATCACCCGGTGCTCGTTCGCGAGGAGCGGCAGGATCCCGGCGAACATTTCGGTCGATCCCAGCCCGCCATGCAGCAGGATCAGCGGTTGCCCCTCACCGTGCACTTCGTAATAAAGATCGAGCCCGTTCACCGCGGCGTAACCGGTTTCGAGGGCGGTGGTCAAAGTCATAGTTTATGTCTCCTTCTACTGTACGTCGAACGACAGCCGGCGAAATCGACAGCTTCAGCCCTTCGCCGGCTGCACCAACGCATCCACCTGCCGCAGCGCCGGGAATCGCCACGCCCACAGGGCCACAACCGCGATGGTTCCCAAACCGCCCAACACCACCGCGGGCACCGCCCTCCGTGCCAACATGGATGAGACAGATCTCCTGGTCGTAATTACTGAGCAGGGCGAGAATAGGAATCCATGTGAAGAACAACGGAATATCTTCGGCTTCTCCAGCTTCTCCCCCGGTTTTGCCCGCCGCTGCGCAACGT
>DATNMW010000373.1:0-31653 GCA_035602155.1 Bryobacteraceae bacterium | reverse complement strand
CCGCCACCCTGCCGGTGGTTCGCTCCATGGCCCACAGACGCCAGCGGTCGCTTTCATAGCCTGGCCGGATCTGCGCGCGCCAAGCCAGATACTTGCCATCCGGGGAGTATTGCGGCCCGCTGTCCGCGCCCGGATTGCTGGTGATCTTGCGCGCCGTGCCGCCGGCCATCGAAACCGCGTAAAGATCGGAATTGGTGCTGGTAGCGGGCGCCGCATCGGCATTCGCCGCATAACAGACCTCGGCGCCGTCCGGCGAAATGGCGTAATCGTCACCGCCGCCGAGCGAGAACGGCGGCACGTCCAGCGCGCCCGGGGTCAAGTCTTTGGGATCCCCTCCCGAGACCGGAACTACCAACAAATGGCTGCGGCGCGCGCCTTGCCACCGATTCCAGTGGCGGTACAGCAAGTTGGTATAGATGCGCGCCTTCACTTTGCTGTTTTTTTCGTCGTCCAGCGCTTTTTTGTTGCAGGCATCGTTCGCCCCGCATTCGGGGTACACGTCACTCGTGAAAACCAGGTTCCTGCCGTCGGGCGAAAATAGAACCCCGCCCGCTTCGGTCGATAGATTGGTTACCTGCCTCGGGTTCGATCCGTCCGCGTCCATCAGCCAGATTTGGGAGGCGCCGCCGCGGTCCGAGACGAATGCGATACGCCGCGAATCGGGCGACCAGCGCGGCCGCTCGTTATCCTGCCCGGCTTGCGTAAGCTGTCTCGCGGCCCCGCCCGCGACCGGCGTCACGTAAATTTGCGCGATTCTCCGGTTGTTGGGCACATCGATGGTCTGGACCTGGAACGCCACCAGGCGGCCGTCGGGAGAGACTTGCGGATCGCCGATGCGCGCCAAATCGAGCAGCGCTTGCGCGTCGAAGGGAAGCTTCTGCGCGAACAGGCCGGCGGCCGCGAGAAGCGCGAGGAAGGCTCGATGCATAACCGAATTGTAGCGCCAGAGTGCGGCGCGCCAATACGGCGTTCGGAATTAGCTCTTTTCTTCCGGGCCGCGGCTAGGCGTCTCACTCCATTCAATCAATCGGGTGGCCGAAGCCTTGAAGTACCTCCAGCCGGGTCCGGTCAAACCGCCGATTTATTTCCGCGTGAGTCGCGTCGAAGTGACCGCGGATCTCCTCATCGGTCGTCAAACCGGTGTCCCTCAATTCCGCTGAATGCGTTTTGGCTCGCCACTTCTGTAAAGACAGAAGCGTTGCGCTGCATGTTAGCATGGTCTGCATCCCTCCGGCTTGGCATCTCTTATATGGAAACGCAACTTGATTTTCTTGGCAGCTTGCGGCGTACGCACACCTGCGGGCAGTTGCGCGCAGTTGACGCCGGCGCGCGCGTTTTATTGATGGGCTGGGTGCACCGCCACCGCGATCTCGGGGGCGTGATCTTCATCCATCTGCGCGACCGCGACGGCGTCACCCAGATCGCCATTCGCGCCGATGCGGATGAAGCCGCGCATCGCAGAGCCGAGCAGGTCCGTCCGGAGTACGTGATCGCGGTGGAAGGTACCGTGGCGCTGCGCAGCGCGGAAACCGTCAATCTCGCGCTCGAGACCGGCGAAGTCGAGCTTTTCGCGGAAAAGATCTGGATCCTGAACGAATCCCGCACCCCGCCTTTCCCCATGGAAGAGACCGTGGACGTGGCCGAGGAGGTGCGGCTGAAATACCGCTACGTCGATCTGCGCCGCCCGCACATGCAGCGCAACATCATCCTGCGCTCGAAGATCTCGTTCGCGGTGCGCGAGTGCCTGAACCGGCAGGGTTTTCTCGAAATCGAGACGCCTTTCATGACCCGCTCCACCCCGGAAGGCGCGCGCGATTACCTGGTGCCCAGCCGCATGCAGCCGGGCACTTTCTACGCTCTGCCGCAATCGCCACAAATCTTCAAGCAATTGCTGATGATCGCGGGCTTCGATAAATATTTCCAGATCGTGCGCTGCTTCCGCGACGAAGATCTGCGCGCCGACCGCCAGCCGGAGTTCACCCAGATCGACCTGGAGATGTCCTTCCCGCAAGAGGAGCGCATCTTCGAAGTGATCGAGCCGCTGGTCCAGCGGGTGTGCCAGGTGGCGGGGTGCCATGTGGAAGCTCCTTTCCCGCGCCTGACTTATGCGGAAGCCATACGCAGCTACGGCAGCGACAAGCCCGACCGGCGCATTCCCCCCATGCACGCCGTGGAGCATCTATTTCCGGAGGGCAGCCTGACCGCGCACGGATTGCCCCTGGTGGCCATCCGAATTCCCCGGACGGGCGCGCTCAGCCGGCGCGAGCGCGATGAGCTGAAAGCCTACGGAGTCGAGCGTGGTCTGCGCGTCTATGACGATCCCAAACGCGTGGAGCGCGATCACGCCTATCCTATGGCGCGTGTGCGCGAGTTGACCGGCGCCACCGAAGACGATTTGCTGATGCTGGCCGCCTGGGCGGGCGAGCCGAAGGGGCACCGTCCCGAAGAGACCGTATTCCAGGCCTGCGGCCAATTGCGCCTGTTCGCTGCGCAGAAATATAACGACCGCCACAAGCTGCTGGACCCGCGCCGTTTCGAATTTCTCTGGGTGCTGGACTTCCCCATGTTCGAGTGGGATGACGAGGAGGGGCGCTGGAATGCGGCGCATCATCCGTTCACTTCAGTGCACGACGAGGATCTCGAGAAACTAACCAGCGACCCGGCCCGCTGCCGCGCCAAATCGTACGACCTGGTGCTGAACGGCACGGAGCTGGGTTCCGGGTCTATCCGTATTCATCGCCGCGACGTGCAGTCGAAAGTGTTCGCCGCGCTGGGATTCAGCGAGGAAGAAGCTCAGCGCCGGTTCGGCTTCCTGTTGGAAGCCCTGGAATATGGCGCGCCGCCGCATGGCGGCATTGCCCTCGGCCTGGACAGGCTGGTGATGATCCTGGCGGGCGAAACTTCCATCCGCGATGTGATCCCATTCCCCAAGACCGCGCGCGCCACGGATCTGATGTGCGATGCTCCGGCTCCGGTGCCCGACAAGGCTCTGAAGGATTTGGGCATCGCGATCCGGCGATGACGGCCAGGCGTCTTTGGCTAACACGGCTTCCGCGCCAGGAAGCCTACATGCGCCCGCGGAAATCGAAATCGTCCGTACCCGCCCAGCATCCGCGCTTCGAAACCCGCACGGCTTAATTCCGCGAGCAATTCGGCGCCGGAATACAAATGCAGGCGATGTATCTCCTCGCTGCGCCTGTAGAGCTTTCCCATCCGTCGGAAGCTCGCGATTTGGCGGGTCAGCGTCTTCCGTCTGCGGTCCTCTCGCACTTCCAGAAGTACCGCCCAATCGGGTCCCTCCAAAAACTTTCTCTGCAGTGTCCCTTCCGAGACTGCACCCGGCTCCACGATGTCGAAGACGAAAACGCCGCCGGGGCGTAAGGCCCGGTGCACGCGATGAAAGAATTCCGCCAGTCCTTTCTTGCCGCTCCTCCGGTCGAACGCATAGTTCACGCATTCCCCGATCGCAGTCACGGCGTCGCATGGCGGCAGTTCGGCGCTTAGAAACGACCCAATTTGGAACTTGGCTGCCGGCGCTTGCCTGCGCGCCAGCCGGATCATATGCGCCGAGATGTCGATGCCGAGGACTTCATAGCGTCGTTCGCTCAGTTCGCGGGCCCAGACTCCGCTGCCGCAGCCCGCGTCCACTACCCGCCCGCCGAGAATGCGGTTTTGCCGCAGCAGGCGCAGCAATCCCGGCGCGGCCTTCTTGATGAAACCAGTGAAGCCCGTGTCGTGAATGTAAGCCAGATCGCGGTCGTACGCCGTCATGAATCACTTGCTCGGAAATTCCCGATCGATCTTGGCGGCCAGGATGAAATCGTTCTCCGTCAGGCCGTCGATTTTGTGCGTGTACGTCTTCACATCCACCCGCCCCCAGGTGAGCAACAGGTCCGGATGGTGTCCCTCGGCTTCCGCGACGGCGCCCGCGCGATTTACGAATGCCAAGGCAGTCTTGAAGTCCGGGAAGACGAACGTCCTGATGAGGTGATGCTCGTCTACCATTGTCCAATCCGGTAGCTGAGCGGATAGCCTGTCCAACGCCCCGCCTCGCAGGGGAGGCACGTCCCCCTTGCAGGGAACGCAGGGCTTGTTTGTCAAACCGGATCCGGATTCGCTCATGGCTCTCCTTCTTCTCAATATAATCTACAGAGGCCATGTAACGATTGTTACAGTTGTTACAGTATGTGACGGATGCGCCACAACCCGGCTTCCGGCGCGGCTTTTGCCTGGTATCTCAGGGACGCTCTCTCACGCTGCGAAATGGCCCCCAGCGCTGCTCTGCCATGCTTAAGACCGCGCCTTTCGGGCGCTACCTGATCTACCGAGTCATCGATGGGCGCTACTACGTTCACAGAGATCCACCCGAAGGCCTCCGTGTGGACTGCTCCAATCCCTGGCGGATGGCTTCGTGAGCGCCGGCGCGGGCTGCGATATCCAGCAGTCGTTGATACGCTCCGGCAATCCGACGATGGCTTCGGCCTTGCCTTTCAATAGCACCTTTCCAGGCGCTACCGCGGGGTGACTTCACGCCAACGCGGCGACTTGTCGTTCCAACTCGTCCAAACCGCCCGCGAAGAAGTGATCCTCCGCCTCCACCCAGATCAGCCGCTTGGGTTCCGCCACTTGCGCGTAGAAAGCGTTCATCTCCGGCGGCGGACCGTACTCGTCATGGGTGCTTTGAATGAAGACCTTGTGCGCGCTGCACTGCCTCAGCAAGCCCACTGGATCGCGCTTGGCGGGGAAGCCCAGTGCGATCAATCGCTCCACATCCGGCAAAGCGCATCCCAGGCTGAGGATAACCCGCGAGCCGAACGAAAACCCCGCTAGCATGTACGGCAGGCCCGCGTATCGGCTGAGCAGCCAGCCTAGCGCGGCGCGCGCATCCTCGATTTCACCCACACCCAGGTTGTGCCGTCCCTCGCTCTTCCCCACGCCCCGGAAATTGAAGCGCAGCACCGCGTAACCCGAACTCCGCAGCGCGCGCGCCACCCGGTATACCACTTTATTGTGCATGCTCCCGCCGAACAACGGATGCGGATGGCAGACCAGCGCCACGGCGCGCGGTGCGGTCTCCTCGGGCGCTTCGAGCAGGGCTTCCAGTTTGCCGGCGGGGCCATCCAGCAGGTGGGTTTCGATGCGGCGCGGCATAGGATTCACGGCTGGTTGGGATCGGTATGCTCGCGCAGCCAGGCGGCGTACCCGGCCTCATCGAGCGTGTGGTCGGCGAGCGACAGCATGGCGGCGACTATTTCTGCCTGCTCGGCCAGAATGGTGTAAGCATTCTCGTGGAGGAAGACGAATCCGGCCAGAAAGGCAGTGCGCTTGTTGCCATCCACAAATCCGTGATTCTGGCACACTCCGGCAGTGTATGCGGCCGCCAGATCGCACAGATCCGGTTGCCCATAGGCAAAGAGGTTTCTGGGCCGGGCCAGCGCCGATTCGATGGCGCCTGGGTCGCGGATTCCGGGCGAACCCCCGAATTCCATCAGGCTATCGTCATGAAAGCGCGTAACTGCCGCGGGGTTCACCCAGACAGGCTCGGTCAACGAGCCAACTCGCGCATGGCGGGCGCGTAGCGGCGCATGGCTTCGCGGGCAATGGCGATCTGGCGCCCGATCTCTTCCCTTTCCCCAGATGGGCCATCGACGTAGTCCTGAAGCATACCTTGGACCTTCACCTGAAAATTGGTTCCGTCGGCCAACAGTTTGGCCCTCAATCGGCGATGGAAACTCTCACCTAGCCGAATCGTCAGCGTCTTCGATTCTTCGGGCTTGTCCCCAATCTTGGCGGTCTTTGTCCCTGTCATGCCTTTAGTTTGACATATTGACTGATTGAAGTCAAGATGTCAAATTGTACGATAATTCGTAAACTGCACGTCAATTCCGAAATCGTTGTCGCGCAGCAGCTTGATGACGCTTTGCAGGGTGTCGCGATCCCGGCTGCTGACGCGCACCAAGTCGCCCTGGATGGCTGCCTGCACCTTCAGCTTACTGTCCTTGATCTTGCGCACGATCTCCCGCGCCTTCTCGATTGGAATCCCCTGTTGCAGGGTGATCTCCTGCTTCACGGAGGATCCCGCCGCGGGAATCGGCGTCCCATAGGTGAGCCCCTTCAGCGGCACCTTGCGCTTCACCAGCTTGCCTTCCAGCACCTCGATCGCGGCTTTCAGCTTGTACTCGTCCGCGCTGGCCAACAGAATCTTGTGGTCCTTCTCGTTCAGCTCGATGGAGGACTTGGAATCCTTCAAATCGTAACGCTGCTGAATCTCTTTCATGGCCTGCTGGATGGCATTGCCTACCTCCGGCAATTCGATCTTGGAGACGACATCGAAACTGTTCTCGGGCATAGCGTTTATTGGGATTGGCGTTTAACGGGCACTGAGCGCCAGGAGCACCTTCTCGGTAATCTCCTCTATAATACCCGGTAAGGAGGCGTCCAGCGCCACCGTCACGGCTGCTTGCACGCGTTCCGGGTCAATCAGGGCCACTACTGGCGCTCTCGGGACGGGACGCTTGCCAGACCTGGCTGCAACCCCTGCGACAGGGGCGGAGCCCGCTCCGCGTTCCTTTACGGCCATCTCCACCAGCGGCTTCACCACACCCAGCAGCACGGATGCCTGGAACGGTTTTTGCACGACGCCATCGGCCTGCGCGCGCCGGGCTTCGGCTTCATTGAGTTGGTCCCTTACGCCCGCCGCGAGGACCACGCGGACATGCTTGTGACGCGGGCTGAGTTTAACGTATTGGCAGATTTCGTAGCCGGAGCGGTGCGTCATGACCAAGCCGGCCAGCACCAGATCCGGATCCACGTCTTCCAGGCGCAACAGAGCGGAATCGCCATCGCTGACGGTGACTACCTCGAACCCCTCTTCAGTGAGTATCTGCTCGCCCATGCGCTGCGCGTGGGGGCTGTCGTCGGCGAGCAAAATGCGCGGCATTAGGGGGCGTTAGTCCTGCGGCGGCGCAGAGGCCGGGGCAGGCGTAGCTGAGGGTGCCTGAGATCCGGGAGGGGACGGCGCACTCTTGGCCGCTTTGATCGCCTTGGCCTGGGCTTTCTTGTCCAGTTTGGCCTTGTCCTGCGCCATCTTCATGGCCCGCTTCTTGTCCTTCTCGCTCAACGGATGGTTAGTAGCGAAAGGCTGCTGCGGAGCGACCCCGGCTGCTTCGGACGGCTTGGCTGCCGGATTCGCCGCCGGTGCGGCCGCCGGCGCGCCAGCCGCAGCAGGCGGGTTTGCCCGCGCATCGGGTCTTTGATCGAGTTCTTTCGTATCGTTGGTAAGGCCGATGCTGACGTTGTTTTCGGTGCCGGACGTTCCGGCCGCGCCCGGAGTTGCCGCGGCACTGGCGCTCTGCGGCACCGAAACCGGAATTCCAGGCCGCAGAATGGTCATGGACGGACTCCCGCCCTTGGCCGCCAAATGAACATCCGGGTTCCTTCTGAAAGTATCCAGGACGCGGTTGGCTTTGCTCGGGGAGGTCCGGTTATCGATCTCGTACTTCATGCGGGCATACGCCACCGGATCGGCCTCCGGCACGGGACGCTTCATGGCCTCCAGTTTTTGCTTGGCAGCCGCGGCGCGCGGGCTCAATGGATAATCTTTCACCAGACGCGTGTAGGCTGCCGCGGACTTGTCCTCGAACCGGTCGCCCATCCGGTCGTAGGAATCGCCGAGCATCCATAGCGCTTCATCGGCTTGGCTGAACAGGGGGTATTGCTCCACCATGCTGGTCAAGCGATTGGCCGCGGCCGGCATGGCGCCTTTGTGATGGTAGAAGACGGCGGCGGCATATTCGTGGTACGCCAAAACCTCCTGCACATTGCGCAGCTTCTGCTGCGTCTCGGGCGCGAACTTGCTGTTCGGATACTGCAGCAGCAACTGCCGGCACTCGTCCTCGGCGCGGACCGCGTGCACGGGGTCGCGATCCGCTTTGTCCATCTGCTTGTAATGGATATCGCAAACCCGCTCCTGCGCCTCGGCGGCTTCCTCCATGTTGGGATAGAACAATTCGAAGTCCTTGTATTCGGCTTCGGCCTGTGCCAGACCATGCGCGCCGCCCTCGCGGAACCAACTGTCCGCGATGGCCAGCTTGGCCTTGGCCAGATACTCGCTGCTGTCGTACGTGTTGATGAGCGTCTGCAAGGTCAGCCGGGCGATTTCATAACGGCTGTGCTCGATGTCGTTGATGGCACGGTCGAAGAGCACTTTGTCGGGCTGTTCGGTGTTCTTGGCGATGGGGTCGGCGTACTTATGGCGCCGGATACCGCAGGAACTCAGCAGGCCCGCCAATGCGGCTACCGCAATCAGATTATGAAAAAGGCGTGGATACATCATTGTGCTCGTACCGATCGTTAAATTTTCGCTTCAGTCTAGAATAGCAATTGCATCGCCAGCTTGGGGACTGCCCGCTGGGACGGGTGGGGCGAGCCGCTTCGGCTGCTAACAGCGTACGGCATGTGCCTCGATGGCCGCCTGGCGCAACTCCGCCACCGTGGCGGCCGGGTCCGGAGTGTGAAAAACGGAAGACCCTGTGACGATCCAGTCACATCCCGCGCGCACCACACTGCCTATATTTTCCTTCGTGACGCCGCCATCGATCTCGATGGGAAATGTCAAGCGGCGTTCGCGGCGGATGGCGTCCAGCCGCCGGACCTTGTCTAGTGTATATGGGATGAATTCCTGCCCGCCGAATCCCGGATTGACGCTCATGACCAATACGTAATTCGCCAGCCCCAGCACTTCCTCGATCGCGGAAACCGGCGTCGCCGGATTAATGACGACGCCGGCGCGCGCGCCCGCCCGCTGGATCTCGCGCAGCGTGCCGTCCAGATGTTTGCAGGCCTCCTGATGCACGATCACCTGATCGGCGCCTGCGTCGATGAAGATGGGCGCGTATTTGTCGGGATCGGTGATCATCAAGTGAACGTCGAGCGTGAGCCGGGTGATCTTCCGGATGGAAGCCACCACCGGCGGCCCGATGGTGAGGTTCTGCACAAAGTGGCCGTCCATGACGTCGAGATGCAGCATGGTGGCGCCGCCCCGCTCGACCTGCGCGATCTGTTCGCCCAAGCGCGCGAAATCCGCGGCCAGAATAGACGGGACGATTTCAGTCATTTGCGGATTCGTCCGATTCTAGCACGGGACGCAGTGTAGCGCCCCTCCCTGCTGGCGCACGGCGCTGTAACGATTGGGCCTTGAGAGTCACCCCCTAATGAAGCCGGTTGCTCACGAAGTGAGGAGCATTGAAGCCATGGAAATCGGAACCGCGAAGTGTCTTCTTGTTTTCTGCCCTGTGGCGGCGCACTGCCGACTGGGCAAACTCCACCGGGGTTTACCACGTGGTAAAGCTTCTCTGGTCCGGACGGAGCGGATCCATACGCCGCGCGGGTCGGCCGGAACGTAGTGCTCAATGGCACGACTGAAGTGGGCGGCGCCAGCGGCTTCGGCATGGTTTTTTCGCCTACACCGCCAACCACTCCTGGCGGCGACTGGTCCGAACAGGTGCTCTATAGCTTTACGGGTCGGACTGGCGCTGGCTATTCCACTGCCCGCCTGCAAGATTGCCGGCAACGGAGTCTCTTCGGCATCAGTAACGACAATTTCGATTCTGCGCAACAACTACTCAACGATTTTCGCGCCGATCCCGCCGGCGGCTACCGGCGGCGCCGGGCCGAGTTCGCTTCTCCGTTTGCGCACACCAGGGCCATCGCTAGCCGCGGAACATACCCGGACCCTCGGGCGCACAGCGCCTTCTAAAAAAACTCGAAAAAAGGGTTTGACAACCTCCATGCCGGTGATATACTCGCTCAAACGAACCAATTCGGCATCACGCCAGCGTGTAGCGGAGCCCTCCAGCGTGCCGAAGAGGAGAGGGGCGGCGCATTTTCGTGCAAAGCGCCGCCCGCTGGGCATGCAGGCGGCGGGTATGAATCACCGCCCGGAAATGCGCTTTCCCATTAAACCGGCGATGGGACAACTGGCGGCGTGGCTCTGCGCTTGCCCTCATCGCCCGGCTGAGCTTACGCATTTACCCTGATCGCAAGGAAGCCTGCTGCGCGGCCGCCGCAGACCGTGGGCGAAATCGCAGGCAATGGTGGCGGCGTAGCCAGGGCGGTTCCGCATAACGTACCTAGCGTCCGATCTGGGCCCAGGCGGCCGGTGGACGATGCATGGCTATCGGCGGGCGGGAAGGCCCTGACCGTGAGGGGGAGTATCGCATCTTCGAGCGTCCACGTATCCTGGCCTTCACTTGGCTTCCCGACCGTCAGGCGGACGCCACGGAGACCCTTGTGCGCAGGGATCCGGAAGAGAAAGATCGGGATTTACCGGCGAAGATTTCCGCGCCGGCTATCGGGGCTGGCCGCAAGTCTTGGCCGGACTGCGAACTTACGTCGAAATGCATACCTAAGAGTCAAGGCGCAACGCACCGTTTACTACGCCAGCCGTCGCGCTTATCTGGCAGAGTCCCGGTTCGCAAGATAGCCGCTGCTTCCGGTGTCTTCACTTCGAAATTTAGTTTGGCGGAGACGCTGGGTCTCGAACCCAGACGCCCCGAAGGGCCCTCCCGTTTCGAGCGGGCTGCCGCTAGGCCGTAACTCGGCTTACGTCTCCGCATTGGAGCGCCGGGTGGCCGTCGAAGCCACTAACGCGGGAGTTGCAGTCCCGCCGCTCCTCCACTTTGCGTTCCGGCGCATGGTGCGCCCCCTGGGACTTGAACCCAGATGCCCGAAGGCCACAGTTTTTGAGGCTGCTGCGTAAACCGTTCCGCCAGGGGCGCATAACTTGGTGGGCCTGGAGAGACTCGAACTCTCATGTCCGAAGACGCCAGTTTCTAAGACTGGTGTGTATGCAATTCCACCACAGGCCCATGGCACTCCGGGGCCGATTCGAACAGCCAATCGTGGGTTTGGAGGCCACTTGCGTCACCATCCGCATCCGGAGCGTACTGGTGGGGAGAGCAGGATTTGAACCTGCGAGGTTTTCCCGAAGGGTTACTGGGGCTACAGCCCAGCGGTTTCAACCACTCACCCATCTCCCGATGTCAAAGAACATGCGCGAACTAATAGCTTGGCGGAAGGCCGGCGAGTCGAACGCCAACGTGCCGGAGCACACTGGTTCAGCAAACCAGGCGGGATTGCCGATATCCCAAGCCTTCCGGGCCGGCAATTACCAATACAGTAACGATGAGAGTGGATAACTGGACAGGCAGGGGCAACAAAGCATGCTAGTTCTTGTTGCGGTGTCCATGAGTTGATATTACAACAACGTGTGACTCAGAGTCAAGAGCCGGCAGTCATTAAGAGAAGATTAAGCCGGAGCCCCCACACACCGGCCGATTGACGGCTGGGCCGGCTGGCTCTATAAGGCGACAGGGGAACGGGCAGATGCTCAACCATGCCAAGCCATGGCCCAGGTTGCGTTGCTTCAGAACGCGGCCCAACGATCGGTTCCGCGGGACCGCCGTTCACTTACCGGCCAAGACCGCACCGGTCCCCCTTTTTCTTGGGCCTTCGGTTAACTGCCGGCGGAAGCGGCGGCGGCGGCCAATTGGGAGTTCGTATCGCTCCAGATCGAACTGATGCTGGCCCCGGAGCTGATGAAAAGCGCGGCGGATGCCAACGCGACAAACGCCATCAATAACGTGTACTCGATCAAATCCTGGCCTTGCTCGTCTTGCCAAAGCCCCTTCATAACGTTCAGCATGGAGATCTCCTCTAATGAAATGTCGAAGCTGGAGTCCGCATGGAAGCCAGCCGATATCATTTTGCCTGCACCTTGAGTTAGCGGCAATCCTGCCGATGGATAACGCTAACCTACGTTATGCGCAGCGGCGCCAACGGCTAACAGGCCCGCCAGCGCGATGAGAACTTGCGCGCCTTTGGCGGCCAGACATGCGACTCGATTCGCGCAGGCGCGAATAGCGCGGCGGGCGGCAGGATACCGGAAACGTACCAGGCGCCAGCCGAGTGCGCTACGGCGAGGAGGGTCCACATGCGGTCGCTTCGAACTTATCGTCCCGATGTACGATACGCGCAAAGGCCATCTCGGGTTCATGCGCGAATGCGCAGATCCACTCGCCGCGCGCGGCCTCCGCCAGCCAGCGGAGCTTGCTGTCTATCGATTGAATGGGATCCAGATCGAAGGCCGCGACCCAGGTGGGTGTGACGTGCGCGGCAGTAGGGACCAGGTCCGTGAGGAAGCAGAAAGTCCGGCCCGCCGAGGCGGCCGTGACCACCATCATGTCGGGCGTATGGCCTGGCGCAACGCGCAGCCAGACACCGGGCGCCACTTCGGCATCCGCATCCAGCAGGCGCATGCGGCCGGCATTCACCAGCGGATCGTAGTTCGCATCGATATACGCCACGCTATCGCGCGGATGGCGGCGATGGGCGTGCTCCCACTCGCCACGCCGCGTATAGTAAACGGCGCGGGGGAACGCGGGTCGCGCGACGCCCTGGCTCAGGACAGTGTTCCAGCCGCAATGGTCCCAGTGCAGGTGGCTGTTGACCACGATGTCGATGCGCTCGGGGTCGATCCCCGCCGCCGCGACGGTTTCGGGAAGCGGCACGGCCGTCGGCCGCAGCTTCATGCGCTCGCGCCGGCGCACATCCAGCTTGTCGCCGCCGCCTGTGTCCAGCAGGATGGTGTGCTCACCGGTTTCGACGATGTAGCAATTGAAGCCCAGCGGCAGGCGATTCAGCTCGTCCGGCGGCGACTTGCGGCTCCAAAGCGTTTTGGGAACCACGCCGAACATAGCCCCGCCGTCCCACCAGTAAATATCTTCGCGCACCAGGGTGATGCGGAAGCCGCCCAGTTCGATTGCGGGCAAGGCGGACATGCGCTACAGGCCGCGGACCAATTTGCGGCCGCGGTCGAACAGATCCGCGGCATCCTCCACCAGTTGCCGCCCCTTGTCGATTATTTCCTTGCTCCGGTCGTAAACCTCTTTGCCGGTTTCGGTGACTGCGTCCTTGCCCTGCTGGGTCTTATCCGAAATAAGCTGGCGCGTTTTCCTGCCGCTTTGTGGGGCCAGCAATATGGCGGCGGTCATACCCACCACCGCGCCGGCGACAAACCAACCGATATTGTTCGCCAGATTGTCTAACGTTTCTTCGTGATCGGACATGCGGATCCTCCGTGTGCTCGAACTTTCATTTTATGTCATCGGGGGATTATGCTGGAGGCATGCCGCTACAACCGGACGATTCACACGACATGGACATGGTGACGCTGTTCAGCTCTTCCAACCACGATGCGGAGATGGAGGCCATGCAAATCCACGGCATGCTGGAGTCGAATGGCATCCCATCCATCTTGGTGGGAAACAGTACGCTTCCCGTGCTGGCGTTCGAGGTCCAGGTACCCAAAGAGAATCTGGAAGAGGCGGAGCGCGTTCTGGCCGCGGCGAAGGCGGCAGGTCCGGCGGCCGCGGCGGAAGCGGAATTGGCTGGGGAAGAGGAATCATAGGCCGCGAAACGCCTCGGCCCGTTTTGACCCGCTCCGTGGCCCGATAGCTGCTAGGTTTCTGCAAATGCGTGTTGCCGCGGTCATGGTCCTGCTCGCCTGCACCGGTTGGGCACAGTTCAAAAGCAGCGCTCCACTGGTAGTCGCGCCCACCACTGTCACGGACTCCAAAGGCCATTTCGTGGACGGGCTTACGCCCGGCGATCTGATTCTCTACGACAACAATGTGCCCCAAAAGATACAGATGGATTGGATGATGTATCCGATCGACTTGGTGGTCGCGGTGCAAACCAGTGACAACTCCGGAGCGGTGATCGATAAGCTCGGC
This sequence comes from Bryobacteraceae bacterium, assembly GCA_035602155.1. Taxonomy (GTDB): domain Bacteria; phylum Acidobacteriota; class Terriglobia; order Bryobacterales; family Bryobacteraceae; genus Bog-159. The sequence continues at coordinate 17,860 of DATNMW010000373.1, read as the reverse complement.
GGCGCCGGCATTCTGTTTACGCAGTTGTTGGCGGCGGATGCCGGCGAGACCGCGGTGATCTCATTCAGCGACGAAGTCAAACTCCACCAGGATTTTACCGGCAGCCCGGACCTGGTGATTCACGCGCTGCGCATGCTGCGCAAGGAGGGCGGTGACGCCCACGCGCTAGATGCCCTGCGCCAAGCGCTCCTGATGTTGGAAAAGCGGCCACCCGGACGGCGGCGAATCATCCTCATGATCGCGGAGAAGCGCGATCACGGGAGCCATGCGAAGCTGCCCGATGTGATGGAGCAAGTGGAGCGCCTGAACGCCGCGGTGTATTGGCTGACCTATTCGCCGATGCTGCAGCCGTTCACCGCAAAGCCCAAGACCGTCGAGGACGAAAAACCCGAAGAGAAGCGCATCAAGCGCCCGCAGTGCGCTGCTTGCCCGGCGCCCGACGATACCCCGGTTCCTCCCGATTTGGGGCCGGGCGGGCTGATGTATACGATCGGCGAATTAGTTCGGTTGAAGAAGCCGGATCTTGCCAGCCTGTTCGCTAAGACCACCGGCGGGCGAACTCTGAATTTCCTGAAGAAGAACGCTTTGGAGCAGGCCATTCAACTCGTCGGCGAAGAGGTGCATCGCCAGTACATTCTCAGCTTCGAGCCGAAGGGCGGCGAACCGGGGAAGTTTCATGCGATCCGGGTGGCGGTAAAAGATAGGCCGGAGCTTCGGGCCGGCACGCGCGATGGATATTGGGCCTTGCAGTGAGCACCGCGCGGCCACTGTGAGGCATAATAGAATCGGGACGGAAGCCCGATGACGACTGAGGAGCGGTTTGAACGTATCGAGCACGTGACTGCGGGACTCGCGGAGGAGCGCCGCAAAGATCGCGAGGAATCCCGCCAATGGTGGCGAGACACGCAACGCCAACTCGACCAGTTGGCGGACCGCGTAAACGGAATCGCCATCCAGATGGACCGTTTTATCCTGGAAGCCGCCGCACGCGATGCCGAAACCGATTCGCGTTTCCGTGAAACCGATCGGCGCTTCCGCGAGACGGACGAGCGCATCGACAAGCTGGTATCGGGTATTGGCGAGTTCCTGCGCAAGCAAGCGGGGCCGGCTTGACAACCCCATTTAACCGATCTCATTAGACGAGCGACTACCTACCATAGCGTCGAGCGCTTCTTTGCCCGGCTGCACCTTGGATAAGGTAGCCTGGCCGAGGTTCCTTGCCCGAGAGTCCGTGGCTCGTGCAGTTTCGGGCAAAGCGCGCATTACATTGGGCGGGCAGGATCTTTCCCATCTCCAAACTCCGGCTGCCGGGAGAGGAAGAGCGGACGATTCGCTCCAAGGCGATGAAAGGAGAGGGAAATTGCCGAGACGACACTTTTGGCTGGAAGACGCCATTATCGATGTCCTCTTCGGCCACCCGATGTCGCTATTATAATCGACGAACTAAACGCTTCGCTCAAGGGCCTATAGGTTTCGCTTTGGAGGCGACAGGAGATTAACCCATGCCAGTATCTTTCGCAAAAGACATCAAGCCGTTGTTTAGGCCGATCGACATCAAACACATGAATCCCTACGGAGTCCATCTGGATGTGTACAGCTACATGTCGGACCCGACGACAGACCACACGCACGCCACGACAGTGTTCGATTACCTGACTGGGGACCGCACACCCAGAATGCCGGAAGGCGGTCCGTTCTGGTCACAGCAACAACTGGATCTGTACAAGCAATGGATGACTGACGGATTCCTGCCCTAAGGAGAAATATATGACGACATTGGCGTTCCTGTCGCGAATAGCGCCGCTGGCGACTGCGCTCATTGCATCCGTAGCGGCGTTTGGACAGACCGTGGTTTATCAGGGGATCCCGGACGGTTTCGATTTCCCAGCGGATCAGACGGCACTTTTGAAGTTGCGAGACCAACAGGACGTGCCCGGAATGCGGAAGCACTCCTGGATGGTCTTCGCGGGGCTGACGCAGAAAACCGCTTCCGGCGAGGCGATTTGGGAGACTTGGTACTCCGCGCCTACAACATTTTCCTCTGGTCCGAGTCCGCAGGGCGTGCGTAAAATCGAACGCAGATTTACCGCGCCGCGTCAGTTTACCGCTCCCGGTGCTCACCCCCAAGCAGTCGGCGCATCCCTATTGTCTTTCACGCTATTCAACCAGGAGACGAGGCAGCAGATTCGTTCCAACCGATACAATCTGTCGAGCCATCTCGACGAATTGAACAACGCCTTCACGCCCACTACACCGGCAGCCGACCGGCACATCGCCGATTTTCCACCACGCGCTATGAGTCTGAAGACTGTGTGGTGGGTGGTAAAGAAGTCCGGCTTGACGGCCATGCCCGTGTGGGATGCCGCCCAGAATCCGCAACTCCCGGATGGCAATGGCTACCCAACCTGGACACGCGTGGTGGCGGTGGATCCTTCACGAGTTACAATCCCAAGCGGGGAAACCGCCGATGTGCCCTTACTAGATAAGATGCGTCACGGATCCCGCGTGGTGCCGCTGGCCAGCCTATATTCTTTCCGGATCACGCAGAACGAAATCGCCGCAGTGCACAACTCCACCGCGCCGAACGCGAATACCGCACAGATCGGAGACTACGCCGCGCTGGTGGCGATACATTACACAACCAAGGAGATCCCGGAGTGGGTGTGGTCCACGTTTTGGTGGCACGATAAGCCGAACGATGGGCCATTCGCGCAAGACCGGCCCGCCACTGTCCGCGGCGTGTGGGGCAATTACCTAATGTACACGACCTTCAGCATGGAAACGCCCAAAGGTCCGGACGGCGGCCCGAACGTGTGCTTCAATCCATGGCTCGAGGCGCGTTTCCAAAATGGGGTATTCTCCAACTGCATGGCTTGTCATCAGAAGGCCGCATGGCCGTGGCAGGACTTTCATCCTGTTACCCGCGGCACGCTAAAGCCCGACGATCCCCTGTTCCGTAACCGCATGAGGCTCGACTTTCTGTGGTCGGTCGCCGATCAGGCCCAATGACCCGCGCGGCGCAGCTCACCCGGGCACTGGCGCACGCCAAGCGGCTGGCACTCGGCATCGAGGGAATCACTGGCGTCGACTTTGGCCAGGCTTATAAAGACGGGAAGAAAACCCGCCGCCATGGAATTCGGTTCCATCTTGCCCATAAGCTGCACCGTAGCGCCGTGGCTAAGAGTCAGCTCTTGCCCAAGGAACTCCATGGGTTCCCTTGCGACGTAATCCAGGCGGCCTATCAGCCGCACGCCACGACCGCCATACCGCAGAGCCCTCGGACTGCCTTTGATCCCATTCGTCCGGGGATTAGCGTCGGAAACGTACTGCGGACCACGACTGGCACCCTGGGCGCCATTGTGCGGGACGCGGGACCAGGTCGCGTCGCTTGTATCCTCAGCAACTGGCACGTCCTGTGTGGATCCATTCAGTGCGTGCCCGGAGAAACCGTGAGCCAGCCGGGCGCGTTCGACGCGGGTAACTCACTCGCCCGGGTGGTGGCAAGTCTGGCCCGCTGGGCAAGAATCTCGACTGGCTGCGACGCGGCCATTGCGGCCATCGACAACGGGGTGGGATTCGAACCGCAGGAGTTGACATCGGGACTGGCGCCGGCAAGAATCTCGAAACCAAAGCTCAACCAGAAGCTGGTGAAAAGCGGGATCGCGACTCGACTTACACATGGCGTGGTTGATGGCCTGGGCGGATCTTACAAAATGGACTATTCGGCTTATGGCGATCAAGTGCGTTGGATGGATGGCATCCATATCGTCGCCGGTCCGGATCGTCAAGAAGAGGACATTAGCTTGGACGGAGATTCAGGTTCCGTTTGGATCGAGGCGGAAACCGGCAACGCGGTGGCGCTGCATTTCGGCGGAGAGGATGGGAGCGGCCCACTCGCAGACTACGCTGTCGCACATCCGATGTCGCGCGTGTGCGAATTGCTCAACATCCAGTTCACGTGAGCCAATCAACGCCCCCGGGAATTTGCCGCACGCCCTACCGCAGCTCTTCCATGATCTCGTCGAGCGCTTCCCTGCCCGGCCGCACCTTAGCCTGCGGCAGCGTGGCCAGCGGCTCCTCCGCCAAATGCAGCATCTCCAGGAAATTCGGCTTTTCGGTGTTCACGTACAGAACCCCGGTCAGCACCTCATGATCCCTCTCCGCCGCCTCCAGCGCCGTAAATGCCGCCAGGCGGCTGGTAGGATCGTAGTCGCGGTTCAGCTTGCGGATGCGCAGGTGCGATCCGTCGTGCAGCTCCACATCGCGCACTTCGCCCTCGTCGATCTCCACGGAAATCTCTTCGAACGAAGGCACGAACGACAGATCTTGCAGCATCTCTTCGTGCTCCTTCATGTAGCTGTAGCTCTTAGTCGATCCTTCGTGATCGTTGAACGTCACACACGGCGATACCACATCGATCACCGACAGCCCATTGTGCGCAATGGCCGTCTTAATCAGCGCCTGCAACTGTTTCTTATCGCCCGAGAACGAGCGAGCTACGAACGTGGCGCCCCATCGCAGCGCCAGCGCGCAGCAATCGAACGGTGGCAGATCGTTGATCACCCCGGTCTTCAGCTTCGATCCCAGATCGGCGGTGGCCGAAAACTGTCCCTTGGTCAGCCCGTAAACGCCATTGTCTTCGATGATGTAAATCATCGGCAGATTGCGGCGCACCAGGTGCATGAACTGGCCGATCCCGATGGAAGCCGTATCCCCGTCTCCGGTGACGCCCAAGCCCAGCATGGTGCGATTGGCCATAATGGCGCCGGTGGCCACGGACGGCATGCGGCCGTGAACGGCATTAAATCCGTGCGACAGGTTCAGGAAGTATGCGGGCGATTTCGACGAACACCCGATGCCCGAGAACTTGCCCACCCGCCAAGGCTCCACGCCCATCTCGTAGAAGCATTCGATCACGCGCTCGGAGATCGAATTGTGGCCGCAGCCGGCACACAGCGTGGTCTTGGCGCCCTTATAGTTGATCACCTCCAGGCCGATGTGGTTCACCTTCTTGGCCGGCGGCGGTGGTGTAGCGACGGTGCTCATTTGCCCTCCTGGCGGACGATTTCATCGGTCACGGTGCGGGCGTCCAGCGGCAGCCCGCCGTAATATTTAATGCTTCTCAATTTCGAGATCTGTTCGGGCGTCATTTCCAAACGCATCAAGGCGAGCAATTGCGCGTCGCGGTTCTGATCCACCACGTAAACCCGCTGATGGTGCGCGATGAAATCGACCAATTCCGGAGTGAATGGATAAGCCTTCAGGCGGAGATAGCTGGCCGGGATATCGTATTCGGCGAGCAACTGGTCGCAGCTTTCGCCGACCGCATAGTGCGACGTACCGCACGCCACAAAACCGATTTCGGCATCCTTATGATAGTGGACCTCGGGCGCCGGAACATGCTTGCGCATGGTCTCGAATTTGTGCGACAGCCGATGCATGTTGTTGATGTAATCGTCCTCGCGCTCGGTATACTGGGCGCGCTCGTTGTGACCGCTGCCGCGCGTGAAATACGCTCCGGCCGCGTGGTTGGTGGCGGGCAGCGTGCGATACCCGATGCCGTCGCCATCCACATCTTTATAGCGCGCGAAGCCGCCCAGCTTGTCCAGATCCTCGGCGGTCAGCACTTTGCCCCGGTCGATCAGCTTCTCAGGATAAGGGAACGGATCGGACGGCCAGTTATTCATGCCCAAGTCGAGATCGGTCATCACGAACACCGGAGTCTGAAAGCGCTCGGCGAAATCGAAGGCGTCGCCCGACATGCTGAAACATTCTTCCGGAGAGCAGGGGAAGAACATGGGATGCTGCGTGTCGCCGTGCGAGAGCGTCGCGACGGAGAGTAGGTCGCCTTGCATGGTGCGCGTGGGCAGCCCGGTGGACGGACCCACGCGCTGCACGTCGAAGATCACGGTGGGGACTTCGGCGTAATAACCGAGGCCCACGAATTCGGACATCAGCGAGATGCCGGGACCGGCGGTCGAGGTCATGGAGCGCGCGCCCGCCCATCCCGCGCCCAGCGCCATGCCGATCGAAGCCAGTTCGTCTTCGGCCTGCACCACGGCGAACGTGGCACGGCCGGTTTCCTTGTCGATGCGGAAGCGCTTCAGATACCCGATCAGCGTTTCCACCAGCGAGGAAGACGGCGTGATGGGATACCAGGTGATCACCGTGACGCCCGCGAACATGGCGCCGAGCGCACAAGCCGCATTGCCCTCGATGATGATCTTGCCCGTGTTGGCGTGCATGCGCTCGACCTTGTAGGCGTCGGTCTTGGTGAAGGTCCGCGCGGCGAATTCGTAGCCGGCCTGCGCGGCGCCCCAGTTCAACTCGGCGGCCTTGGCCTTGCGCTTGCCGAACTGCTTGACCAGCGCTTTGTGGATCTCATCCATGTCGATGGAGAGCAGCCACGCCACGATGCCGTCGTAGAGCATGTTGCGCACCAGCTTGCGCAGCTTGGCGTCCGGGCACACTGGCGCGACCAGCTTGTCGAAGGGCGCCGGATAGAAATGCAGGTCCGAGCGCAGGGCGTTGAGCTTCAGCGGCTCGTCGTAGACCACGGCCGCGCCACTATCCAGCTTCATCACGTCTTCGCGCGCGGTTTCCGGGTTCATGGCCACCAGCAGATCGATTTCCTTCTTGCGGCCGATGTAGCCGTGCTTGCTGGCGCGGATGGTGAACCATGTGGGCAGCCCGGCGATATTGGACGGAAACATGTTCTTGCCGGAAACCGGCACTCCCATCTGAAAAATGGAGCGCATCAGGACGGTGTTCGCGGTCTGACTGCCGGATCCGTTGACTGTGGCGACTTGAATGGAGAAATCGTTGACGACGGTGTGGGTGGAGTCGCTGACGCGCGGCTCCGCCGGCGCTATTTCAAGCGTTGACATCTGTAGGAGTCCTTATTTGGGATGATGACCCTGTTCACTGCTTCGTATTTTATTATACGACGGGGATTAGGCGGTGGCGGCTTTGGCGAGGAGGGAGATGAGGGAGAGCGTCTTCTGGACTTCATCGGCCGCGCTTGGGCCGTAGGCTTGGAAATCTCGCAGGGCTGCTTGAGCGTACTGCCGAGCGTCGGCGAACCGACCGGCATCCTTGAGCGTGACAGCCACGTTGTATCGGGTTATCGCAGCGCCGTAGAGATTGCCTTGTTCTTCCTGGAGGCGGGCCGCCTCTTGGCAGTGGTGCAAAGCATTGTCAAAGTCGGCGGCGGCGCAGCAAATCCCGCCCAACTGGTTGTGGATCGCAGCTAACTGGTCGACGGCGTCAATGGGGGTCATTTCCAAGGCTTTGCGATACCGGCGAAGCGCCTGGTTGAGATGCCGCAAGAGCTCGGGTTCCGGTTTATTCGCGGCTCGCGCGTCCTTGAATCGCTGGTAAGAGACACTGCCCAGTTGGCCGAGGCTCCCCGCTTGGGACATGTGATCGCCATCCGGGTGCAGTTCGAGGCTCTTGGCATACCAGCGCTCGGCTTCCTCCAGATTGCGGATTGCGGGCATGTCCTCGTAAGCGCGCCCCAGGTTGAAGGCAGCCGACGCGGCGATTGAACGATCTGCAATTCGCAGCCCCAGGTCGAAGCTCTCGCGGCTGGCACGCACGGTTTCCGGGCTGCCCATGGCGCGCTGCACGTCGCCGAGTCCCTGCAGCGCGACAGCTAGCGTCCGGACGCTGTTGAGTTCGCCCTCCCGAGCACGGCGGCGGTCCCATTCTACACACACCTTCTGCAAGCGCTCCGCATCGCTCCACCGCCGCGCATCAACCTGAAGCCTGACGCGGTATTCGGTGACCAAGCTCCAATTTTCCTCGCGGCCTGCCAGCGGGCCGTCAGTGGCAGGGTCAACGAAGTACGGTACGATCTCCTCGACCATGCGTGCCCATTCTGCCCTGCGACCGGTGTGGCGATAAAGCGTTCGGAGGCCCTGCATCGCTCCGGTCACCCGCGGCCACCAGCCGTGTCGAATTGCCAGCGCCCGGGCGTGCAACAGGTTCGGTTCTTCGGCGCTCAAGGCGCCGATCGCATCCCGGCCGTCGCCATGCGCGTTGTGGTAGAAGCTCCCAAGCGAGGTAATCACCTCGACGTAGGCCCGCAACGCATGCACGCGAGCTTCCGTGTCCTGCCGCTCGAAGAGCACATGGAAAAACCAAGGCACGGCCGGATGGATCGAATAGCCTCCACCGCCATGGGCGGTGAGCAGCCCCACCTCGGCGGCGCGGTCTAGGAGCCGGATGCCAACTTCGAGCGAGATGCCGACCATGTTACCTATCGCAGCCACTTGCACAAATCCCTGGAAGAGGTGCAGCAGCGCCAACTGGTTGCGCTCCTTTTCATTGAACGCATGCTCGAAGCCGTGGTTGAGCGAGGCGGCCAGTGACCGCGTCCGACCTTGCGTCGCTTCGTCCTTGAATACCGCCTCTCCCGCGCGCAACCGAGCGACAAACGCCTCCACTTGCTCGCGTGTGCGCAACCCGTCGCGCAACGCTTGGCCCACAATCACCGTGATCGCCAGGGGATTGCCTTGGGTGAACTCCAGTAGCGGCCTCCAGTCCTCCACATCGGTCAGACGTCGCCCGTGCTTGGACGCCAAGGCCCGCGCCAGTTCCAGCCGCTCCTGGAACGGCATTGGCGGTACGGTGACGCGCGCGGGCAGATCGCCCAGCCAGTCGCGCTCGTCGCGGCGAGAGGTCAGCAGGAACTTCGCTCTGGTCTCGCGCGCCGCCCGCAGGAAATCGGCCAGTTCGCGCTGCTCCTGCGCGCCCCACTTCGACTCGCTGCCCTTGGGAAAACCGGCGACTGGCTCCACATTGTCCCAGATCCAGAGCACGGATCTTTGCCGCAGGAGCTGCAGCGCCGCACTGCGCCGCTTGGTCTCGTCCAGGGAGAACCAATCTTGCGCGACATCCAGAGCGCCGGCCAGATCGTTCAGCACGCTCAATAGCGGCCGGTAATGCTCAAAAGAAGTAAACAGCACCGGCCCGTCGACGCCTCGGGTCTCGCGATACCAGCGGGCGAACTCGGCTGCGGCGCTGGTCTTCCCGCTGCCCGCATAGGCGTGCAGCAGTACGATGGCGTGATCGTCGAAGGCCCGGTCGAGCGCCAGCAGGGTTTCATCGCGCCCGATGAAGCCCGCATCCGGACGCGGCGGCAGACCCTCCAGTTGTGCGCTGGCGCCCGACGACAGGCTGAAGCCTTTCCCACCTTTACGCCGCGGAAACAGCGCCACCGGCTCCGCCTCGAACACGACCGGCACCATCCAGTCCTGGAGCGGCCGCGGATCGAAGGCGATCCGACGCAACGGCTGAGCGTGCAACTGCTTGCGCGCAAAGCTAGCCGCCTCTCCCAGCGCATCGCCCTGCGTAAGGCGCTCGTACAGCTTCGCGATGAACTGCGCGGCAGTGTCCACGAAGACGCTGTAGCGCATGGCCACCACGCCCGCCGTGCCAGCGTCCATCACTTCCTGGGCCAGTGAGCCGTAAGCGCGGGTTTCCTGGTGCGGGTTGTCCGGCGCAACGGTCACAGGCGCGGATGGCGGCTCGGCATAAGCCGATTGACAAGCGTTCAGCACCAGCGCGGCGACGCCCGTCTCGGCCAGGAGATTGCCCAGCGCCTGTCCACCTACAAGTTGCCGGTTACCTTCGAAAATGCTGTTTTCGAATTCGAGATAGCCGTGGCTGCTCCACACGCCGTGCCCATCGAAATGCACCAGGTGGTACGGCTCGCCGGAGTCGTGCGCCTCCCGCAGCACATGCGCCAGCCGCTCAAAGGTGGGCGGACGCAACACTGTGAGCCGCACGGCGTCGCTCCCCCGCAAGCCTTCCAGCATGCGGCGGGCGACGGAACGGAATGGCACATCCTCGCGCCCACGCGGACGGCAGATCACCAGCAGCACGCGGATCGGCCCGCCCGCGCTTTGCACCAGCTTGGGCCGCTGCACCGAATCGTGCGTGGCCCGTACAAAGGTACGCGCCCGCAAAGCCAGCGGCATATCCGCCTCCGGATCGCGCATCAATTCCCAAGGCAGCGCCGTCGCATCTTTCACCGTGGTCTCGATCTCGACGCGCGTGGCGCTCAGATCGTGCCGCGCCTCCTGCCACACCGACGTGCTCCCGAGCGCCTTGGTGAACAACTCCATGCCGATCTCCGCCATGCGCCGCTCGATACGCGCCGCGATGGCCGGCGCCGGATCCATCGGATATTGCAGGAAATCTTCCAAATACCAGCGAATATCCTCCTGATCCTGCGCGCTAACCTGTAACTCAAACCGGGACTCAGCGCTCCTGCGCACCGCGCCGTTCTCGAATTCCGCCAGCACGCGGTAGCGGTTTTCCCCCTCGGCGAACTGGTGCAGGTGCAGCAGAGACATCAGGCCTATAATACACGTATGGCCCAATCCAAAGCGGAGAGCTTCACGGCTTATCTGGAGGCAAAGCAGCGCAGCAAGAGGGAGCAACAATCGCAGCCGGTAAATGGCGGCACGGCTTTATCGGTCTTGGCAGCGCTTGCGGAGAGCACCCGGAATTCCATGGCGCTATCGGAATTGCAGGCCACCAGCGGCATGAACTTCACTAGTTTCGCGGAAGCGATCAAGCGTCTCGGAGACTTAGGCTACATCGCCGTCGCGGGCGCTCCAGGCAGCGAGTCGGCGGAGCTGACCAAATTGGGAAAGGACGTAGCCGCAATAGCCCAGCCTCTATAGCGAGATGTCCGATGCATGGGATTACGTTGCTGTGGCGATCCTCGGCCTTCTGGTGGGCCTCGCCGAACTTGTATCTCGCTACCGCGATACGCCGCAAGCCGCAATCGTTAAGATCCCGGCGCTCGTGTATGTCGGGTTAAACGTTGCGGCGTCGATCCTGGCGCTGGCGTTGATCCGGGGCTATAACTGGACATTCAACACCGCTGGGGCGAGCCAGCGATGGACCCAAATGCTGGTGGCCGGCGTGGGGGCGATGGCGGTGTTCCGTACTTCGCTGTTCGTGGTCCGGGCCGGCGATCGCGATATAGGAGTCGGCCCGGGCGGCTTCCTCCAGATTTTCCGGGATGCGGCCGATCGCGAGGTGGACCGGCTGCGCGCCACGGCCCGTAGCGTCAACTTTGCCAAACTGATGAAGGGCCTCGATTATAAGAAGACTTCGGAAGGATTAGTGCCTTACTGCCTCGCCCTGATGCAGAATGTGCCCGGCGAGGAACAGCAAAAGTTACAGCACGCGGTAGATCTGCTGACAAAAGACGATACTTGCGATGATGCAATTAAGGTCCGAATCCTTGGACTGCACTTGCTGAACGTTGTCGGGCCCGCCGTGCTTACAGCCGCCGTGGAAGCGTTACGGGACGAGCCATACCGCAGAGCTTCCACCGGATCGACCTTCGCCGCCCGCCGCGTAGGCACCCAGCACGCCATCAGCGCCACACCGGCGAATAACAATGCCACGTGTCAGGTTCCGGATGTCCCGCTGCCCCCGCCGCCGAGCGGATGGCAAGCTCGCGCAGGCCAAAGTGAAAATCGGCGCAGCGGCTGCCCTGCACGTCCGTGTGATAACCTTCAAGGGATCGGCCATGCGAATAGCCTCTGTCCCGCGGCTCATCACTTTGTTGTTCGTCCTGACTGCGCAGGGCTTTCCCGACGACGCGCCCAACCCGATCAGAGTCGGCCCCGGCGTCACGCCTCCGAAGGTGCAATACAGACCCGAACCGGAATATTCACGTGAGGCCCTCAACGCCGGCATCCAGGGAACGGTCGTTTTCGAAGTCGTGGTTAATGAAGCGGGCAGGCTGGTTAATGTCTCGGTGCTGAGTCCCCTGGGATTCGGGCTGGACGAGAAGGCGCAGGAAACTATCGCAGCGTGGCGATTTGAACCGGGCCGCAAGGATGGAAAGCCGGTCAGTATCCTGGCGACCGTCGAAGTGAATTTCCGCCTGCAAGGGCAGTCCTTCGACAGCAAGGCGGAGGATCGCCGGGTGCGCTTCACGCTCTGCGAGGGCAGGATACCGCGCGCCGGAACAAGGCGATGGAGACGCTCGAGGAATTGGCCAAACAGAATTTCCCCCCGGCGATGTATGTGCTGGGCAAGCTGCTGGAAGCGGGAGATGTCGTCGCGAGCGACCCGGAACGCGCCGGGCTGCTGATCCGGAAGGCGGCGGACAAACGGCACGGGCCAGCGCTCTTCGACTTAGGGTTGGCTTCTTGCGAGGGGAAGGGAGTGCCGAAGGATGCGGAGAAGGGAATGCGCATGTTACGCGACGCCGCCAATCTGGGGAGTTACGCGGCGCAGTTCTATCTCGGCAACTACTACGAACAGGGCCCCGATGCGTCTCGCGACCTGGACCGCGCGCGCCGTTCTTTCCGCTTATGCGCAGCCGCGGGGCACGCGGATTGCCAGGTTCGATTGGCGAAGCTGCTGCTCGGCCTTCCCCAGCGGCAGGACCGCGACTACGTGCAGGCCATCGCCTGGCTCAAACTCGCGGCCGATCAGGGGCAGACCGAAGCTCAAAGTCTGGTGGACAAGGAAGGGCCAGGGATCACGCCCGAACAGCTTTCCGCAGTGCTGCGGCTCAAGGCGCAACTGGTGCATAAGCAGTAACCGGCCGCCCGGTGATTACTCATATCTCAGAGCTTCCACCGGATCGACCTTAGCCGCCCGGCGCGTAGGCGCCCAACACGCCATCATCGCCACGCCTGCGAATAACAATGCCACGCCGATCAACGTGATCGGGTCGCCAGGCTCCACTTCAAAAAGAAACGACCGCAGTACGCGCGACAACACCAGCGCGGCGGCCATGCCCGCCACGACCCCGCCCGCGACCAGCCGAAACCCCTCCCCGAAAATCAAGTTCCGGATGTCCCGCTGCTGCGCCCCGACCGCCGACCGAATAGCAAGTTCGCGCCGCCTGGACGCCACCGACAGCGAGAGCACGCCATAGATGCCGACCAGCGTCAGCACGCTGCCCACTACCGCAAACCCGGCCAGCAACTGCATCGCGAACATGCGGGACGCCAGCGAATCGCCCCGAATCTGCTCCAGCGTCTGCATGTGTTCGACGGCGGCGGTAGGATCGACGGAGTGCAACTCGCGTCGGACAGCGGCCATGACCGAGCGCGGGTCCGCCGCCGTTCGCACCACCAGATGCTTCGAAAACGCACCCGCCTGCCAGAGGGAGAGATAAATCTCGGGATCCGCCGCATGCGTCAGGTCGTCAGTGCGGCCATTCGCCACCACACCGACGATCTCCGTAGGGGGATCCTTCCGGTCGCCAAGCCAGAGCTTCTTTCCGATGGCGGCGGCGTGGGGAAAGTATCGATCCGCCAGAGCCTGGTTCACCACGGCTACACTAGGCGCGTTGCGGATATCGGTAGCACGGAAGTCCCGTCCATCCAAAATCGGCAGCCCCAGCAGCTTGAAGTAGTCCTCGGTGACGGAGCGCAGCGGCAGGGAGATGCGATCGCTCTCCTTAGCGGCCGCGGGTTGCCCTTCTATGTCGACCGTCGCCGGCCAATTGTTGCCGGTGAGGGGCACACCCCACGCAAAGGCTGCGTATTGCACGCCGGGAAGCGCGGACACACGCTCCAAGGCCCGGTGATGAAAATCGTCCCAGTGGCCCTGCACGGCCGTGACGCTCATGGTCAAAATATGCGAGACGTTGTAGCCCGATTGCACACTTGAGATGTTCATCATGGTGCGGATCAGCAGGGCCGCGCCGACCAGCAACGCCAGGGTCAGCGCGGTCTGCACCAACGTCACTCCCCGCAGCAGCCTGCGTTCCCCCAAACCGGCGCTGCTTTTCGGCCCGGCGCTCTTGAGCACCTGCATGGGGTCAATCCGGGAGGCGCGTAGCGCGGGAAACAGGCCGGCCATGAGTGCGGCGACCACCGCCGCGCCGAGGCCAAAGGCCAGCACCGGCCAGCCTGTGGCGACCGCGTCCAGTCGCGGGATGGCGTGTCCGCCAATCAGCTTGAACAGCTTGACGGCTCCCACCGCCAGGCCCACGCCCAGCCCCCCGCCCAGCAGAGCCAGCAGCAGGCTTTCCGCCGACACTTGCCGGAACAGCGCGATGCGCCCCACACCCAGGGCGCTGCGCACGGCATACTCCTGCTGCCGTTGCAGTCCGCGCACCAGCAGCAAGGCCGCGGCATTCCCGCAGGCAATTAAGAGCACCAGCGCAGCGGCACCCAGCAGCGGCAGCAAAATGCGCGCGCCATCGCGATTCATTTCGTCGGTCAGGGAATGCACCTCGGGGGTGAAGCCCTCGAAATCATGCTCGGCTTGCGCCTGCCTCGCGGTAACCACCTTGAGTTCACCTTGCGCCTGTGCCAGCGTGGTCCCGTCTCGCAACCGCCCCACCACATTCCAAAACGCCTCTTTCGAGTGTTCGGCCGGTCTGGAAGGCGCCGGAATCCAAAAGTCCACCAGCGCATTCACATTGTAGTTTGGCTCCTGCGCATTTGCGGGCGACGGCAGAAAACGGACGCCGGGCGGCATCACTCCGATCACCTTGGGCGGCGTATCCCAACGGCTGATGCGGAGGGTTTTGCCGACAACGTTTGGATCGCCATTGAACTTCCGCTGCCACAAGTCGTACCCGAGGACGATTACCGGCGCCGGTTTGGCTCCCGTTTCGGACTCCAGAAACGTGCGCCCCATCAGCGGCTGCAATCCGAGCACGCGGAAATAGTTCCTGGTGACCCACATCCCCTGCATCGACACGCTGCCATCGGTGAGGACCAGAAAATTGAAGGACCAATCATAGGCGGCAATGGACTCAAACGACTTCGCTTCCGTTTGCCATTCCATCCATTGCGCGGCGGCCCAAGCGCGCCGCTGTGGCATCTGGCGGCCGTCGGTTCGAGCGGCGGGAATCAGCACCAGGCGCTGCGGTTGCCGGTAAGGGGGCGGCGTCAGCAAGACGCCTCGAATCAGGCTGAAAACCGCCGAAGTCGCGCCGATGCCCAGCGCCAGCGTGAATACGGCAATCAAGGTGAAGCCGGGCTGCTTGCGCAGCATACGCAGGCCAAGGCGCACATCTTGAAGCATTTGGTGGTCCTCCGTGACAAACGTTTGACGAACGCGGCATAGCAGGGGTTAGCATACCCGGGCCGCTACACTTATGGAACATTCACAACGTCGAGCGCCAGGTAGACCAGTAGCTGCCCGCTGTAGCAACTCCCCGTGCCCGCGGTGACGCCGAAATAAGCCTGTCCGCCAAAAAGTGAGGAAAGGTCGGTCGGCAGAGTCGTCTCAAGCAAGGGAGTGGCTGGCCGCGCCGAGGTTGCGCTGTAAAAAACCCTCATGGTCTGGCTCGTATTTTGGTATGTCACCCAAACGTAGCGGAAGGCGCCCGGCCCGCTGAGCGCCGGCGGAGCCGGTGTCGTCCACAGCAGATCGACGCCGTTCGGCGTGGCAATGGCAGCCGCGTTTGCGGGCGTACCCGTAATTTGATTTGCGGCGTAGTCGAACGTAACGGCTATGGCCGGTGAAACCGTTCCGGTGAAGAATCCCAAGCCGGAGCCGTCAGAGCCCAGATAGCTCGATCCCGCGGGCGTATTCTGCGCGACGAACGCGATTCCATCGGCTACGCACTGGCCGAGTTCCTGACCCGATTGGTAAACAAAAAAAGCGGTGAAGCTATCGTTCGGCCCCAACGAAAACGGCGTCGGAACGAACGCGCTGGAAGCCTGGCTGCTGTTGCGGGTAAGTCTTACATAATCGTTGTTCGACAGGAAAGCCCAACCGTTTAGTTTCAATGAATTCAGAGGCACGCCGCCAGGATTGGCAGCCACGCAAAGGGTAGCGAAAAAAAATGGAAAGAACGTCATCCCGCGGATTATAGAGATCATAGCTACGATTCTCGCAGCTTGCATCCGGCAAATCCAGTTTTCGCACTAACTCTTCGTGCACCCAGACGTCTGTATAATAAGAAGTCTGAGTATGCCTAAAACCGACTCGCTCCAGGGATCGCTCGATCTGCTCGTCTTGAAGATTCTTTCGCGCCGGCCGCGCCTGCACGGTTACGCCATCATGACCGCCATCAAAGACTGGTCAGGTGAGGTGTTGCGCGCCGAGGAAGGCTCGCTTTATCCGGCCCTGCACCGGATGGAGGAAGCCGGCTGGATTCGCGCCGAATGGATCGTCAAAGATACGGGCCGGCGGGCGCGCATCTATGAATTGACGGCGGCCGGCAAGAAGCAACTTGACACCGAAGAATCGCGCTGGCAGGCGGTGACTTCGGCGGTGAATCGGGTTCTAAGGACGGTCTGATATGTCATGGTGGTCACGGATTGTGAATGTGGCGCGCGGCGATCGCTTGAGCCGCGAAATAGACGAGGAGGTCCAGTCGCATATCGAGGAAGCGGTCGCGCACGGGCGCGATACAGCCGAGGCGCATAGAGCGTTCGGTTCCGCGTTGCGGCGCCGCGAAGAGAGCCGCGACGTGAGACTGGTTGCGTGGCTCGATTCGCTGCGGGCGGACGCCATCTTCGGCTGGCGGCAGCTCCTGAAGAAAAAGGCGACCTCCGCCGCGGCTATTCTGTCGCTGGCATTGGCGATCGGCGCGTGCACGGGCGCATTCCGGCTCATCGATGCGCTGCTGCTGCGGCCTCTGCCTGTGGCGGACCCCCAACACCTGTATGTCCTTTCCCGCGAGGGAATTGGTCCCGACGGCATGCCTGCCACGAACGACGCGTGGGCTTATCCGGATTTCCGCTTGATGCGCGTCGCGGTCAAGGGCCAAGCCGAGTTGCTGGCCATATCGTATGCGCAACAGATGGATCTGACGTACAAGTCGGACGCCGAGATGGAGAAAGCCTGCGTGCAATACGTCTCCGGCTGGATGTTCGGCACGTTCGGACTCCGGCCCACGCAGGGACGGCTGCTCACTGAAAACGACGATCTGAAGCCGCGCGCTCATCCGTACGCGGTATTGTCTTACGACTATTGGACGCGCCGCTTCGGCCGGGACCCGAGTGTCGACGGGCGCACATTTCGCATGGGCGACGACCTTTATGAGATCGTGGGGGTCGGCCCGCAGCCCTTCACCGGCACGGAGACCGGTACGGTCACCGACGTATTCGTGCCCACCATGATGCATCCCGCGGTGGTCCACGACGACTGGACGTGGCACCGGATTCTGGTAAGGCTAAAGCCGAGTGTCGACCGTGAGCCTCTTCGCGCGAAACTCGCCGCCACGTCGCGCGCTTTTGAGGAGGAGAGGGCCAAGGGCTTCACCGGCATGAGCAAACAAGATATCGAAAAGTTCCTGGCCCCTAAGCTGGTGCTGCAGCCCGCGGGTGCCGGCGCTTCCGATCTGCAGAACAATTACCGTGTATCGCTGGAGGCGCTCGGCATCCTGGTAGCTTTGGTGCTCCTGATTGCGTGCGCCAACGTTGCGAACCTGATGACGGCCCAGGCGGCCGCGCGGGCCCGCGAAATGGCGTTGCGCGTCTCGATCGGCGCCGGGCGGTGGCGCCTCGTGCAACTGGTCCTGGTGGAGAGCGCCATCCTGGCATGCATCTCGGGCGCGATGGGCGCGCTGTTCGCATGGTGGTCCGCGCCGTTCGTCGTAGGAATGATCAATCCTCCCGACAATCCGGTGCGCTTGAATCTTCCGGCGGACTGGCGCGTGCTGGGATTCGGACTGGCGCTGACCCTGTGTGTGATGCTGTTGTTCGGTCTCACGCCCGCGTTGCGGGCTTCGGCGGTTAAGCCGGCCAGTGCGCTGAAGGGCGGAGAAGATCCCCACACGCGGCGTCGCATGATGCACGCGCTGACCGCGGCGCAGGTCGCCTTCTGCTTCCTGGTGTTGTTCGTGGCGGGGCTGTTTGCCGCAACATTTGAACGGCTGTCCCATTGGCCCACCGGCTTTGTCGCC
>DATNMW010000372.1:0-7661 GCA_035602155.1 Bryobacteraceae bacterium | reverse complement strand
CGGGCAGCCAGGTCAATTTCACCATGCAGAGCCAGAACGTGTACTTCGGGGGCAAACTCATCAGCACGGAAGGCAATGCCGTGGCGGTGGATCGACTGGGATCGGTCCGATGGAACGCTGCCAGCGGAGGCCACGCATATTATCCCTACGGCGTGGAATACAATGCGACCGCGAACGATACGGAGAAGTACGCTACTTACACACGCGACACGCTGACGGGCCTTGACTACGCGATGAACCGATACTACGCGAGCACCTGGGGAAGATTTACGACCCCGGATCGGAGTTGGAGCAGCCTCCCGCGGCTATCCCGCGATTGGCAGCCACGGCACTGGCAATGGCTACCAGCTTCCCCACTTCGCCGGCGGCTAACTGATTGGGATCGGATGGGCGGTTAGCCGATAACTCCGGGCAATCGGCGGACGAGACAGTCCGTGCCCTGCCGGGCGCAGGGGATACGCAGGGCAGCGCCCGTGCGGGTCAACCTGCGCTTGCGCGGATGCCCGCCATCGATACCAGGAAGGAATGTAACCTACTTCATCGATCACTACCCGCTTAGCAAACGATACTAGATCGTCTCGCAATGGCGCACGCTCTGGCGCGGCAGGCTTCAAAACGCAAGTGCGACGGGCGGCCTGAAGATGGGAGCCTGTCCCACCTACTCTTCGCGTAAGGCCACCATGGGGTCCACGCCGGTCGCGCGGCGCGCCGGAATCAGAGTGGCGGCGCATGCCACGGCCGCCAGGATCGCGGACACCGCGCCAAACGTGAAGGCGTCGGTGGCGCTTACTCCGAACAACAGGCCGGCCATCACGCGGGTCAATAGAACCGCGCCGATCAGGCCCGCCACGATGCCCACTGCGGCGAGCGCCATGCCCTGCCGCACCACCAAGCCGAGGATGTGGCCGGGTTGCGCCCCTAGAGCCACGCGCACGCCGATATCGTGGGTGCTCTGTGTGACCAGGTAGGAGATCACGCCGTACACGCCCACCGCGGCCAGCAGCAGGGCGAAAGCCGCGAAAGCGCCCAGCATGGCGGTGGCGAAGCGCTGCCGGGCGAGGGAATCGTAGAGGCGATCTTGCATGGTGCGGATATCGAAGACCGGCACACCCGCATCCACCGCGTGAATCTCGCGCACAATGGCGTTTGCAAGATCCGCTGGATTGGAGGAAGTGCGCGCCACCAGGTACATCCAACCATCCGTCGCCTGCTGGTGCGGAAAGAAGGCCACGATCTTGCTTCCGCTGTCGAGGCCATACTGTTTGACCATGCCGACGACGCCCACGATCGTGAGGGGTTTCTCCGGATGGTCGAACCAAAGATGCTTGCCAATGGGATTGTCACGCGGCCAGAAGCGTTGTGCGAACTGTTCGTCGATAATCGCCACCTGCTGGCTGTCGCTGGTGTCGTGGTCGTCGAAATAGCGGCCCTTCCGCAAAGGAATCTTCATGGCGCGAAAGTAATCCGTGCTAGCCGTCCGCTGATCGACCTGCAGCTCGTGACCCGGCTCCGGATTGTAGCCCTCCACATTGATACCGCCCCAGCCCACCGCCCCCGTCAGCGGAAGCACCGAAACCTCGCCCTGCGCAACCACGCCGGGGAGGCGCCGGATACGGTCGCCAATTTCGCGGTAGAACTGCACCACCGCCTTGCCGTCGGGATACTTGGGGCCGCCTGCCGCCAGGTGCATCGACAATACGCGATCGGGGGCGAATCCGGGCGGCACGTTTTGCAGTCGAGCGAAGCTGCGAATCAACAGCCCCGCGCCGATCAGCAGCATGAGGGAGAGCGCCAACTCGGCTACCACCAGCAGGCCGCGCAGGCCATGCCGCGCGACCAGCAGACCGCCATCGGTTTGGCCGCTGCGGCCTCCCGATTTCAGGGACGTATTGAGGTCCAACTTAATGGCGCGCCACACGGGGGCCAGCCCGAACAAAAGCCCGGCCAAGGTGGAAACCCCGAAGGTGAACAGCAGCACGGAGCCATTGATGGAGATGCCCTCGATCCTTGGAATGTTGCCGGGATTGATGGCCCGCATCAGGTACAGGCTGGCTTGGGCGATGGCCAAGCCGGCCGCTCCACCCAGCAGCGCCAATAGCAGACTTTCGGTCAACAACTGGCGCGCGAGCCGCCGCCATCCCGCTCCCAAAGCCGTGCGGATGGCCACTTCCTTCTGGCGCCCGGCGGCTCGCGTCAACAGTAGATTCGCGACGTTGGCGCAGGCACTAAGCAATACCAACGTTACCGACCCGAGCAGCACCAGCATGGCGCGCCGCACATCGCCGACCACTTGGTCGAGCAGACCGGTCACCGTCATGCCGAAGGTGCGGTCGCGCTTGTCCTTCTGGCGGATGCGGCTGGCGATGATATCGATATCGGCTTGCGCCTGCTGCAGGGTCACGCCGGGCTTTAGCTTCACCATCAGGTTGTAATTCTCGTCGCCGCGCCGCTGCACGGCATCCGCGCCCAAGGGCAATGGCAGGAAGATATCCACCTTATCCATGGGGCCTTCTGCAGGCATTACTTCCGAATTGAGCCGGAAGTCGCGGCGCAGCACTCCGGCGACGGTGAACTGATTGCCGTTGAGCGTGATACTGCGTCCGATAATCTTCGCGTCCGAGTTGAACAGCCGTTTCCAGAGGTTGTAGCTGAGGATGGCGACCTGCGGCTTGCCCGGTTTGTCCTCTTCGGGGAGCAGCACGCGGCCCAACAATGGCCGCGCGCCGAGCATATGCAAGAGGCCCGACGAGGTGCGCATGCCGTCGATGCGCTGCGGCTGGTCGAGACCGGTGAGCGTGAAGCCGGTGAGCCGCGAGATGGACATTTCTTCAAACGAATGGTTTTCGTTTTGGATGTCGATGTACTGGCCTGGAGACGGCCAGTCGCGAAAGATGCCGATGCCTGGGGAATGCAGCCAGATAGCCGCCAACCGCTCGGGTTGCGGATAAGGCAGGGGGCGCAGCATCAGCGCATCCACCACGCTGAAGACCGCCGAATTCGCGCCGATGCCGATGGCGAGGGAGAGCACGATGACGATGGTCAGTCCAAGGTTCTTGCGCAGCATGCGCAAGGCGTAACGGAAGTCTTGCAGGAGTGGATGCATGATTCATTATGACGCTGGGTTGTGTGGATTGGTTTGGGATGTGGTGGGGCGCGGCGCGTGGTGTTCGGAAATGGGACTAGGTTCGTTTGGTATACGGGCCTGGCGCAGCAGGAGTTGGTTGTGCGGGGTGCGATGGTAGTTTATATGTAAGCGGGTTTCGTATCTAGGTGATAGCGCGCATTCCGGGTGACGCGTAAGGCGGCCAAAGGCAGCCGCATTGTGGGCCCGATCCACGCGATTGGCGAGGGGATTGTGGCGAATGGGATTTTGGGACGAGGGTGCCTTGTCCGCTTTGCGAGCGCGATGAGAAGGCGCGGCGATGGCGCGCGAGGTACGCATGCGCCGGATTGAAGATTTGTGCATCTGGTTCTCCTCGTTCCCATTATAGAGGCACCGGTTCTGGGAAAATAGTGAAGTCTTTTGTTTTCAATGAAGCAACGATGTGACTGGATTTTTGGGGAGTGGCGGTTTGACGTGGGGCACGGGTTTGGGCGCGAATTCGTCCGCGGGGGCGGTGTCTGCACGCCCCTGGCCCCCGCCTGTCCGGCGACGTGGACGGCCGCGGGCGATGCCCCAGTGGCCCTTCCGGGATTTGCTTGGGACAACTCGCCCACAAGCGACGGCTCTCCGGTTCGGTACATCCCGTGCTCAAGCCGCATTTTGCACTGAAACAGATCGAGGCTGATGACCGCGATGCCGTCGGCGAGGAAAAAGCCGTTCTCGCGTAAACGGCATGCGATTCGGCAGAAGGCCAGGAGCGCCAGGGACAAAATGACCACACTCGTGCGTACTTGGCCCAGCGCGGCATTGATCGGGAGACATTTCACTGAAATGGGGGTAGTGAAGGTTGGCAGCATAAGGCTTCCGTGCTTCCGGGTCATCCTCGAAAGTGATGGACATCGGATGAAGGGGTTTTACAGGAGATCGATGAACTCCTCAACACTCAGGCCCGACTGCTCGATGATGGAATCGAGAGTTTTACGTTTGAGGTCGCGATTGTGATAGGCAACGGTGACGCGTGGTATCGGCCGATCAGGGTGCTTGAGGATGTGGTGGGAGCCGGTGCTGTGGTGAATGAAAAATCCGGCTCGTTCTAGAGCCCGGATGACTTGTTTGGGTTTGACGACAGGGAGACGCTGGCTCATGCAAGGGTATTCGACGATTTCACGGGGCAGCGACCTCGATCTCTTCTTTGACAGGGTCTTCGTGGAGCTTGATGTCTGCCGGTGCTGACAGGCCGTCCATGGCCAGACTCTCCAGGTAGCCGCGGATGGCGTCTCTGACCATTTCCCGCGCTTCGTCCAAAGTGTCGCCCTCGGTCACCAGCCCGGGAAGGGCCGGGCACGTGGCAACAAAGCCGCCTTCTTCGGCGGGCTCAAAAAGCACGGTATAGCGGCGTTCGGTCATTGGCTGCCTGTTTTGATTATATGACGGCTTGCGTATGGAGAAAAAGTCGCGTTAATCGCTTACAGGGGCGCTATACGCCGACGGGCTGGGTGCGTCAAGGTGTCTCCGTGACGCGAATAGGGGAATTCTCCTCGTCGGACAGGCCTTCATCATCTCTCCAGGATGCCCTTGATGGCGTCAAGCGATATCTTTCGGGCTTCGTCTAAAGGTGCCGATCTCAGGCAGGGGCGGCACGATAACGTGGTAGCCGCCTTCGGGGAAGGGTTCAAATATCATTGACGATGAAGTAAAAGCGCCAGCCCTTGTTGACGCGAGCCTGCCAGCGGTCCTGGGCTTCGTCGTACTTCTTAGCTCGCAACGAAGGAAGCCGGAGGTTCTGCTCCAGTAGCTTGTTTGAAAGAAAGCTTTCTTGACGCTGTCGGGGATCTTTTCCAAAGCCTCGGTGACAGCGTCGCTGTATTTAACGGTCATCGGGGCCGTTTGGTTTTGTTCGCCGCGCGGCTCGCTTCTTCAGTTCGCCTTTCATGTGAGCGATCATTTCATTGGCAGTGTTGAAAGGGCCATGGGACGGACGCTTCGCGGCCTCGTCGAGCTGGGCATCGACGATGCGGCGCCGGGCCGTCCAGGGGGAAAAGTTTTCATCGGAGTTTTCGGGATCGCTGCGCTTGTGCAGCGTGTGATCAGGCATGGCCCGGATGGCACCCACAAACGGTCTCCGGCTTGTCCAGGTCGGGTTGGGGGACTGTTTCCTGCGGGATGGGTGAACAGTGCGCCAGAGCGGCGGTCATCTATCCAAGGGATGATTTGCTCGTAGCAGATCAGCAAGGCCGCCTGCTCGTCCCCACACTCCACCACTGCCGGTCCGCCCAAATGCAGCGGAGCGCCTCCACGCGAACAGGGCTTCGGCACCGAAGCCGGCACGCGCGTTCGTATCTATTTGATAAGGCGACTGAAGCGGCTGCTTAGACGACGGTTCTTGACGTATCATGAATTTGTCATGATACGCTGAAGGGGTAAAAGCACCAGTCGCATGTCCCAGCTCCGCGAGAAATTCGCCACCCAGGTCAATTCCGAAATTCTATCGGCCGTGCGTGCGCTCGCCGGCAAGGAGGGTCGCCAGTTGCAGGCGCTCGTGGATGAGGCTTTCGCCGATCTGATCGAGAGGCGCAAGAAGGCCACGCCGCGCGCGCACGTCATGGGGGCGTACCTCGCCAGCCACGACAAATACGGTCCGCTTTACAAAAAGCTGGCTGAATGACGGACTACCTGACGGTGGCCGAGGTTCTGGCCATGCACCGCTGACCAGATCGAACGCTACGGGGGATCGCATGGCGTCGAGACCCTGGACTGCTGGAAGCCGCCCTGTACCGGCCGCAGACCGGTTATTACGCCGACCCGATCGAGGAAGCCGCCGCGCTTTGGGAGAGCCTGGCGCAGAACCACGCCTTCATCGACGGCAACAAGCGCACGGCTTTCGCGACCGTGTATACCTTTCTCGCCATCAACGGCGCCCGGCTGACGGCGGACGCTGAGGAGACATAAGCTTTCGTCGCAGCGCTCTACGAAACCAACCAGTTCCGCTTCGACAAGCTTGTGCCGTGGCTGCGGAGTCACGTGACCGAGGGGAGGTCTGAAGGTTCTTAATTCAACTGTTGGCCAAGCCCGGCCTGCTGCCGTCGTCCACGTGGAGGCCTCGGCCCTCGCGCCAAGCAGCGGGACGGGGGCCCGCGCGGACCGCCCTACCAAGCGGAGCCGGCGCCAATGGGTTGAGATGGGCTGAGTGAAAGGATACTCAATTCGGGTACAATCGGTTACCATGCAACACGCACGCGGAACATTTGAAGTAAAGCTCACGCCTCAGGCGCCGGACGGCGAAGCCCCGGACGTCGGCCGGATGTCCATCGAAAAACAATTCCAAGGAGATTTGGAGGCTGTGAGCCATGGCCGGATGCTGACGGCGATGACGGGGGTCAAAGGGTCGGCCGGTTATGTGGCGATCGAGCAGGTCGCTGGAAGTTTGCACGGTCGTAGCGGCGCGTTCGTTTTGCAGCACAGCGGCACCATGACGCGCGGGGCGCCGCAACAGATGGTCAGTGTGGTGCCGGATTCGGGCACAGGGGAATTGGCGGGGCTGGCCGGGACGATGACGATTATCATTGCTGACGGCACGCATTCGTACGATTTCGAGTATTCCTTGGCCGGCGCGACAATGTAAGACATGCGGATGCTTGGCGGGAGCTGAACCGGCCGCTGCCCGAGATTCCGGATCTGCTGATGAGGAAAGCGAGCGCAGGGCCGCTCTGCGACAGGCGACTCCGTTCGCCGGGTGTTGAAACCCGCGGAACCTTGGGCATCTATGAGAGACTCGTTCCGGAGCGGGCCGGGAGTTCATGACGCGCGCGCAATTGGAGCATGTAATGCGGGCCGCGGGAACTATCGCCAACGTCGATGACGTAGTGGTGATCGGCAGTCAGGAGATATTAGGCGGGTTCCCCGATGCGCCGGCGGAGTTCCTTGTGTCCGATGAAGCGGACGTCTTCCCGTGCGAGCATATCGAGCGCACCGATCCGATCGATTCTACGATCCGCAAGGGCTCGTGGGAAGAGGGGGAAGCCTGCTTTTGGCTTTCCACGCTTTCCACAGCCCGCATTTCCACAACCCTCCCTCCTGTCGCTTTTCGTCGCTGGCCATCGCCGTCATCATGGCGTCCTTTGAAGATGCTCTCCCATTTCGAGAAGGCCAGATTACTGGTCATCAGTACGGTCCCGCGTTCGTAGCGCTCCGCCAACAAGGTGAACACCACTTCCATGTCGTCCCGGCTGTGGAATGTTTGCTTGAGCGGGATCGTGGCTCAAGTCGATTGAAAATCATTTGAATGGCCCGGGGGCACCTTCGCGGGCAGCCTTCCAAGCCAGTTGAGCGAGCTCATTGGGTGTGCCCTGAGCGCGCAAAGCATCGGTGAAGGCCTGCCCACGCTTGGGGCGGCACCTAGGATTCCCGCTGTGCCCTTTACTCCACCGCGGCACGAGAGAGTGCTGTTCCAAATCCAACCCAAGCTACGCCCACAAAAGCGCACCGTCAATGGCGTCAAGCCAGCGCTGGTAAACCGCGGACCGGCAGAGGTCTCTCGAAGATCGAGGTACGGCTTGCC
>DATNMW010000371.1:0-9033 GCA_035602155.1 Bryobacteraceae bacterium | reverse complement strand
TGGAATATCGTGTTATTCATGTGGGGTTCCTCCTTTCCTATTGAATCCCCTTCATCAAGGGGAATAAGTATTTGAAGACTTGTAAAATACCCGGTCCGGCCGCCACCACCAGGATGGAAGGCAGGATGAAGAAGAAGATGGGGAATACCAACTTGACCCCCACTTTGGCGGCCCTTTCCTCCGCCTCCTGGCGGCGGCGCACGCGCATGAATTCGGAATGCGTGCGCAAGGCTTCGGCCATGCTCGTCCCGAAGCGGTCCGACTGGATCAAAATGGCGGTCAGCTTTCGTAGCTCGGCCTCCCCAGTGCGTTGCGCCAGATTCCGGAGCGCTTCGGCCCGGCGCTTACCGGCACGCATCTCCAGAGTAACCAGAGTCAGCTCGTCGCTGAGATCGGGATGCGCTACGGCCAATTCGCGGCCGACGTTTTGAATAGCCTGATCCAGCCCCAAACCCGCCTCCGTCGAGACCACCATCAAATCCAATCCATCGGGCAGCGATAGACGCAATCTCTCTTGACGCTTGGAGACCTTGCGCTCCAAGAAGAAACCCGGAAGCCAGTATCCGGCCGCGGTAGCGGCCACAGGCAGCACGATGCGCAGCACTGGATTCGCCGTAATGCTATCGCGAAACACGACCGACAGGATGGCCAGGATAGCCGCCAGGATCAGCTTGAAGCCGTATAACAGAGCGACGGCGCTTTCCGCCCGGTAGCCGGCCGCCATCAAGGATCGGCGGGCGGTCTGAGCGTCTTTGGGCGAGATGGGCGCGTGCCGTCCGATGGCTTGCACGCGGCGCGCCAACGTAGATTCCTCCGGCTGGCCGATACGGTCGAGCGTCACCGTGGCCGCCGTTTCCGTGCGGAGTTGCCGCAGGAGCCAAGCCGGTTTGGCATAACGGCCGTAGCCATAGGCGGTGATGGCCGTCGCCAGCAAACCGAACAATGCTATGGAAATCAATAGAGCCATAGTCCGCCTCCGCCCTAAACCTTGATCCTGATGATCTTGCGGATCACCAACTGGCCCACGATCTGACCCACAATGGATCCCGCAATAAGCTTCTTGCCGTCCGGATCGTCGAACATGGATTTGAGATACGCGGGCGCAGCCATCATCATGAGAACGCAAGTGGCCGCCGGGAGAATCGTGAGCACCAGTGCAGTGATCCTTCCGTGAGCGCTGGCAGCCTTGACCTGGCCCTTCAACTGGAAACGTTGGCGGATGACTTGCGCCAAACGGGTGAGGATCTCGCCCAGATTGCCGCCGGTTTGTTTCTGCAGAATGACGGCCGACACGAAAAACCGCACGTCCAACAGCGGCACGCGCTCGGCCAGATTATAGAGCGCCGTATCCAGGGGCGCGCCGAGATTCTGCTCGTTGAACAAGGTGCGGAACTCAAACCCCATCGGGTCGGGCATATCCTCGCTGGCCATACGCAGACTAATCGTGAAAGCGTGGCCGGCGCGCATGGAGCGCGCCAGAAAATCGAGAGCCTCCGGAAACTGTTCCTCAAAGGCCGCCGACCGGCGCGCACGCTTGCGGCGCAGGTAGAGGTATGGCAACGCGGCCAGGAGCGCGGCCAGCGCAGCGGTAGTCCCCGTGTAGGCGAAAACGGCCGGCAGGAGCCGGGCCAAGGCCACGGCTCCCGCGGCCGCGCCGGCCATTCTCAGGACCAATCCGCCGGGAGTCCAATTCACACCGGCTTGCTGGACCAGCTTCTTGATCTTCTCGAGCAGGGCCAGGCGCTCCAACCACACCTCCAGTTGCGGCCGTTTGCCGGCCAAATTCCGCAGTAGCGGCGCGTCTCCCGGGCGGGGATCCTCTACGGCGGTGAGCAGGATGGCCGACATCTCGCGCTGGCGCCA
Organism: Bryobacteraceae bacterium; assembly: GCA_035602155.1. GTDB lineage: Bacteria > Acidobacteriota > Terriglobia > Bryobacterales > Bryobacteraceae > Bog-159. The sequence continues at coordinate 7,170 of DATNMW010000371.1, read as the reverse complement.
CCATTCATAGAATTTCAGCCCCAGAGCGACAGCGAGAAGCACAAAGGTGAACAGGGCCAGGAACAGCGGAAGGAAGGCGCGCATGGCTAGCCGACCTCCTGGAAGCTCTCAAATATGGCGGCCGGCAGTTCCAGACCGCACGCGGCCAGCCGCTCGTAGAACTTAGGCCGGATGCCGGTGGCCCGGAAACAACCCCGCACCTTCCCAGTCGCCGTGAGGCCTTTTTTTTCGAACACAAAAAGGTCCTGCAGCGTCACCAGTTCGCCTTCCATGCCGGTAACCTCCGTGATGTGGGTGACCTTGCGGGAACCGTCGCTGAAGCGTGAGACTTGCACGAACAGGTCTACCGCGGAGGACACCTGCTGCCGGATGGAGCGCACACCCATGTTGGCGTTGGACATCCCCACCATCACCTCCAGCCGTCCCACCGCATCGCGCGGGGTGTTGGCGTGGATGGTAGTGAGAGAGCCGTCGTGGCCGGTGTTCATGGCCTGCAACATGTCCAGGGCTTCCTCGCCGCGCACCTCGCCCACGATGATGCGGTCGGGACGCATGCGGAGCGCGTTGATGACCAGCTCCCGTATGCGGATGGCGCCGGTACCCTCGATGTTGGGCGGACGCGTTTCCATGCGCGCCACATGGGTCTGCTGCAGCCGCAGTTCGGCCGCGTCTTCGATGGTCACGATGCGTTCGTCCTCCGGGATGTAGCTGGAGAGCACGTTCAGCAGAGTGGTCTTACCCGAGCCGGTGCCGCCGCTGATCAGGATATTGAGGCGGGCCTTTACGCAATATTCCAGCGTCTGGCGCATGCTCTCGGTCATGGTGAGGCTGCGGACCAGATCCTCGGGACGCAACGCGTGCCGGCCAAAGCGCCGGATTGACAGCAGCGGGCCATCCACCGCTACCGGCGGAATGGCGGCGTTCACGCGCGATCCATCCGGCAGCCGCGCATCCACCAAGGGCGTGGACTCATCCACCCGCCGGCCGACTTGCGCTACTATTTTTTCGATAATGCGCAGCAGGTGGGCGTTGTCCTTGAACTGCACGGGCGTGCGGTACAGTTTGCCGGCCCGCTCCACATACACCAGGTAAGGGGTGGTCACCAAGATATCGGAGATAGTGGCGTCCTGCAACAGAGGCTCCAGAGGGCCCAGCCCGAAGACTTCATCCAGGACCTCTTCGATCACGCGGTCCTTGTCGGTCCGGCTTAGGGGGGTCTTCTCCTGATCCACCAGCCGCACCAGCGCCGTGCGGATCTCCAGCCGTGCGCGCTCTCCCGGGATGGAGGATAGCGCTTCAAGGTTGAGACGCTCCAGCAACTGTTGATGCAAAACGAATTTCAGTTGCTGATACTCCGGCGTGGCGGATTCGGTGTGGAAAAGCCGCGCCACCCATCCCGATTCCGCCGTGGCTTGCGGCGACGCGTTCCATCCATTGCCCATCAAAGAGGTCCTTTCATCCGAACAGGCCGAACCGGCGCTTGCCCTTCTCGACGGGCGCGCCGGCCAGACGCATGGCAAAGCTCGACAATTGGCGGCTCAGGTGACTGCCGGACGGCAGAAGCTTACCCTTGCAGAAAGCGTCGTTGAGCGCGTAATAGTCGTTGGGAAGCATCATGTCGATCGGCATGCCCAGGATGCGCTCCAACTCCTCGGCGGTGACGTCCGGCCGCTGCGGTGTGCGGTTCAAGATGACGTGCAGCCGGTTTCGAAAGCCCGCGTTGATCAGCGTCTGGACCGCCTGCTTGGCTTGGTGCAGCGACGGCACTTCCAGCGTGGTGACCAGATAGATGTCGTCGATTTCATCGAGTACCGCGATGGTGGCCATGTTCAGCGTGCAGCCCAGGTCGACCACCGTCCAGGCATAGTGCGCACGCACAAACGTGACGATCTTAGCCAGGGATTCTCCGGGAACGGGATCCTTGGGAAGATAGCCGACGGGCGCCGCGACGATCTCCAACCCGGGCCACTCGGACGAGACTAAGGCGTTCCAGTAACTCACATCCAGCCGATGAAGATTCTGCACCGCGTCCAGAACCGAGTAGGGCGATTTGACTTTCATCAGGAAGCCTACAATGCCCGATTGCAAGTCGAGATCCGCCAGCAGGCTGTGCTCGGACCGCTGCGCGCTGACGCGCCCCAGTTCGGCGGCCAGATGGCAGGCGATGGTTGAGGCGCCGCTGCCGCCTTTTGCCGACAGGAATCCGAGGACCTTACCCGGTGGACGGCTATTCTCCCGCGGCCGGGGAAGGACGGCGACCCGGCGCTCGACCGCTTTGCGGAGACTGCCGCCAAGGGGCGGGTAAAGAAACTCATTTGCGCCGGCGCGCATGGCGGCCAGAATGGTTTCCGGCTGGGCAGTGGTGTCGAGCGCCACCAGCATGCCATCGGGTAGGGCGGCGCGCACTTGGTGCAGCGCGTCTTCGAGCGGCAACGGCAGCCCGGTGATATCCAGCAGCACAACTTCCGGCCGCAGAAACTCCATTCGCTCGATTAGGGAGGGCCAGTTGCGCAGGTCGCGCTGCTCCATGACCACGCGTACGGCCAGACCGCGTAAGGCCTCCTGCACGGGATCCCACAGTTCGGGCGATGCGATGGCCACTCCTACGGTGGTAGGCGTGGCGGGGGCTTTGGATATATCCTGTTCGAAAGCGAGGGAGGCCATTAATGTATTCCTCCGGGCGCAGCGCCCTGGGACGAACTTGTTTGCGGCAACGCCGGGGCGGCCGCATTCTGTTTCTCGATCTCCAGCAGATCTTCGAGCGGCATGTCTATGCGGATGGGCGGCTGCGGTACTCTTCCGGTGACCTCCGGACCAGGCGTGCGTGGGGCGGCGGCTGCGGTGCCCGGCAGATACTTCTCGTCTCCGTGGACCTCGGGAAGCGCCGCTCCGGCGGGAATCGGCCGCACCAATTCCGGAGTGACGAGGATCATCAATTCCGAGTTGCTCCGGGTGCGCGTTCGGCTTTGGAAAAGCTTGCCCAGCAAGGGTATGTCGCCGATGCCGGGAATCTTGTTGAGGCTATCGGTAATCGTGTTGTTCAGAAGGCCCGCGATCACGAAACTCTGGCCGCTCTCCAGTTCGACTTGAGTCGACACCTTTCGGGTGGCCAGCGCCGGGATGGTGAAGCCCTCGAACTGCAGCGCGTTGGAGTAGTCCAGCGAACTGACCTCGGGGGTCACTTGCAGACGGATCGAGCCGCGCGGCGTCACTACCGGCAGAAAGTTGATTTTCACGCCGTACTCGCGGAACTGGATGGTGACCGCGCCCGCCACGGCGCCGCCTTGCACCACGGGATACGGGAACTCGCCGCCGGCCACAAAGCTGGCGGGCTTGCCGTTGATGGCCAGTATGTTCGGCTCAGCCAGCATTTGCATCAGGTTCTTGGTCTCCAATGCCTCAATGAGCGCCCCCAGATTCAGATCCGAACGGAACAAGAATATGTTGAGTGCATCGGACAGCGTGAACTGCACCGCATTGCCCGAGATACTGGGTGTGGCTGGCCCGAACTGGCCGGTGGTGATTTGACCCACGGTTTTCCCGCCGGTGCTCAACAGGTTGAAGCCGAACGAACTGGTGGCGGTGCGATCCACGTCGGCGAACTTCACATGGAGCAGGATCTCAGGTTCCGCCGCGGGGACCTCCACGCGCAACAGATTCACTACTTTGCCCAGGGTGGCCGATATGCCGGCGGCGCGCTCGGCGCTCGAAAGATCTTTGACGGTGCCGCGCAGGAATGCCGTATCGTTCTCGAAGTCGAGGCTGACGTCCTGGCCCGGCAATCCCCGTTTGAGCTGTCCCTGGACGGCTTGGATGCGGGCGATGTTTTGGCGCACGGTCAGGTTGTACAGAGTGCGCGCGCCATCCTGCTGCCACAAAACCAGCGAGGTCTCTCCCGCCGCCTTGCCGTTCACCAACACTTCGCGCGGATTCACCGCGATGGCCTCGGCGATGTCGCCGTTAGCCACCGAGACGCGCCGCAGGTCGGCCGGGGTATCCAATATGAGCGATTTGCCCACGGTGACCACCAGATCCATAGAACTTCCATCGTTAGCGCATACGGCGGGCAGCGCCGCCAGCAGAAATGCCACCAGCCAAATAACGTGCCGTGTCATGGCCTGACGTCCCCTTGCGCTCCGAACTGTGTTTCCGTCCGCTTGATGCCGTTGATCACCTCAACCGTGCGCAGCTTGGGTGGCGGCGGCAGGGCCGCGGGTGGAGGCACAGAGCGGACCAAGACGGCGGCGGGCCGGCTGTTCGGCCAGAGTTTGGCTGGCTCGGGGAGCGGCGCGAGCGGATGGAACAATTGTGCGACGGCGCTGCCGTTGGTCTTGGCAATTTCCGTGTCCAGCGGATTGCGCAGTACCAGTTGAATCGTGGTCTGGTTGCCGGCCAAGCTCAACATTTCCGCCTGCTGCGGCGTGACTAGGAGGTTTACCACCTGCACGGAGACGGGCTTTCCTTCGGCGTCTTTCTGGAAATTCTGCCCGGCGGAGAGCACTTCGACGTTTTGCAGCAGGGTCTGGGTCACGGCGCCCAGCGCGGCCGCCCCGGGCGGACTGCCGGATATCAGCACATCCACCCGCATACCGGGCCCGGCAAAGCCAGCCACCCCTACGATTTCATTTACCCGAATGGCCACTGCGCGCATGCCTTTGGGAATCAGCGCCGCCAGGCCCGCGCCCCCGCCCTTGAGGGCCAAGCGGCTTTCCACGATGGGTTCGCCGGCAAAGATGGGAGAAATCACGCCGCGTCCGACGATATCCTCTCTTCTTTGGAGGACGCCATCGGGTATCTTTCCGGTCCAATCTCCATCGCGGAGATCGGCGTCCCGGATCAGCGTGCCCGGCTCCAAGGCCCGCGCGGCCATAACTAGTTTGGCAGACTTGGGCGCCGCCTGAGTCGTTGTTCGGCTGGATAAAAGCCGGTACAACAACAAGCTCGCGCCGGCTGAAACGACAAACGCAAAAGCCAGAACGGAAATTAGTCGTTGATTCATGATTCACACATGGGCCGTATCCTCTCTCCGGATCCCCGGTCCCGATACCCTTCTCCGGGCAACTCGAACGCCCGCCTACTGTGTTTTATATCGGCCGGACGGTGGAGAAGCTATAGGGCGGACGGTAGGGTCCGGGCGCGGGGCTCACTTCCGTAGTGGTCTTAGGCGGGACGGCATTGATGTTGTGGCTTGGGCGGCCGTCTGGGACCCGGTCGTCGCCCCGGAGTTGCGTCCCCAAAGGGGGGCGTCCTGTCTGTGGTTCGAATCGATAATCAGGGATTCAGCTCCGCCGTCTTTGGAACCCGGGCGGAAGCCTGCTGCAACGGCAAGGTTGCGGCGTGCGCCGACCGGAAGATCAGGGCCACGCCATCGTCATAGATCAGATGCCAGGCGGCGGATTGTTTCAGGGCGCCGGCCAAAGGCGCATTCGGAGGCAGCAGGACGGTCTCGACACGGTAGCGGCTCAGATACCGCTCCCAGCCAGCCTGCGCTCCCATGGCCTTGATATATTTGGCGGCGAACTCCGCACCGTAAAAGTCGCTGCGGCCGTCGATGAAAACACGCCCGCGAGGGTACTCGCAGTAGATAAGATACCCGCCCCAAAGATCTTCCGTGAAGACTCCGCCGTAGATGCCGGCCTTTTCCAGTTGGCCGGCGGCGGCCACTGGAAAGGATTTGGGATCGTAATCGGCGCGGAAGGCAGGGGGCGGCTGCGGAGCATAAACCAGCGCCGCCAGCGCCAGCACTACCGCGGCGCTAAGCGCGTGCCAGCGCGGCCCGCCATCGAACGCGTTCCATTCCCCCGTGAAGTCCGCCAGCCTCCGCAGCCAGCGGCGCAGCCACCCGGCCAGGCGCATGTCCGGCGCTTTGCGCAAGCCTTCAGATACCACGGCAGCCGCGGGAGCGGCCGCCAGCAGCACGAAGATCTCGATGTTGCGTGCGGAATATAGCGCCAAATGCGCCCACAGGGCAAACAATATCGGCCAGACCAACTGCCCCCGGCGCAGCCGCAGGAAGGCGGCGGCCGCGCCAGCCGCCAGCAGGATCTCGAAATAACGCGCTTGGGGGCTCTGAAAGTTCAGGGACTGGAATTCCATGATGTTGCCGCGATAGAACCCGTCCGCCAGGTATTGCAGGATGTGCGCGTGCAGCCGGTAACCGTATGGATTGACGAATGTCGCCAAGCCGCAGCCGGCGGCCGTGAGCAGATAACCGCGCCCGCGCCGGACCGCTTGGAGGCGCGCGATGCTGCCGGTATCGCCCAGCAGTGCGGCGAACTGCCCAGCCGCATAGGCGGCGATCAACAGGATGCCGACAAAGAAGCCTCCATGCAGATTGGTCCACAACACCATCAGTGGCGGCAGCATCCACAACTGCTTGGGCGTGCCGGAATCCCCGGATCCGGCGGACTGGCGGTTGGCGCTTTCCAGAATGGAATAAAAGATCGCCGTGAACAACATGGTGAACAGGTGCGGACGCGCCAGCCAGTGTCCGGTCGAGCCGGCCGCGGCGATCAGCGTCACGGCCAGCGCCACCAGCGCATCGCTCGACCGCCGCGCCATGCGGAACAACAACGCGAAGGTCAACGCCAGGACCACGCTGCTGGCCAGCACCACCGCAGCCATGCCGGCATGCAGATGCAGCCAACCGAACAATACATCCCACAGCCACTCCCAAGCAAACCAGGGTTGCCCCGGCCGGGTAAAAGAAAAGATATCGCGGTCCGGCACGCGCCCGTTCGCCAGGATCCATTCGCCGGTGCGCAGGTGCCAGCCGGTGTCGCCATCTCCCAATAGCGTGCGCGCGCCGTGCATGCCGCAGAACAGGAAAACCAACGGCATGATGAAGGCGGCATCCGTCATCGAGGGGAGCCCGCGCAAGAGACGGGAAGGCTTGTTCGGCTGCATGCTTGCCGCAGAAACAGGTGCACGGCGGGGGCCAGAGACGACGCGCGATATAACCCGTATCCCGCCCGCTTTTGACAGTTGTGGGCAGTCGCTTGGGGTGGACGGCAAATCGAGTGCGCGAATTGGAGGAACTGTCTGGAATTGAGACGCTTCGCGGGCCAGCGCGCGCCGGGTCAATTAACGGTTGGCGGGCTTGCCTGCGTGTTCCGCCTGGATGGCGCCAGCCAGATCTGCCCGAAGCTTCCCGGCTTGCGCGGGCTCGTG
>DATNMW010000370.1:0-8060 GCA_035602155.1 Bryobacteraceae bacterium | reverse complement strand
CCAATATCGCCCTTCTTCATGGGCACGGTGTAGAACTTCCATTGCACGTCACCGGTTTCGGGATCGAAGGATTGTAGAAACCCGGGCGCGTCGATGTCGTCGCCCGTGCCCACCAGCACATGATTCCCCACTACCACCGGCGCGGGTGTGGAAAAATAGCCATCCGCCAGATCCGCGATCGGCTTGTGCCAGCGCTCCTTGCCCGTGGTTGCGTCCAGGGCCACCAGATAATCGTCCGGCGTCTCCATGAACAAGGTTTTGTGCCACATGCCCAGACCGCGGTTGCCGATGTGCGTGCCGCCTTTGGTCTTCCAGAAGTAGTGCCACAGTTCGGTCCCATCGCGCGCGTCGACGGCCCAGGCGTTGTCCGGCATGGTGAAGTAAAGCACGCCATCGACCTCCAGCGCGGAGGCCTTGATGGTCCCGCCGCCCACATTCAGGTCGCCGGACCCCTCGCCGCCGACAATGACATTCCGTCTTACGAAGTACCGGCCGCCCTGTCCACCGCCGGGGCCGGGAGTCACACGAACCATCCAGGCGAGCGTCAGGTTTTTCACGTTGGATTGGTTGATCTGGTCCAGCGCGCTGTAACGCTTGCCGGTATAATCGCCGCTATAAGTCGGCCATGCGTCCTTAAGAGGCTTCAGCAGATCGGCCGGGTCCACTCCGCTGGCGCCCTGCCCCAGCAGCACCGCCGGCATGAACAAGGTGGCTAGTAGCAGTTTGTCGAGTGTCATTTCAAAGTCACCAGATACGCAGTCACGTCGTGTATGTCTTTGTCCGTGTACACCGCCATCAAATCGTGGTGCTCTTTCATAGGGTCGTGCACTTCCACCTTCGGTACGTCCGCGTCGCGGCGGAGCGTCCGCACGGTTCCGTCGGCAAGTCCCACGGTCACCAGGAAATCGTCGATTTGAACCAGCCGGCCTTCGACGCTTTCTCCGGACGGCAGAGCGACCGAAACGGTAACAGTACGGCGGTCGGTCGCGCCCGGCGCGAGCGTTCGGCGTCGCCGGAAGCCACCGGCAACCCAGGTAGTCTGCAGCGCTTTGGGATCGGTGATTCTGGCCGCGATCCCCTGCAAGTCTCCTGTCGCGGAATGGCAATTGCCGCACTTTGCGGCGAAGTATGCCTGGCCGGCGCCGGCGTCGCCGACCAAAATACTGGGAGCTTCTTTTCCGATGGATGGGGGCCTGCCCTGGCCGCCGATGGTTTCAAGCACGCTCCGAATATATGCCGCTACGGCCAATCCATCCTGCGGACTGATGGGAATAGCAGGCATGCCCTCGTCCTGACGGCCGCCCTGGATGATGGGGAGAATCAACTCGCCCTCCCGATCGCTGAGCGCGACTTGCGACCGCAGCAGGTTCGGCCCGCCGAGGTCGCCCCCGCGGAGATCTACGCCGTGGCAGCCCGCGCAACTCACGCCGTAGAGCGCTTTTCCATGTGCGATCTGGGCGGGGTCGCCGGGCGGGCGCTGCTGGCCGGGAACAAAGCCACCGAACCGCCGCCCACCGGTTGTGGCGGAAGATGGAGGCGCTGCCGCCGGGGGTGGTCCCTGCGCCAACAGGCGCGCGGTGACGAGGATCATCGGCAAATAGGGTCGAGACATGGGTCGAACTTCGATTGTAAACGATAAACTCCATCGGTCGGCCGGATCGGTGCCGGACTGGGGAAGCCCGTGGTGCCTAACCGTTTTGGGGAGAACGCTCCCTGACGGTCGCGGCTCGGTAACAGTCGTGTTGATTTCGCAAGGTTTACCGAGCCGCGACCGTTAGGGAGCGGTTTGCTTCAGTCGGAAATCTCCGAACCCGGTTAAACACCAGGAAGCCAAAGCCCGCAGGTCCCGGACGGGTGTATAATTCCTAGTCAAAATGGCAACAAGACGGTTTTCAACAACAGCGCTGCCATTATGGGCGGCGTGCGCTTTAACACTCCTTTCTTCCGCAACCTCAGCGCGGGCGCAGAGCTTTTCACTTATCGCTACACCGGCTAAGTTGTATGTCAACGAGCACGGGGCTGCCGCCAGCACCATCACGATTGAACCGGCGGATAGATTCACGGGCAGCGTCACACTCTCGGTGTCGGGCCTGCCGAAGGGAACCGTGGCGGAGTTCAAGCCTGGCAGCTCAACAACAAGCACCAGCACACTCGTAATAGCCTCAGGCGCTGTGGCGGTCACGGGAGCCACCACGGTGACTATCACCGGCGTATCGGGCAGTCTCACGCAGACCCTTTCCATGCCTCTGGCGGTCAGCGCCGCGACCAACACCGCCGGCATCGGAACAATGGTGGATTTGTCGCCGGCCTACAACGTCTATGGTATCTACACTAACGGCACGTCTTTTTCGACCGGAGGTCTGGATGGCGTCGGCTGGGCATACTCCACGAACCTATTGACTCCGGCGCGAAACTTCAACGGGATACAGTTCACCTTTGGGCCGGCGAATGAACCCGACGCCGTCAGCGGCACTGGCCAACCCATCATGTTGCCGGCCGGTCAGTTCAGTTCCATGGCGATGCTGGCCACCGGCGTGGAAGGCAATCAGACTGGGCAGATCGTCAAGGTAAACTACGCGGACGGAACCGCCTCGGAACTTGCGCTGAATTTCAGCGATTGGTTTACGCCTCAGAGCTATCCTGATGAGTACGAAGCAGTGACGATGCCGTACAGATGCATGGCCGATGGCGGCCTGGATAGCCGGGGGAATTTCTATCTGTACGCCCATTTCTTCCCTCTGGATAGCTCTAAGACGGTCCAAAGCCTTACGTTGAACGCAAACCGCGACGTGGTCATCCTTGCGGTTACGCTCATAGCGCCCTGAATTCCTTCGCAGAACAATTTGATGTAGAATAGCGGGAACAATGCCCAGTCGCCGTGACATGCTTAAATGGACCGCGGGAGCGAATGCGCTAGCGCTGCTGGCGGAAACCGCGGGTACCCTTCCCAATGCGGTCGTCGACGAGAAAAACGCGAAGCTCACGCACGAGACATTCGGCGACCAGCGCATCTATTTCGACGGCCCCACGGGTCAGTTGCGGTCCATGACCGCCGGCAGCCTGCGCCTGAAGCCGGGAATGTCGCCGCACCCGCCACACCAGCATCCCGAAGAGGAGTTCATCGTAGTGACCGAGGGTACTGGCGAGATCTCGGTCGAAGGCCAAGTCGCTAAGGTCGCTGCCGGCAGCATGATGTACTGTGGCGGAGGCAGACTGCACGGTATCGTCAACACCGGCCGCGTCGCCCTACTGTTCTATTTCTATAAGTGGAAGGCGTGAACGCGCCATCGGTGCGAATATGAGCGATCGACAGCCGTACAAAGACTTGGGCATGCCACGGCCCATTACCCGCCGTGATTTTTTGAACGGCGCAGCGATGTCTACCGGTACCGCGGCCTGGCTGCTTGGGATGGAGCAGACTGGAAGGGCCGCGCAACAGGATGCCTCCGGCTACTATCCACCGGCGCTGACCGGCATGCGGGGCAGTACGGACGGTTCTTTCGAGACGGCGCATTCGTTGCGGGATGGGACCTTCTGGAAAACCGCCGGACCGCCCATCGATACGCGCGAGACATACGATCTCATCGTGATCGGCGGCGGAATCAGCGGCTTGGCCGCGGCGCATTTCTATCGCGCAGGCGCCAGTCCGTCCGCGCGCATACTCATCCTGGACAATCACGACGATTTTGGCGGGCATGCGAAAAGAAACGAGCTCAGCGCGGGAGGGCGCATGCTGCTGGCCAACGGCGGCACTTGGGCGATCGAATCGCCGTACCCTTATAGCCGGGAAGCGCGCGGCCTAATGAAGGATCTGGGCATCGACCCAGCCGCGCTCGAAGCCAAGTGCGTAGATCGGAACGCCTATAGCGGATTAGGAACGGCTACGTTCTTCGACAAGGAGACCTTCGGCGCCGATCGGTTGGTCGCAGGATCCGCCAATGGCGACAAGCTGGCCGAATTTCTGGCCCAGTCGCCGCTTTCCACCGCCGCGAAGAGCGACATCGTCCGCCTGCAAACCGGAAACGCCGATTACATGCCGGGTGTCTCGCAGGCCGAAAAGAAGGGCCGGCTCTCGCGGGTAAGTTACAAAGACTTTCTGTTGAACCTGGTCAAAACCGACGAGCAGGTCGTGCAGTTCTATCGGTCGCGCACGCACGACCTGTTTGGCGTGGGCATCGATGCGGTCTCGGCGCTGGACTGCTGGGCCATGCGCTATCCGGGATTCCAGGGAATGAGCTTGGATCGCGTGCCCACGCCGCGCGTCGATTTCACCCCCGGCGGCGACCTTGTGGAGGAAACCGAGCCTTACTACTTCCACTTTCCCGATGGCAATGCGTCGATAGCCCGCATGCTGGTGAGAGCGCTGATCCCGGCCGTGGCGCCGGGAAGCACGGCCGAGGATGTGGTCACCGCCAAGTTCGACTACGGCCGCCTCGACCGCGCAAGTTCGCCGGTGCGAATTCGTCTGAACAGCACGGTTGTGCGCGCGCGCCACCTGGGCGATCCGGCGTCCGCGAAAGAAGTGGAGGTCGTTTACGCATGCGAAAAGCGGGTTTATACCGTGCGCGGTAAGGCGGCCGTCATGGCCTGTTGGAACATGGCCATCCCATATGTGTGTCCGGATCTGCCCGAACCTCAGAAGCAGGCATTGCAATACGGCGCGAAGGTGCCGCTGGTCTACACTGTGGTCGCCGCGCGAAACTGGATGGCGTTCAAGAAACTGGGCGTGCGCGGCGTGTCTGCGCCGTGCATGTACCACACCGGAGTGCATCTCGATCAGCCGGTGAGCATTGGCGGCTACCGCTGTCCGCAATCGCCCGAGGAGCCTATCCTGCTGCGCATGACCCGCACACCGTGCCAGCCTGGATTATCCGAGCGCGAGCAGCACCGCTTCGGACGGATGGAGTTGCTGACCACCCCATTCGCCACTTTCGAGTTAAAGATTCGGGATCAACTGGCCCGCATTCTGGGACCGGGCGGATTCGATCCGGCGCGCGACATCACCGCCATTACCGTGAATCGCTGGCCCCACGGCTACGCCTATGAGTACAACGCGCTATGGGACCCGGATTGGCCGGAAGGCCAACGGCCTTGCGAGATCGGCAGACAGCGTTTCGGTCGTATCGCGATTGCCAACTCCGACGCCGCTGCCGCGGCTTACACGGACCAAGCCATCGATCAGGGTTATCGGGCCGTGCAGGAGTTGTTGCAGGCTGGCGCGCAAATGAAGTGAAGACATCCAGCACAAGGTGCTGGCAGTTCGTCGTGTATACGCGATAAGCTGGCAAGCCGCCAAGCTCGTGCGCCGTTCTCCCAAGCCAGACCCCTTCGTCACCCGCGTCCGTGGGTCGGAGTAGGAGGTCAAGCCCAAATGTCTGATAAGTCCCAGATCCAGGTGACGCTAAGGGATGGCGAATCGTCGCTGAGCATTTCGAAGCCGGGATCCAGTCTGATCGCACGCGGTCGCAGGGATGCATCTGCTTGGGGTGCGGTGCAACAAGTGCGGCGAATCCAAGGATCTGGTTTTCGCTGGCTGCATCTGCGCCAGTGGCAGCGATGCTCTCGACATGCAATGGGCAGATTCCCCGGCCAGCAGTTGGTTGCTCACGAGGTACGCGAACTATCGTGATTCCCCGAAGTGTCGGAGGGTGTCCTACTGGACACCAATTACGCCAAGGCTAAAACGTACTGGGCGTCCGACGACCTGGCGGGGCCGAGGGAATTCTTACTATTTCGTCAACCTGCGCCCGCTGGGGACGCAGAGCGGATAATCTGCGAGACGTGCGCCAGACGCGGAATTCAAACGGACGAGGACTTGGTGCCAGTCGGTGACCCCCAGCGAGTTAAACTGGCCGCTGACGAGATCGCTGGAAGACTCCGCCGACTGGGGTGGCTCGATGAGCCGGTCAAAATGAGGCGCGAAGATTGCGACGCGCTTCACTCTATGGACAGTGCCCACTACTAGAATCGTTCTTCAGCGGTAGTTCCGGTCAAGGTGTTTCCTCGGGCCGACCTAGCCGGCGAAGGCTGCTACCCGCATGGCGTTGGCCCGCGTCAGTCGTCCAGCGCCTGGAACAAGTTCGCCAGTGGGACCTCGATAACTGGATCTTCAGTGCGCAGCATCCCGTCTTTGGCTTCGTAGAAGGCCGACGCGGTGTAGACATCGGCGCGGCGTTCTTCCGGATCGATGAGCCAAACGTAGACTACGCCGAATGCCAGGTATTCGTCGATCTTCTTGCGCACCCGGCTCATGCGATCCGCGGGAGAGAGGATTTCGACTGCGATGAACGGCGGCGTGCTGGGGACCGGATCGCGGGGCACGGGCTGCAGGTAGACGCAGACGTCCGGGATTCGATATTTGCGGGCCGCAATGCGGATGCGTTGCTCGGTAATCACTCGAATCCCGAATCGCTTGCGGCGCTCGTAGAAGAAAGAGGCTAGCGCAGTTTGTATGAGACCGTGCGGTTGTTCTCCCACATTGCGCTCCAGGAGCACGCCCTCGTCGTACTCGCAGTCCGGCTCGTAGCTGGTGGTGAGATACTCCTGCTCGGATACAAGAAGCGAAGTTTCCATGCCCAAAGTATACCGCAGGTGCCCGTGGCCCTACCCGCTCATGGAAGCCAGGAACTCCGCGTTGCTGAGGGTCTTTCCTAGTCTGTCCAGGAGAAGCTCCATGGTCTCCACCGGAGGGAGCGAATTCAGCACCTTGCGCGGAATCCACACACGGTTCAACTCTTCCCTTGGGCGGCAGCAGCTCTTCCTTGCACGTGCCGCTTGCCGGTGCCCTTGAACTCTTCGAAGATCACGTCGTCCATACGGCTGCCGGTATCGATGAGCGACGTGGCGATGATGGTGAGCGACCCGCCCTCTTCGATGTTGCGGGCCGCGCCGAGGAAGCGCTTGGGGCGCTGCAAGGCGTTCGAATCCACGCCGCCGGAAAGCACCTGGCCGAAAGGCGGCACGATGGTTTGGAGCGGCGGCCTCGGAAAACCTAACCGAACGAGTATTCCGGACACCACGGGATCAGGAGCGGCCAGCATCTACTTGCGCTTCAGCACGAACTGAAACTCCTCGGGCCATCGATAGAGGAGTCGCTCGACTGGCCTTCCTCGCAACATATGCTCGGTCACTATTTCGTCCACATCCGCCAGCCTCACATTGCAGTACCAGGTTCCCTCCGGGTAAACCACGGTTGTGGGCCCGGTACCACACGGCCCTAAAGGGTACACATCTTCCATAAATAACTCCAACGTGTTTTCAGACCCCTTCGTAGTAAGGAAGCCGCCGAATCCGCCGCGGCCAACTCCCGATGAGCGGACGCCGCACCGGTCGTCGGCTTCGCACGGGACTGCCGACAATGGCCGCCAGACCGCGCGGCAGAATTTGAAGGCTATGCGCTGGTAACCACCTACCCGCTCATGGAATTCAAGAACTCGGCGTTGCTGCGGGTCTTTCCTAGCTTGTCTAGGAGAAGCTCCATGTTCTCCACCGGGGAGAGCTGGTTCAGTACCTTGCGCAGGATCCAGACGCGGTTGAGTTCTTCCTTTGGCAGCAGCAGCTCTTCTTTGCGCGTGCCGCTCTTGTTGATGTCGATGCCCGGGAAGACGCGCTTATCCACCAGCTTGCGCTCAAGGTGGATTTCCATGTTGCCGGTGCCCTTGAACTCTTCGAAGATCACATCGTCCATGCGGCTGCCGGTATCGATGAGCGACGTGGCGATGATAGTCAGAGAGCCGCCCGCCTCGATGTTGCGCGCCGCGCCGAAGAAGCGCTTGGGACGCTGCAGCGCGTTCGAATCCACGCCGCCGGAGAGCACCTTGCCGGAGGGCGGCACGATCGTATTATACGCGCGCGCCAGGCGCGTGATGGAATCGAGCAGGATGACCACATCCTTCTTGTGCTCCACCAGGCGCTTGGCTTTTTCGATCACCATTTCGGCCACCTGCACGTGGCGCGTGGCCGGCTCGTCGAAAGTGGAACTGATCACTTCGCCGCGCACGGAACGCTGCATGTCGGTGACTTCCTCGGGCCGCTCGTCGATCAGCAGCACGATGAGCGTG
>DATNMW010000369.1:0-12649 GCA_035602155.1 Bryobacteraceae bacterium | reverse complement strand
TGTTGCTGCTGCGAAGACTGTGGCACACGGGCATCCGCTCCGCGACCTTGGCTTGCTTCCCATGGTTCGCGGTATGCGTGCCGGCGGCGGTCTTCGGCGCCTTCAGCATGCTCAGCCACCTGGACATCGGCATCCGGTATCTCTTGCCGATCTGGCCTTTCGTCTTCATCCTGGCCGCCGCCGCCGTTACACGCGCGCGTTTCCGGTATCGTACGGCGCTCCTCACGATGCTTGTGGCGGGACTGGCGGCCGAGTCGATATCGATCTGCCCGCATTATCTGGCGTTCTTCAATGTCTTGGCCGGCGGACCCGCAAACGGTCCAGCGATCTTGGCCGATTCCAACATCGACTGGGGCCAGGACGCCAAGAATCTCGCGGCGTGGCTGGACGCCCATCGTGTCTCGCAAGTCTGCTTGGACTACTGGGGTACCGCCGACATCGGCCGGCTGGGTGTTCGGGGGCCATCTCTGCCCGCGACGTGGGAGACCGGGCGCCGCGCCTCGATCGACTGCATTGGCGCGATCAGCACCAACATTCTGTACGATGCCTTCTCGAATCCGGCGCAGCATGCCTGGCTCCGCGCTCTCCGCCCTGAGGCCCGCATTGGCTACTCGATCTATATTTACGACTTGCGGCGAAAAGCGGGACCTGAAGATCGGCGCCGCATGCCAGAATGACCGTATGCCTGGCTGGCGCCGCCCCATTCCGTGGCTCTCCGCCGTCCTATTCGTCTTGAACGCCGCGATCGCATGGCGCCTCTTTCACGTCGAATATCTGTCGCAAACCGGCACCGGCGTAGGCGTAATCATTGCCTATGCGCGATACGCCCGGGATTACTGGCCGGACTTGGGTTGGTGCCGGTTTTGGTACGCCGGGCTGCCTTTTCAAAATGCTTACGTTCCGGGTCTGCCGCTCGCCGCGGCGGTCCTTTCGGGTCTCGCGCATCTCAGCACAGGCCGCGCCTTCTACATCGTGCTGGCCTGCATGTACTGCCTGGGACCCGTCACGCTCTTTTGGATGGCCTTCCGCCTGACCCACTCCGCCAGTTGGAGCTTCTACGCGGGACTGCTGTACTCGCTCGTCTCGCCATCCGCCTTTCTGGTCCGTGAAATACGCCTGGACCTCGGCAGCCTATTTTGGGATCAGCGGCTGCACAGCATGTGCGGTTATGCGGATAACCAGAACGTGGCGGCGCTTACCCTATTGCCTCTGGCGATCCTGGCCCTGGATGTGGCGCTGGAGAAGCGAAGCCCGATCTATTACGTCGCCGCCGCGGTGGCACTGGCGGCGGTCCCACTCACCAACTGGCCGGGAGCGATTGCCCTGACGTTTGCGGTGCTGGCCTACGGGCTTTCGCAAGCGGGACCGGGCCGGCTGCGGGACTGGCTCCGCATTGCGGCTATTGGCGCGCTCGCATACGCCTTGGCGGTCGCCTGGATTCCGCCTTCGACCGTTATCGCCACGCAGGCGGACACCCAGGGCTTCGCACAAATCAACAGGTTCACTCCCCATCACCTGATCTACGCCGCGGCGCTGGCGGCCGGCGCTTGGATGTTACTACGGCTCACCGCGGCCGCGCGCGCGCCGCAATATTTGCGCTTCTTCCTTCTTTTCTTCTATTTTATGGCTGGGATTACGCTGGGCTGGTACTGGTTGGGCGTCACTCTGTTGGCGCAGCCGCACCGGTTCCATCTGGCGATGGAGATGGGCTTCACCCTCAGCATGGTCTTCGCTACGCGCCTTCTGCTGCAGCGGTGGACGGCGCTACGGCGGCCCATTGCCGTAGCCTTCGCAATTCTATGCATATTTCAATTCGTAGAATATAGAAGTTACGCGCGCCGGCTGATTCGGGGCATCGACATCACGCAAACGAGCGAGTACAAAACGGCGCGCTGGTTCGACCGGCATATGCGGGACAGCCGCGTGATGGTACCGGGTTCGACCACTTTCTGGCTGAATGCCTTCACCGATACGCCGCAACTGACAGGATGCTGTCCGCAGGGTGTGCTCAACCAGACCGCGCGCGTGGCGGACTACGGCATCATGACGGATCTTACCGCCGAGAATCGCGCGTTCGAGAACAGCCTGCTTTGGTTTAAGGCGCTCGGAATACGCGCCGTGGCGGTCTCCGGTCCGCGCAGCACGGAAGTCTACAAGCCTTTCCATCATCCCCTTAAGTTCGAAGGCCGCTTACCGGTACTGTGGCGCGACGGAGATGACATTATCTATGAAGTTCCCTGGCGGTATTACTCCATTGCGCATGCCATGGAGCCGCAAGATCTGGTGCAACGCACGCTGCGGCATGGCGTGGATACGGAACCGTTGATACCGTACGTGGCGGCGATCGACCAGCCGGATGCGCCGGAGTTGCAGGTCCGCTGGCCCGACAACGAAACCATGGTGATCACAGGCAATCTGAAGCAGGGCCAGATCGTAAGCGTCCAGGAAAACGCGCATCCGGGCTGGCGCGCAACGGTGGATGGCGCGCCGCGCCGCGTCTTCGCCGACAAACTTGGGTTACTGGCCGTGGCCCCCGACTGCAGCGGCAATTGTAAGATTACGTTGCATTACGATGGCGGCATGGAAATGCGTGCGGCGCATTGGATTAATCGCGCGGCGATCGGAGGGTCTCTGCTGTGGATCTTGCTTGGCGCATTTCGCAACAGGCCGAAGCGGGCGTCGGAAGCGCTCCAGGGGGACCCCGCTTGAAGCTGGCAAGGTGTATTCTACAAAACATGATGCTTCGATTTGCAATTGTACTTCTGATTGCGTCTGCCGGCTGGGCTCAAGACATAGCGCGCATGGAACAGGTGATTCAATCCTACACTGCAAACCGGCAGTTCATGGGATCTGTGCTGGTGGCGAAGGGCACTGACGTGTTGCTGAACAAAGGCTATGGATCGGCAAACCTGGAATGGGATGTGCCGAATTCCCCTGCCACCAAATTCCGGCTGGGGTCGATCACCAAGCAGTTTACGGCGGCTTCGATTCTGCTGCTGCAGGAGCGCGGGAAATTGAACGTTGAAGATCCGGTGAAGAAGTACATGGCCGACGCTCCGCCGGCGTGGGATAAAGTCACCATTTATCACCTGCTGACGCACACCTCGGGGATTCCGAGTTTCACCAGCTTTCCCGAGTACGCCAAGTGGGAAACATTCGCCGCGACGCCGGCGGAAGAGGTGGCGCGTTTCCGCGACAAGCCGTTGGACTTCGCGCCGGGTGAGAAGTGGAGCTACAGCAATTCGGGATATGTGCTGCTGGGCTACTTGATCGAGAAAATCGCCGGCGTGAGCTACGAAAAATTCCTGCGCGAGAATATCTTCACGCCGCTGGGCATGCGGGATTCGGGGTATGACTCGAACTCGGCGGTGATTGCGCACCGCGCAGCGGGGTACGTCCCCGGCAAGGACGGGCTGGAGAACGCGGGATTTGTAAACATGACCATCCCGTTCGCGGCGGGCGCCCTGTATTCCACAACCGGAGACCTGCTGAAGTGGGAGCAGGGGTTGTTCGGCGGGAAGGTGCTTTCAGCGGCATCGCTGAAGACCATGACCACGCCATTCAAGAGCGATTACGCCTGCGGCCTTTTTGTGGCAACGAAAGACGGGCGCAAGGCGATCGAGCACGGCGGGGGCATCAATGGCTTCAACACACAACTGACTTATTACCCGGAAGATAAGCTGACGGTGGTGGTGCTGGCAAACGTCAATGGTGCGGCGCCTGGGGAGATTGCCGGAAAGTTGTCGGCGGTGGCGCATGGCGAGGCGGTGAAACTGCAGACGGAGCATAAGCAGATCACAGTCGATCCGAAAGTGCTGGCGCGGTATGTCGGGACGTATGAATTGACGGCGGACGCTAAGATGCTGATCACCCTGGAAGGCAATCAGCTTTCGGAGAAGCTTGACGGGCAGCAGACCTTTCCGATTTTCCCCGAATCGGAGACCATGTTCTTCCTGAAGGTGGTGGAGGCGCAGATCGAGTTTGAAAAAGATTCAAGCGGCAAGGTGACGGATCTGATATTGCACCAGGGGGGGCGCGATCAGAAGGCGCCGCGCATCAGCGACAAGGCGGAAGCGCCGCCTCCTCCGAAGGAGATTCAGGTATCGGCGCAAGTCCTGGCGAAATATGCCGGGACTTACGAGTTAGCGCCGGGCGTTGAGGTCACAATCACGGTAGAGGACGGCCGGCTGACGACCCAGATCACAGGGCAGCCGAAGTTCGAGTTATTCGCCGAGTCGGAGACAAAGTTCTTCCTGAAGGTGATCGAGGCGCAGGTGGAATTCTTCACTGACGCCAGCGGCGCTGTAACCCATCTGGTGATTCACCAGGGCGGGCACGATACGAAAGCGGCGAAGAAATAAATAGCTACGGAGCGGCCACCAGCGCGTCCACCACTTGCGGCGCCATGGGGCTACCCAGGCCGGTCACGAAGTCATAGCCTGGGCCGGCATCGCATTCCGTTCCGCAGGCGCCGTTGGCGCCTCTGGTGATATCGTGGAAGGCCGCCGGATTGGCGTACACCACGTTCAGGAAATTGACCCCGATCGTACTCTTTCCCATGCCCGCGCGAATGCTGTTGGCGATGGCCACGAGCGCGCACCATTGCGGCGAGGCCGCGCTGGTGCCGCCGACTTGGGCCCAATTGCCGTCTTCGCTGTCGTAGACCGGCACGCCGGTGGAAGGGTTGGCATCGTACGCGACATCCGGAACGCCGCGCTTGCCCGAGCTTTGTGCGCCGGTCTGATAGCTCGGCTCGGGAAAGTAAACGCTCTCGCCGCCGCCGCTGCCGCTCCACGCGGTTTCGCTCACGATATCCCCGCTCGAATTGAGCTTGAGGGTCGTGCCGCCGGCGCCCACGACGAGCGGGGAAGCGCCCGGGTAACCAAACAAGTTGATGCCGCTATCGCCTGAAGCATTGATGTACGTGACCGACGAATTGTTGAAGAACAGTGGGTCGTACTGCTGCTCGTTGGCCGGTTCCCGATTGGTCCCCCAGCTCATATTGATCGCCGTGGCGCCATTCTGCACGGCCACCGGAACCGCCTCCAGCAGCGACTTCGTGGTGCCATTGGGCGCCTCGACCAGCAGGATCTTGGCCTGCGGCGCCATGGCATGCGCCCACTGCACGTCCAAGGATGTTTCGCCGGACCATCCGGCGTTCGCGGGCGGCTTCGTGCCCGTGGCGTAGACCACGGTCAGGCACCCGTTGGCTTTGGTGCAAGCGGGCAGGCCGAACTGGGTGGTAAAAACCCCCAGGTCGGATTCCACCGATGCGTAATCGTAGCCATCCACGATGCCGATGATCTGGCCCGCGCCTTGATTGGCTATTTGATCGAAGCCGTAGGCGTGGCGCATCGCTTGGGGCGTATATCCGGTAGGTGTCTGGCTGTCGGTTCCGGGTTGCCGCTGGTAAGGGCGATGGGCTTCCTGATCCAACCAGGGAACCTGGGCGTGGGCGGAACCGTAAGTTACCGCGGCGAGGGCTATTGCGGCGAGCGCATTCTTGAACATAGGATTGAGCGCATAGTTTAGCAAGCTTGCAGGCTGCCGCACATCACTTGGCGGCGGCTGGCGGATGGGACTTCCGCCACTCGTTCCAATCCTGGCTGACGGCCTTCAGCATGGCTTCCGCCGCCTTCGGCAACCAGTCGATACCGCGTTTCTTGAGATCGGCCTGGATGGTGCGGGCCTTCTTGCTGCCCAGATGCACGTTCGCCGTTTCAAACCCCATGGCATGCAGCAACACCTTCTCGGAGCGCTCCTTGGGCAGCTCGGAAAGCTCGATGCGCGAGCAATCCGGCGCCAGCCGCCGCACGATCCACTTGCCCTTCAGTTTCACGTACGGATCGCAACAACGCACCGAGGTATCCAGAATCTCCTGATAGAGCAGGCGTGACGAACCCTTGCAGCCCGCGGCGAACCAACATGCCGAAGGCGCCATGGCCTTGGCTTCGCGTGCGATGTTGCTGGCGTGCCATTGCGCCAGAGCCACGAAACGCTGGCGTCCCAGGCTGCCCAGTCCGGCCACGCGATGCACATACCGCCGCGCAATCTGGGGGTCGGGCAGCATGCGGGCGATGCCCTTGGCCGCGCCATCCGGAAGCTTGCCTTTGGCCGGCCGGCATTTTTCGAGCTTCTCCCAGAAACCGCAGACTTCTTTCAACCGGTGTACCGCCATTTCGCGCAGCAGGGCATGATGCTCGGCCAGCACGAAGGGACGCCCGCCGGCGGCGAGCGATTCCGAATAGCCCTCCAGGATCGCTTGCGCCGCTGCCTCCATGTCGAGAGCCAGGTGATTCTCCGAGATGGCAATGTGCGCGCTGGCTGCCAGACGGACCAGGTCGTGCGTATACGGGAGCCGCCAGGCCTCGTCGAAATCGTTGATGCCCCAGATCAAACGGCCTTCGGAATCCCGCCACGTACCGAAATTCTCGACGTGCAGATCGCCCACGCCCAGCACTACCGGCGCGGATGTCAGATCGCCGCAGACTTCCGGCCAGATCTGCGCCCAGCGATAGTAGGTCGCGCGCATGAATGGGAACAGGCCCGCCGACATCTGCGCGTGTTTGAGCTGCAGATCGGTGGGGACGATGGTGAGCTCCTTGGCGAGCCACTGTTCATAACGGGTGGTAGCTTTTTCTATTTTCACGGAACGTTATACCAATCTTGGCGTCAGCATCCATTTCAAGATGCCGCGGGGAACGCTGCCGAAGCCCTCCTGATCGATGCGCACCAGCGCGGCTTTCTTCAGATCGACCTGCAGCGCGGGTGCCCCGAGCAGATATCCCAC
The DNA here is from genome assembly GCA_035602155.1 of Bryobacteraceae bacterium. GTDB lineage: Bacteria > Acidobacteriota > Terriglobia > Bryobacterales > Bryobacteraceae > Bog-159. Next base: position 5,859 of record DATNMW010000369.1, on the reverse strand, counting down.
AGTCATTCCCAGCAGCGGTTCGTGTCCGGCAATCAGCAACGCCGGTTCGCGGCGGCGCGCGCAAATCGCATCCCAGACAACCTTGGGCGAGGAGTTGGGCGCCAGGATCTCGCTCTCCACTACTTTGTGACACCCCAGAATCTGCGCGGCCATGTGGGCAGTCTGCAGTGCCCGCCGATAAGGGCTGGTCAGAATCAGCGAGGGCTTGACACCCGCCTCGTGAGCCTGCTCCAGTACGGCGCGCAGCTTCTCGCGGCCGGGGTCTGTCAGCGGGCGCTCCGCGTCCGGCACACCCGCCTTGACTTCTTCGGCGATGCCGTGGCGCAGGATGTAGATCTCCATTACTCGATGGTAGCTTGCCGCGCGGCCCGCCTGGTGGCCGGCACATCGCTCTGGTGCGCCGCTGGCCGATCGCCGGCTTCGTGGTAAAGGAATTGAGCCGTCGTCCGATATAGATATCAGGACCCATGCAAGACCGTCTAATCGAGGGTGGCTCGCCGATAGGATTCCTCCGCGGCGCGCCGCCGCTTTCAGCCGCGCTCGTGGTGTTTTCCGTTGCAGCGTGCGCATTGGGACAGCAGCCGGACGCGCCAGAGCTGGCGTTGCCCACTCTGACCGCGTCCCAGGCTGCGCACAGCTTGCCCGCCGAAGAAGCCAGGCGCGGTTACCCCGTGCGGCTGCGGGCCGTCGTCACCTATTACGATCCCTATACCGATCCCCAGCGCGGCGCCTTTTTTGCCTGTGATGCGACCGGCTGCATATGTGTCCTGGTGGTGGAAGTAGAAGGTGTCGTCCATTCCGTGGAGCGGTCCGGGCACAACATCACACTTGCGCTGGCCTTGAGGGACGGAATGGTCCGGGCTATTGCGCCGTTCGAGAAAGGCGCGGCCTACGCCCGCCTGATCGATTCAACGGTGATACTCCACGCGAATGCAGCCCCGCTCTGGACGAAGAACCGACAAATGGTTGGAGCCCGCCTGCTTTTCCCGTCCCTGGACCAACTGAAGATTGAGGAACCGTCCGCGACCGATCCTTTCTCGTTACCGGTACATACCATCGACAGCTTGTTGCGGTTCACGCCGGACGTCGCGTTTGTCCACCGCGTTCGGGTGAAAGGACAAGTCACATTGCAGTGGCCCGGACAGCTCTTTATTCAGGATGGCGGCCAGGGACTCTTAATTCCGACCGTGCAGAAGACCCCTCTGATGCCGGGGGATGCGGTGGGTGTGGTCGGCTTCCCCGCCATGGGCGATTACACGTTGATGATCGAGGACGCGGTCTTCAGGCGCGAGGGCGGCGGCCAAGCCGTCGCCGCCGTGTTCGTAACCGCGCAAGAAGCCATGAAGGGCGATTATGACGCCAAATTCGTCAAAATTCAGGTCTTCCTGGCGGTCCTCCCGGTTGGAGCGAAAACCGGCGAGATAGCGTCGTGGAGGGTCGGCAGCGAGCTTCAGCTCACCGGAGTCTGCTCGGTGCAAGTGGACAAGTATCTGTCGGCCGAGCAGGAAGGCGCCGCCTTGCCCAAATCGTTTCGAGTCCTGCTGCCCTCGCCAAGTGATGTGCTGGTCCTCCAGGCGCCTTCGTGGTGGACGGCGAGCGGGATCCTGGTGGTGCTGGCGATTTGCGTCCTCGCTATTCTCGTCGGCATCCTGTGGGTAGCGGCCCTGAAGAGACGCGTTCGGGAAGGGACCGAAACAGTTCGTGCCACGCTGGAGGCCACCGCGGACGGGATTCTGGTCGTTGATGCCGCCGAAAAAATTGTCGCGTACAATCGCAAATTCGCGGCCATGTGGACAGTTGCGGAGCCCATCTTGAAGCTGCTCGATCATCACCTGATGCTGGACTTCGTTAAATCCCAACTGAAAGACCCGGAAGCATTCACCAACAAGGTCCGGGCTGCGTATGCCAATACCCAGGCGAAGACCGACGACGTCATCGAGCTTAAAGATGGGCGGGTCTTCGAGCGCCATTCCGAGCCTCAAACGCTCCAAGGGAAGTATGTAGGGCGTGTGTGGGGTTATCGAGACGTCACGGAGGCGCGCGAATGGACCCGGCAATTGCAGGATCTGGCTTCTCTAGACGGCCTCACGGGCATTCGGAACCGCCGCGCGATTTTTGAATTTCTTTCGAACGAGCTGGCGCGCGAACAACGCAGCGGCGATTCGCTTACGGTGATCATGGCGGATCTCGACGGATTCAAGAAGGTCAACGATTACTACGGGCATGCGGCGGGCGACGCCGTGTTGCGAGAGTCGGCGCAGCGCCTGGGCTCCGCTGTGCGCGTCTCGGACGCAGTCGGCCGGTATGGCGGAGAGGAGTTCTTGATCGTCCTGCCCGGTTGTGACGAAGATTCCGCAAGGTCTCGAGCAGAGGAGTTTCGATGCATCGTCGAGAGCCGGCCGGTTTTCTGGGACATGCGTGAAATCGGAGTCGCGTGCAGCTTCGGAGTGGCCTGGACCAGAGACGGCATCTACAGCATGGGCTCGCTGCTGCAGGAGGCGGATGCCGCACTCTACCGTGCCAAGCAGGCCGGCGGAAATTGCGTGGTGATGGCGAAAGCCGCGCGATCCCAGGCGGGCGGCGTTGCCCTAGACGACGCTCAGCAGGCCAACGAGCGGGAACCCCGGCAATCGTCAAGCTGGCAGGCGAGCCGATGATGCGTTACCGTTGCCCGGGCGCCTCCGGGGAACCCGCCTTCCGGAAGAGCAATGCCGAGATGTGCCGCTGCAACTGGTGAAAGATGGCATCGGCGCGCTGGGTGGCATCCACGACCGTAAAATTATACGGTCCGGCCATGGAGTCGAGCGCCTGGATCACCCTGCGCTGGTAGCGCACGAAGCTTTGATGCTTGTCTGCGCCAAACGGCAGATCCATGCCGCTCTCCCAGTAATCGAAGGCCCCGCGCCCAAGCACCACGCGCGCCACCAGATCGCCCACTCGCGCGCGAAGATAATACACGGCGTGCGGGACCAGGGCGAAACCGGCCACCTGTTCGATCCACTTGCGGTCTTCGCCGCGCGCCAGCGCGCGCGCCACGATTGAAAAGACGTAGCGGTCGGTCAATACCACATGACCCGCCCGCAGCGCGGGGAGCATCTCGTTCTCCAAGCGGTCGGCGAAGTCCGTGGTGTAGAACAAGGTCATGGTGACCGGTCCCAGCGTGTTGCTTCGCTTGGCGTCCTGCAGGCCCTGGCCGGCCAACGCGGAACGGAACTCCGAATCGAGGACGGTTTGGCCTTCTTGCTCCAGCCACCGGCGCAATCGCGTAACCTGCGTGGAGCGGCCCACGGCATCCGGACCTTCGATGACGATCAGTTTGCCGCGCAACGCCGTGATATCCACGCCGGGCAGCGGCTCGCTATAAAACTGCAGCGGCTGTCGCGGTGGCATCGCTTCCTTGGGGGCTTCCTTGGGGGCTTCCATGGGGACTTCCTTGGGGGCCTCCTTTTGGCGCGCTGCGCAACACGCCGGTTCTCAAGACCTCGCCCAAGCAGTCCACCACCGTCTGCCGGATACGCCGCTGTTGCTCTTCCGTCGACAGCGTTGCGTCGATGGCGTGGAATTCCATCTCCCCAGCCATGGCTTCGTACTCCGCCAGAGTGCGGCCCTGAAGAATGCGGAAGCTCTCGTCCGTATTATGACCGAGCCTGCCGATGGCCACGTCGAGCGGAACGCGAAAGTAGAGCGTCAGGCTGGGGCGCAGCGCGCAACTATAAAGATTGCGCACCCAATGGCGGCCGGCGCCATGGGCCAAGTCGCGCGCAAACGCGGTATATGCGTAGCCATCGGCGCATACCACCGCACCGGCTTTGATGAGCGGCAGGATGTAGCTCTCCATACGGTCCGCGAAATCGGTCGCCTGGATCAGGCTGAAGGTGGTGGGGGTAAACGATAGATTCGCTTTGCCGCGTTCGATGGTTTCCTTCACCGGCGGCGAGGAATTCCATTCGCTCGATGCAGTGGCGTAACCCTGCGCGCGCAGCCAGCGCGAGAGCAGGGAAATCTGGGTTCGCTTGCCGGAGCCCGCGATCCCCTCCGCGACGATCAGCTTGCCTTTATAACGATTGGGAAGCATGTGCAGGATATTTGGACAGACCGATTATATCTCGATTGGGTGTGTCAAATGGGCGCGCCGCTCTTGACTTCACAGGTGGAAGCGCGCACAATACCTGGAATAGAACCGAATCGCGGTCCGGAGGAGGCAAACGGATGAAACGCCCCGTCGTTCTCGCCCTGGTCTTGCTCGGAATCGTCTCAACACCAGCGGTTGCATCCGAAATTACTATCGGCCTGCTGTCGTTCGATGTGGTTATACCAGCCGGCAATAGCCCGGGCATCAATGCCTTTGACATTTATAATTTCACAGGGTCCACGTACGGACCATTCGCCGGCGTCCCGTATGTGACGGATTCGGTCACTCTCGACGACACCCTTCTGACTGTCGATTTCCAGGACGGCTCATCCCAATTGGCCTTTGGGCCGGACGACATTGGCCCAGGGGAACTGCCCGGCGGCATTCAGTTTCCGAGCAGTACGCAGTTCGTTTCGGCGACCCTTACGGCGACATTAAGCCAGACCGTCTTCACCTTGTCCGACGGCTCGACGTTCACCGCCGCACCCACGATTTCGGTGGATCTTACGCCCTCGTCTGGTGGCCTGCTCGTGGCGGGGGTGGACTTCGCGGCGATCTACGCGGAATCCGCCGCCATTGGGACGCCCGAACCGTGCAGCGGAATTCTGCTGGCACTGGGACTTGTGGGCCTCGCGGGGTGTAAGCGGCGATGAAGTCTTTGCGTTTTGGTGCGATGGTGCTGGCTCTGCCGTTCGGCTTGGCCTTGCTGCTCGCGCAGAGTACGGTGACGCTGAGTCCCGCAGCCTCCCCGGGAACAGGCGAGCCGGGAGTGACGAATATCATCGTCACCGGCTATGGCTTCCCCAGTGGAAGCATTCCGCCCGCTAACGTTACGGTTACACTACAGCCGTCGAAAGCCGGCGCCGGGCCGTCGGGAACGACCCAGGCTAACGCCGTCCAACCGCTGTTCGGCGGCACCCAGCGTGTGACGTTCACGGTCCCCGTCTCGATCGCGGTTGTTCGGCCAACTTCGTATCTGGTCTCACTTTCCGGTTCTACCTCAACCGGCGCCGTTTTCTCAAGTGGCAATAATGCGTCGTTGTCCATCACCCCGGCAGCACAGGTCTCCATTTTCCCGACTTCGGGCGCAGGCGGAACCGTGCAGGTGACCATAACGGGATACTACACGAGCTTTCTGCAGGGCTCCACGGAAGCCAACTTCGGACCGGGCATCTCGGTCGGCGGCGCTCCTCCCGGGGAGTGGGGACCGGTCACGGTAGTCAACAACTCGGACAGCAGCGCCACGGCACAATTGGTCATCGGCATCCCGGCGGTCCTCGGGAAACGAACGGTGACGATCGCTACCGGAACGGAGGAGGCGTCGCCGGCGAGCGGCTTCACGATAAACGCTCAATACTCGACCTTATATAATTTCACCGGCGGCGCAAGCAGCGGTTCGAACCCCAAGCGGGCTTTGGTGTTCGGCAGTGACGACGTACTCTACGGCACCGCGGTGGCGGGCGGGTCCAGCGGCGATGGCATTGCGTTTTCGTACACGCTATGCTCCAGTTGCTCGCCTTTCGCCATCCTGCACACTTTCACAGGATTTCCCGGCGATGGCAGTGCGCCTGACGGATCTTTCGCGATCGGCAGCACCGGGACAATGTACGGCGCCACCGGCAGCGGCGGGAGTCAACCTCCCGCGGGCGACGGTACGGTATTCTCAATGACTCCGCCGGTTGTTTCGGGAGGCGCTTGGACCGAGACGGTTCTGTACAGTTTCGCCG
>DATNMW010000368.1:0-16478 GCA_035602155.1 Bryobacteraceae bacterium | reverse complement strand
ACAATCGAATTTCCCCCGAGTTCGTCCGTGGCGTGCAGCACGTAGGGCTAGTACTGCTGCCAGGCGGCGGAGCCCTGAGGATTGGTCAGGGGGAAGCCTGAGAGCCGGCGCTGCGGCGCATTTTGCGTGCCCAGCATAATAGCGTCCATGATGGCCTCACGCCCGTTCAGGTAGTTGACGATGTCACAACCGTTGCGGCGCCAACTGTCGTTGCCCAGCGCCAAGGTATATAGAAACGGCAGAATGTCCACGCTGGAGCAGACAAAAGACCGCGGAACCTTGTTTTGTTGACCGGGAAAGCCGATGTACAGGGGCACAGAGATGGACTCATCGTAGAGCGCGCCTCCCTTGCCGTGCAGGCCGTGAGAGCCCGCGTACTCGCCGTGGTCGGCGGTAAAGATTATGACGGTGTTGTCCGCGAACGCGCTTTGCTTCAAGGCCGTGAGCACCTGCCCAACGAGTATGTCCACGCAGGCTTGCATCCAGAAGTAATAGTTCAGGAAAATGTACCAGCCGGCGTCGTTGTTCACCTCCCCGCACGTGGTGTTTCCGAGGCTCTGGAAGGCCGTCTGGAGCGACGGTTTGCCCGTATTCGGATCGCTGGGTGGATTGTAGGGCGTTATCGGGTCGTTGTTGTTCCAACCAGGGTTATACCCACTAGGGAAGCTCGGATCGCCGGAATAAAGGACGGGGTTAAGCGTAAGGGGCGGGGCGCCCTGCGAATAGAGTTGCGTGTCTGTTCCCTCCGGGTTGCCCGGAAAGCCGGCGAGTGCGGTCGTCTCAGGCTCGACCGGATACTCCTCGCTTTGGTACCTGGTGCTGGACGTTGGGGCCGGGGGTGGCGCGTAAAAGGCATACGAGCCAGCCGGCACCACACCATTGTCCTCATAACAGAAGTTGGGCTGACTGCCACTGGGTGGGCACTGTGACTGTGCGAGACCGAAAGCATATGGGAAGGAGTTTATGTCGTGTGGGTTCATGAAGCTGACGGCAGCAAACCACTTCTGGCTCGTCTTGGCCCCGTCCTGGAGCCAAATACCGAACGCATCCGCCACCGCCGCGTCGTTTAGCACGCTATACGGGGCGGGGCCGAGTGGCGTCCCAGAGCTTGTAGGCGAGAGGGGAGGGTTGTTTCCCAGATAGTTCGGGACGTCGCCGTACCAAGGGTGCCCCGTCTGCGCGTTCCCAAGAAAATATCCGGCGTTGCCCACGTTCGCATCGCCAGTGGACGAGGGGTAGGGGCCGGCGGGATAGTTCGTAGGAGGGTTAAGGGGAGTCGGGATGTTGTACAGGTCCGCGAAGCCGTAATCGGCGGGGCCGTCGCCGCCTGGGTTGCAAAGGTACCCCTCGACGGTATCCTCCGTGGGGTTGTCCGAAAGATGCCACTTACCGATCCACACGCAGTCGTACCCAAGGGCGGGGGCCCCCGTGGCCGTATTTTGCGTTTGGGAGAGCACGTTCCCGATACTCGGGAACCCCTGCCCTCCGCTCCAGGGCTGAAGCGCCGGCGGGTACGCCGGGTTAAGACCGCTAGGTGGGTCCTGGCTGACAAAGACGCAGGTCTGCTGTGAATACAGTCCTGTAAGGAGCGTGGCGCGGGATGGCGAGCAGGCCGTTGCCGCGACGAAGTAATTCGAAAACACGAAGGACTGGTTCCGGATTGAAGCGACGTTCGGCAAAATCGCGTCGATCGCCGGCTGCCCGTTCAGCGCTCCAGACACTCCCGGCGTGGCCTGGGGGAGCCAGCGGGGAGCCCGCATCTGGTCAACTATTATCATCAGAATGTTGAATGCTGGGTAACCGGCTGAGGGTGCCGTGGGGCTTTGAGCTGCGCAGTCAGGAGGGTTGTATATGCAGCCGCCGCCCGAGGAGCGCGGCCCCGCCTTGAATTGGTGTTTCGCTCCGTGCGAGCGCGGGCCGAAGGGCCAGTGCCGCCTGCGCCTCTCCTGGGGACCGTTGCTAGGCGCCTGCACGGCAATCGGTGGTGGCAGGACGCCAGCGGCTATCGTGTCAGCGGCACAAGGCTGGATGCTGCCGAATGAGTCCAGGTAATTGTATACGGGTGGCGGCGGGGATTGGGCGTCCGCCGCCGAAGTGAGCGCGCCCGCCACGGCGGCTGCCCCAAGGGCTCCTATGAAAGCCCGGCGATTTACGCCCTCCGTCCGTTGCGTCCGGCCGTCTTCCATGGCTGCCTCCCTACCAAGGATGGAATTAATTGAGTATATGCCTGGAACGCGGGGGTGTCAATCCCTTTCAACACCTCTCTTTTTTCCCCCCAATTTTTGCCAAACTCCGATGGGATTGTGCGTGCTTTCGCTGGAATTGCCCTCGCCACAGCCTCGGGCAACCGCGATTTACGGCGACACGCGAAACGGAACGTTGCTGGAGAGCGCGCCGCTCGGAGTGACAACGCGCACCTCGCCGCTGCTCGCCCCGGCCGGTACGGTGGTGGTGATTTCGGAGGCTGAAACCACTTCGAAGGCTGCGGCGGTGCCGTTGAAGCTCACGCTAGTCGCGCCAGTCACGCCGGTTCCCAGGATCCTGACCTCCGCACCTACCGCGGCGGAGCTCGGCAAGGTTTCGACGAACGGACCCAGACCGGCGGAGAGGCTGAAGACGGTGCCGCACCCTGGCCCCAATCCGCCACTGCCGCTCCCGCCCAACAGGGTTGTCCCGTAGAACTCCCCACTAGTGTCCTGAACAAGCGACGCGGTGGGGTTCGAGCCATCGGTACACCCGCTTCGCGCACAAAAACTGTAAACTGTCGCCAGCGTCCCGCTCGACGGGACCTTGAAAATCGTGCCGCCCGCAAAAGCCCCGCCACCTGCCGTAGTACCGTAGAATTCGCCGTCGGTGGCCTGGATCAGGGCCGCCTCGGGGCCATATCCGTCCGCGCATCCGCTTTGTGCGCAAAAACTGTAAAGTGTCGTCAGCGCGCCCCCCGGCCTAATCTTAAAGACCGTGCCGCCCTTGTCGCCCTCGGCGTTGACCCCGCCCGCCGAGGTCGTACCATAGAGGTAGCCATCGGACGCCGCCGAGAGCCCCGCCTCGGGGTAAGAGCCGTCCACGCAATTTAGCACCTGCTGGGCGCAGAAGCTGTAGAGCGTCGTCAGCGTGCCCCCAGGAGTGATTTTGAAGACGGTCCCGCAGCCGAAGTCCGGGTAGGACTCACAGTTCGCCCCCCCGTACTCCGTCGTCCCGTAGAAATCACCACTCGCGGCCTGCACCAGCCCGCCCACGGGGTAGTAGCCGTCCGGGCAGCCCTGCTGCGCGCAGAACTCGTGGAGTATCGTCAATACACCAGCGGGGGTGATTCTAAAAACCGTGCCGCAGCCGGCTCCGCCAAAAATACAAGCGGCATTGGTATCCCCGCCAACGCCTGTTGTCCCGTAGAAGTCGCCGTTGCTGGCCTGGATCAGAGGCCCTGGCTCCCAGGCGCCCCCGCCGGATGTCCCGCCAAAGCTGTACACCGTCGTCAGCGCGCCACGCGGCGTCGTCTCGAAGACCGAGCCGGGGCCGTTTAACCCAGCGGATGTTGTTCCGTAAAGGTCGCCATTCGTGGCTTGAACCAGGGGAGCCGATCCGGCATTGCCGTTCAAGCATTCCGACCCCCCGCCGTTGGGGCAGAAGCTGTACAGCGTCGATAGGGTGCCGCCCGGAGCGATCTCAAAAATCGTGCCGCTATTGGTGGTCCCGCCCCCCGTGGTGGTCCCGTATAGCATTCCGTCAAGGGCCTGGACGAGCGCTGTGGCGGGGTACCCGCAATCGGCGCTGTCGAACCTGTGCAGGGTGGTCAAGGTCTGCGCCGGCAGCGCAACCGTCATTGCACGCAACAGGAATACGGCGCAAGCCGCCCTCCACCAGATCCGTTTAACAGGCGTGGTTGCGCACGGTACAAAAGGCGTGAACCCCGCCTTCCACCATGTGGGTTGGCCCGCCGCGCTGACAATTCGCTTCATAGATGCGCTCCTTTTCTGCACAGGTTTCCATCTCGGCCAAGCATACTCATCAAAATATTACACCCAAGGGGGAATTAAAGCACGCCTAATTTCCCCAAGTGGGTACCAAAAACCCGGGCCCAGGCACCGCCCGCTCTAGCCGACGACGTGCGCCGCCCCCCTCGCTCGCACACTCCCCAAATCACCGTATCGCCGCCGTTGCCAAGTCCCCCGTCGCCCGATCCGCCCCCTCCCCCGCTCACTCCCCGCGTCCCCGCGCCCCGTTCACAGCCTTGTTCTGTTGCAAACAAAGGACTTCAAATAATTCCCCCAAACGTGTGATGTATACTATGAGCAGGGGAGAAAAAGATGTATAAATCTTCAAATCGCCGTATTCGCGCCTCGCGGGCTAATGGCGCACGTTCTCGCGGACCACGCACTGCGGGCGGCAAGGCCCGCTCGTCCCAGAACGCCATTCGCCACGGCCTGCTCGCCAAGTGCGTGGTCATGGCCGGCGAATCCAGCCCCGGGTTCGACGCGCTGCTTTACCAGCACCAGGCCCGCTTCGCGCCCGCCGACGGTGTGGATCAAGGATACGTTGAGGAAATGGCCGCCGCCACCTGGCGTATCCGGCGCGCTTGGGCTATGGAAACCCGCCTTTTCGACGATGCCGTCGCGGCCCAGCCGCCGGGCGATGAAAGAGGCCGCATGGCCGCCGCCCTCGGGCGCCTTGCTCCCCGCCCCGAATTCGCGCTATTGCAAAGATACGAAACCCGCTTGCACATGCACTACCAGCGCGCCCTGCACAACTTCCTCCTCGTCCGCGCGGCGTGTATACCAAACGAACCTAGTCCCATTCCCGAACACAGTGCTCCCATCGCCCCCTCGCCCCCTCTCCCCCTCGCCCACTCGTCCCCCCTCCCCCCCAGCCCCACCCCGCTCTAGCGCATAATACTATAGAGGTTACCCCATGAAGCCCAGCCTAAACATCGGCATTGAGGAGGAGTATCAGACCATCGACCCCGAGAGCCGCGATCTCCGCTCCCACATCGGCCTCGAGATGATCGCACAGGGCAAAGCCGTGCTGGTCGAGCGGGTTAAGCCCGAGATGCACCAGTCGGTCATCGAAGCCGGCACGCGCGTCTGCCGCAACATCCAGGAAGCCACACACGAAATTCATATGATTCGCCGCAGCCTGATCGGCCTGGCCCGTCAGAACGGTCTGCGCCTCGCGGCTTCCGCCTCCCACCCGTTCGCCGACTGGAGCACGCAAGGGATCTACCCGGATGAGCGCTACCACACCATCGTGGAAGACATGCAAATGGTGGCGCGCGCCAATCTCATTTTCGGCCTGCACGTTCACATCGGCGTCGAAGATCCAGAAACCGCCATCCACATCATGAACGCCGCGCGCTACTTCCTGCCGCACATCCTGGCGCTCTCCACCAACTCGCCCTTTTGGCGCGGCATGGATACCGGCTTGAAATCGTACCGCTGCAAGGTCTTCGACAAGTTCCCCCGTACCAACATTCCGGATTACTTCCCCAGCTACGGCGAATACGAGAGCTTCATCAACCTGCTGGTGCAGACCAATTGCATCGATAACGCCAAGAAAATCTGGTGGGATATCCGCCCGCATCCCTATTTCAGCACCCTCGAATTCCGCGTGTGCGACATTCCCATGCGCGCCCAGGAGACCATCGCGCTGGCCGCGCTCATCCAGGCCACCGTGGCCAAGCTCTACAAGCTGCACTCTATGAATCAGGGCTTCCGCCTCTATCGCCGCGCGCTCATCATGGAGAATAAATGGCGCGCCCTGCGCTACGGCATCGACGGCAAGCTCATCGATTTCGGCAAGCGCATCGAAGTGCCCCTGCGCGAGTTGATGGACGAATACTTCGAGATGATCGACGATGTGGTCGACGAACTAGGCAGCCGGGAAGAGATTAACTACCTGCGCGAGATACTACGTAATGGAACGGGAGCGGACCGCCAGTTGCGCGTCTGGAACGAAACCCACGATATGAAGAAAGTTGTCGATTACATTATTGAAGAGACCGAAGCGGGCATTTTCGATACCGCGGAAAGGCGGGGGGCAGCCAATTGAATCGACCGTCAAATGGAGTATTCAAACAAATGGCCGTGGAACCTTCGCTGGTCGAAGGAGCGCGCAACGCGGTCGGCGTTTGCCTGCGCATTCAGCCGCACGAAAAAGTTACGTTGATTACCGACCATGCCTCCATCGAGATTGCCGCCGCGCTGGCCGCCGAGCTCGATACCGTGGGCGCGCCCTATCGCTCTTGGATGCTCGAAGAGATTGCACCGCGCCCGCTGGCCGACATGCCGCAGCCGGTGCTCGACGATCTGGAAACCAGTCAGGTGAGCATCTTCGCCGCCCAAGCGCAGCCCAACGAGCTGCGCTCGCGGATGCAGATGACCGACGTCGTCACCCGCCGTAAGATCCGCCACGCACACATGGTCAACATCACCAAGCAGATCATGCGCGACGGCATGCGCGCGGATTTCCGCGAAGTGGATCGCATCAGCCTGCAAGTCATCGAGATCGCCCGTGCAGCCACGCTGGTCCGGGCCAAAACGCCGGCCGGCACGGACCTGACCGCCGAGATGAATCCGGACTACAAGTGGCTGAAGACCAGCGGCATCATCAGCCAAAATACCTGGGGCAATCTGCCGGGCGGCGAAATATTCACCACCCCGGGCGAGGTCAACGGAACATTCGTAGTGGATGGCGTAGTCGGCGATTACCTTTGCGCCAAGTATGGCGATCTGCATGCCAACCCGCTGACCATCCGCATCAAAGGCAATCGGCTCGCCGAAGCGCACTCCGCCAACCGCGCGCTCGAAGACGAATTCTGGCGCTATACCCACACCGATGAGAACAGCGACCGCGTCGGCGAGTTCGCCATCGGCACCAACATCGGAGTGCGCGACGTGATTGGCAATATTTTGCAGGACGAAAAAATTCCCGGCGTACACATCGCTTTCGGCGATCCTTATGGCAGTTATACCGGCGCCAAATGGGGCTGCTCGACGCACATCGATGTGGTCGGCCGCAAATTCGATATCTGGGCCGACGACCGCATGATTATGCGCGCCGGCGAATTCACGCTAAACCAGTGATTCCCGCCCTCCGAGAACGCTTCAACGCCGCCTTCACACCGGAAAAGTACGCGGCGTTCCTCGCGCGCATGGAAGCGCAATCCGGAACGCCACTGGCATTTCGCCACAGCGAGACCCCGTGCTTCTTCCCCGCCCCGCTGATTGACGCCATGGCGCGCGAAGGCGCCGATCTGATCCGGCAGTTGACCTCGCCGGAGTATCTGGCCATCGCCCGCCAAGCCGTACCGCCGCAATACGATGTGCCGGGCGAGCCCGACCACCCCCTGTTCTTGCAGGTGGATTTCGGATTGGTGCGCGAAGCTCCCGGACAGATCGCGCCGCGCCTGGTCGAGATCCAGGCGTTCCCGTCGCTGTACGCCTACCAGCCTGTGCTGTCGCAGATGTACATCGATACTTACAACCTCGATCCGCAACTGCGCTACCTGCTTAGTGGCCTCGACTTGGCGGGCTATAAGGCGCTGCTGGGCCGCGCCATCCTCGGCGGACACGACCCGGAAAACGTCATTCTGATGGAGATCGATCCGTTGCACCAGAAGACGCTCGCGGATTTCGTTCTCACCGAGCGCATGTTAGGGGTGCGCGCCGTTTGCATCACGCAAATCCGCAAAGACGGCAAGGTCCTCTATTACGAGCGTGACGGCCGCAAAATCCCGATCCATCGCATCTACAACCGCGCCATCGTGGACGAACTCCAGCGCCGCGGCATTGCCCCGGCTTTCGATTTCCGCGACGATTTGGACGTCGAATGGGCCGGCCACCCCAACGATTATTTCCGCGTCAGCAAATTCTCAATCCCTTACCTGCGGCATCCATCGGTGCCCCAGACATGGTTCCTCGACCAGCTTCATCACATTCCGCAGGATACGCACAATTACGTGCTGAAACCGCTCTTTTCCTTCGCCGGCCTGGGCGTGCGCATCGGACCGCCGCGCGAAGAAATCATGGCCATCCCCGCCGCCGAGCGCCGCAATTACATCCTGCAGGAGCGCGTACGCTTCGAGCCGGTGATCGAGACCCCGCACGGCAAAACCATGGCCGAAATCCGCATCATGTATATCTGGCTCGACGAGCTGCAGCCCGTCTCCCTGCTGGTGCGCATGGGCCGCGGCGCGATGATGGGCGTAGACCACAACAAGAACCTCGAATGGGTGGGCGCCTCCGCCGGCCTACTCTCTAACTTCGACGAACTCGCGCAGCCGGAGAAGCGCGTCGTCCCACTGCTTTGAGATCTGCTCGAGGTGCCGGCGCGCGTCTTTAAGTCGCCGCCGATCCAATTGCCAAACGCTCTCGCGGCCGTGCCGCGTGCTGTGTACCAGCCCCGATCCCTCCATCACCCTCAGGTGTTTGGCGATCGCTTGACGAGTGACATTGGATCGCTCCGTAAGCCTGGCGATCGACATCGGCCCGTCGTCACAGAGGCGCGAGACAAGCCGTAAGCGGGTCTCATCGCCTAGGGCGGCGAAAAGGCGCGCGGATCCGCTACGCATGGGACACGTACCGCTCGATCACTTTCACCATGACGCTCCAACCTCCTTCATTCGCGGTGAAGGCCTTGGCGCGGCGCGCCAGCGGAATGCGATCGAAGCCCGACTCGGTTACAGTCAGCATGACGCCGTCCGCCACTTCCTCGAGTTCGAAAACCACCAGCGTCGTGGGCTCGGCGGAGTAGTCGACACCGGTTTCAACCGCGAAGGGATGCCACCGGAAAGAAAATAACCGCCCCGGTTCCATCCGCTCAACGGCGATTTCGAACGAAACGCCTTCGTACTGTTTCTGGGCCTTGGCGACCTCGGCATCGACCGTGGTTCCCACAATCATTCCGCGCAACCGAGCGCCAGGCGTGAATGGGCCGTCGAATCTCACGCCGAACCAGCTTCCGAACTCGGTGGAGTCCGCCAGCGCGCGCCAGATTCGCTCCCGCGGCGCGCGCAATAGAATCTTCTTCTCGATGCTATCCGTATTCATGCAACCCTCTGGTTGCATATTAACAATATTCAGGCCCGCCGTATTTTACACCCACTTCTTGTCCTGCCACTGCTTGAATGCCGCCGAAACCAGTTCCTTCAATTCGGCGAGCGTCTCCGGTTCCGGAACAGTCTTGAAGTTGAAGCAGGTCTTGCCTTGCATCCGCCGCTTCAAACCGGGTGGAACCGTGCTCGTGAGAGCCGGACACATGTACAGGGGCATCAAATGGAAGCTCACGTACGCCTTGCCCAACCGCACCGAGCCGAAATACATCGGATGGCCCTTGTGCTGCGGGAACGGCGACGGAGCCTTTGTGAGTAGCGTATATTCCCTTTCTGTCTCAGCCTTAACGGACAGGCGCTTGGCATATTTCGCGAGTACGGGTTTCAGGGCGGCGAAGGCCGCGGTAAAATCGTCCGGCATATTGCCGGATTGTCGCTAATTTACGGCTGGCCGTCAATTGCCCACCCGTAGCACGGCCGCCCCCTGCACCCCGCCCTGCTTCAACATATTCAAGGCCGCATTCGCTTCCGCCAGCGGAAACTCCCGCACCTCGCTATGAATCGGAATCTCCGCTGCGATCTTCAGAAAATCCTCCCCATCCTGCCGCGTGTTATTTGCCACGCTGCGAACCACGCGCTCGTGATACAGCAGGTTGTAATCCATCGCCGGAATCGGACTCATGTAAATGCCGCCCAGCGCCACCGTGCCGCCTCTTTTCAGTACCCGCAACGCGGAAGCCACCAGCCCGCCCGCGGGCGCGAAGACGATGGCGGCGTCTATCTTCTCCGGCGGCTGATCGTCGGCCCCGCCGGACCACTCCGCGCCCAACTCCCGCGCAAGCTCTCTGTGCCGTTCCTCGCGCGTCATCGCGTAAACCCGTACGCCCCAATGCCGCGCCACCTGGATCGCCACGTGCGCGGCAGCGCCAAAGCCGTACAGCCCCAACGTGCCGCCAGGCTGAATGCCCGAAACGCGCAGCGAGCGGAAGCCGATAATCCCCGCGCACAAGAGCGGCGCAGCGGCCATATCGCTGAAGCCTTCCGGGATCGGATAGACAAAGCTCTCAGGCGCAACAATGTACTCGGCATAGCCGCCATCCACCGTATAGCCGGTGAACGTCGCCAGCGCGCAAAGGTTCTCGCGGCCCGAGCGGCAGTACTCGCAAACGCCGCAGGTGCGATGCAGCCATGCAACACCTACCCGCGCTCCATGGCCGAAGCGTTGCGCTCCGGCCCCGCTACGCTCCACAGTGCCCACCACCTGGTGCCCCGGTATCACGGGGCGCTTGCGCGGCGGCAGTTCGCCTTCCACTACATGCAAATCGGTCCGGCACACGCCGCATGCATGTACCCGCACCAGCACCTCGTCGGCGCCGGGCTCCGGCACGGGCGCATCGCCGAACGCCAACGGATTCCGCTCGATCGGAGCGGGCGATTCCAAGACACAGGCCTTCATTCCGTCTCCTGACTTCTTCTGTCTCCTGCCTTCTGTTATACTCCCAGATCCATGTCTCCATCGGGCAAACCCTACCGCTTCATCATCCTGGCCTTCGCCGCCCTGATTACCTTCGGCAGCTACTTCGCTTACGATAGCGTCGGCGCCATCGAGACCACCCTCATCCAGGTGTTCCACACCGACCGCGCCGCGATCGGGACCATGTACACCATGTACAGCGTGGCCGCCGTGGTCGCGGTGGGACTCGGAGGAGTGCTCATCGATCGTGCCGGAGTGCGCCGCGCCAGCCTGATCTTCTCCGGCTTCGTGGTAGCCGGCGCTTCCATGGTCGCCTGGGCGCCCAGCCTGCCCGTCTTATATGCCGGCCGCGTCCTGTTCGGCATCGGCTCCGAATCCGTGATCGTCGCGCAGAGTGCCATTGCCGCGCGCTGGTTTACCGGCAAGGAACTGGCGATGGCTTTCGGCATAACCCTCACCATCGCCCGTCTCGGCACCCTGTTTTCCTTCAACACGGAAGAGCTGCTGGCCACCCGCTTCGGCTGGCGCGGCGCGCTCTGGATCGCCGCCGGGCTGTGCGTATTCAGCCTGCTCTGCAATTGGATCTATACGCTCATGGACCGTCACGCCGAGCCGATCCTACATCTTCCCGAAGCCGGCTCCGGCGACAAGATCACCTGGAGCGACATTCGCAAGTTCCGACCCTCCTACTGGTACGCCGTGGGAATCTGTGTGACGTTCTACTCCGCCATCTTCCCTTTCACCGCGCTGGCCACCGACTTCTTTCACGATAAGTGGGGCATGCCCATGGCGTCCGGCGAGGGGCTGGGCTTTTTCGCCGGCGTGTTCTTCAATCTCACACACATGTTCACCACCGCGCAGGGCGTCACGTCGATTATCATCGCGGCTTCCATGGTGCTCGCGCCCTTCGCCGGCAACCTGGTCGATCGCGTGGGCCGCCGCGCCACCCTGATGGTACTAGGATCGCTGCTGATCGTTCCGGCGCACCTGCTGCTGGGCCTGACGCACTTTTCACCGGTCCTATCCATGATCGTGTTGGGCGCGGCATTCGTGTTGGTTCCCGCTTGCATCTGGCCATCTGTGCCGCTCATTGTGGACGCGCGTTGCGTAGGTACGGCCTTTGGACTGATGACCGCCATCCAAAACCTGGGTCTGGGCGCATTCCCGTACGCCAGCGGCGCTCTGCGCGACGCCACACACGACTATACCGCCAGCCAGATCATGTTCGCCGGGCTGGGATTCTGCGGCCTGCTTTTTTCGCTTCTGCTGCTGCGCGCCGATCGCCGTGAAGGCGGCCGCCTGGAGCGGGCCAACTAAACGCTGTATAATCTGGCTTCCGGAGGAAATGTCAAACGATGGCCATACCAGCCCTGTTGCTGCTGTCCGCAACCCGCGAGTCGCGCATCACCGCGCTCGACTGGGTCACGATCGGGCTTTACTTCGGCATTCTGCTCACCGTGGCCACCTGGGTGGTGCGCCGCGCGAAGGACTCCGCCACCGACTATTTCCTGGCCGGCCGCAACCTGGGCTGGTGGGTGATCGGCGCATCCATCTTCGCCTCCAACATCGGCTCGGAGCACATCGTGGGACTGGCCGGCTCCGGGGCTACCAGCGGCGTCGCCATGGCGCACTATGAGCTGCACGCCTGGTGTCTGCTGGTGCTGGGTTGGGTTTTCGTGCCGTTCTATATGCGCTCCATGGTCTTCACCATGCCGGAATTCCTGGAGCGGCGCTTCAACGAAAAATCCCGCTACGTTCTCTCCATCGTTTCCATCATCACTTTCATCATCTCCAAGATCGCGGTCGGCATCTTCGCCGGCGGCGTGGTCTTCGGCACGCTGTTCCCGCAGATGAGCATCAACATCGGCGGCACAACCATCGACAGCTTTTGGATCGGCTCCGTGCTGGTGATCGTGCTTACCGGCCTTTACACTACTCTGGGGGGCATGCGCGCCGTGGCTTATAACGACGCCGTTCAAGTCACGGTCCTGATACTCGGTTCGTTCCTGTTGACCGCTTACGGCCTGGTCCGCCTGGGTGGGTGGGCGGAGTTGCGCCACTTATGCGGCTCCGATATGTTCAATCTCTGGAAGCCGCTTATCCCCGCTGGCGTCGAAAGCACCTGGGCGCCAGTAATGCAGACCAACGCCGCCGGACATGTCGTGAAGCAGGCTTGGTATTTCAACGATAACTTCCCGTGGCTCGGCATGCTCTTCTGCGCGCCAATCATCGGGCTGTGGTATTGGTGCACGGACCAATACATCGTACAGCGCGCCTTGGGCGCGCCCAATGAGACAGTCGCCCGCCGGGGCAGCATCTTCGCCGCGTTTCTAAAGCTCTTCCCAGTGTATCTGTTCATCATTCCGGGACTCATCTGTTACGCGCTGGCTAAGAGCGGCAACGTTCCCGAACTGACTCCCATGATCGGTCCCGACGGCAAGTCTATCCCGGCCCTGTCGAACGCCGCCTTCCCTATGATGGTTCAATACCTATTGCCCGCCGGGATTCGGGGCATCGTGGTGGCCGGCTTGCTTTCCGCCCTGATGGGATCGCTAGCCGGCGTATTCAACGCTTGCTCCACGCTGTTCACCGTCGACCTGTATCAGAAGTGGAAGCCGCATGCCTCGCAACATCAGCTCGTCCGCATGGGCCGCAGCGCTACAATCGTCATGGTGTTGATCGCCCTGGCCTGGATTCCGGTGATTAAGAACGCAAAGGGCCTCTACACTTACTTGCAGTCCGTGCAAGGCTATCTGGCGCCCCCTATCTTTGTCGTATTTTTCCTGGGCGTGTTTATCAAGCGTATGAATGGGGCAGGCGCGCTCTGGGCCATGATCGTGGGCTTCGCCCTGGGGATCTTCCGCATGATGGTCGACACTCCGGTGACCCTGGGCGGGGCTGGATATCCCGAGGGATCGTTCCTATGGGTAATCAATAACATCTACTTCCAGTACTTCAGCGTCCTGATCACGATTGTGTCGGCTATAGTCATGGTAGGAGTAAGTTATATGACAGCCGCGCCCGACGATCTCAAGATACAGAGCTTGACGTTCGGCACGGCTACCGAAGCGGATCGCCGCAAGACCCGCGCGGGCTGGAGTTGGAAGGAGGTTGCCGCCTCCGGCGTGGTGCTGGTCTGCATTTTGGGCGGCTATCTCTACTTCCGCGGCTAACGAAGTGGCGCGCGCGTGCGAGTGTAACTGAACCCTCTAATTCGCCGTCGGATCCCGCATCCCCAGGGCCTTCAAATACCCTTCGTTGGTGCGGCAATTCTCAAGCTTGATCTTCGCCAGCAAATCAGCCAGCGCCGCACGCGAGTGATCCTGCGGCGGCCGCTTCTTCATCTTCTCTTCGGCCGCGCCCATACCCCCGGGCAGCGCCGCATACGCAACGATCTCATCCCAATGCGCGGGGCGCGCGAAGCTCACGGGCGACGACGTCGCATCCATCCTCTTATACGGCCAGAACGTCCAGCCGACGTCGTTCTTCTCCAGCGTCGTCCGAAACTCAGCGATCCAGGAATCCTGGTTCTCGCCGGATTCGCCCATCCAGATGGGTGCCTGATAGCGCTCGCGGAAATCCACGTAAGGCTGGATCGCATCCTTCGTGGGCGCTGTCCAATACTTGTGGAAGGTGTAAATGGCGTTGCGGTCGAAGGGCGGCCCGAACACGTCGAAGTTGCTATCCCACTGCGCGCCGCCCAGGATGATGGCGTGATTCTTATCGACCTGGCGAATGGCCTCCGTGATCTTGCGGTAAACCGGTTCCAGGCGCGCATTCAAGTTTGCCACAGGCGGCGGGATCGGTTCATTCAGCAGGTCGTAGCCGAGAACCGTGGGATCGTCGGCATAGCGTTGCGCGATGCTGCGCCAGAAGCCGGCCGCCAACTGCTGCTCTTCTTCGCTTTCGAAAAGCCACGGGTAGCCCCAGCTATCGTCGATATTGGTGCCGGTCTGGCCGCCGGGCGCGCAGTGCATATCCAGGATCACCCAGACATGCCGCTGACGGCACCATGCAATCACCCTGTCGAGCAGCGGGAACGCGGTGCCGTCGTCGATCAGCTTGGAGTGAAACGGTATGCGGACGCAGTTGAAGCCGGCTTCGCGGATGAAATGAATGTCGGCCTCGGCGATATAGGAGTCGCGATACTGCTTCCAGAAACGCGCCGCCTCATCCGGGCCGATCAGGTCGTTGAGCAGCGCCGAGATCTCGCGATAGGACTGCGGTCCTTTGTCGAAGTGGAACATATAGCCTTCGGGCGCCAGCCAGTTGCCCAGATTGATGCCGCGCAGCAGCAGCTTTTCGCCATTGGGAGCTAGGATGTGTTTGCCGTCGGTATGCACGAATCGATTGGCGGCGGACACGGGGGCCACCACCAGGCAGACGAGGATGAGTGTTCGCATCATCCGCTATCTTATAAGACAGCAGGCGTCCCCATGAGCCGGGGTGCCCTCTGGGCCCGGCACGCAGGAGTGCGTGCGCCACGTTATACTGGCCAACGTGAACAGTCGGCGATCTTTCTTGACGGCGGCCATGGCCTCCGTCGCCCTTGCTCCCAAGGCGATGCGCGCCCAGCGCGACTGGAGCGGCAAAGAGCCGGTGCGCTATCCCGATCCGGACATCCTGGCGCTGGACAAGCGCTTCTCCAAATACAAGATCAACAACACGGCGATCCGCCGTCTGCGGACCGGTATGCTGTGGGCCGAGGGTCCGGCGTGGTCGGGCACGGGCCGCTACCTGGTGTGGAGCGACATCCCTAACAACGCGCAAATGCGCTGGCTCGAAGAGGACGGCCACATCAGCACCTACCGCAGTCCCAGCGCCTACAGCAATGGCAACACGTTCGACTACCAGGGCCGCGAGCTTTCCTGCGAGCACCTGAACCGGCGCGTGGTGCGCTACGAGCCGGATGGCGCGGTCACCGTGCTGGCCGACAAATGGAACGGCAAGCCGCTCAACGCGCCGAACGATATCGTGGTGCATCCGGATGGCGCGATCTGGTTCACCGATCCGGGCTATGGCATTCTCGCAGCGTACGAAGGCACGCGCGCGGACATGCAGTTGAAAGAGGCGGTGTACCGCATCGATGGCCAGACCGGCCAGATGGAGAAGGTCGTTGACGAAATGTACAAGCCCAACGGCCTGTGCTTCTCGCCCGATTACAAGAAGCTTTACATCGTGGACACCGGCGCTACGCACTATCCGGACGCGCCGCGCAACATTCGCGTTTACGATGTGGCCGATGCGCGCAGCCTGCGCAACGGGCGCGAGTTCGTGAACACCAAACCCGGCATGGCCGACGGTATCCGCGCGGATGTCGATGGCAACATCTGGGCCGGTTGCGGCTGGGTGGGCGCCGGCTATGACGGCGTGCAGGTCTTCACGCCCGCGGGGGAACGCATTGGCCAGATCCTGCTGCCGGAGCCCTGTGCCAATCTGTGCTTCGGCGGCGCCAAGCGCAACCTGCTCTTCATGACGGCGGCGCAGTCCCTGTACGCGGTGTATGTGGAGACGCGCGGGGCACACATCTGTTGAGATGTACGACGACCTGGCCGCCCACTATCACCTGATCTTCGAGAACTGGGACGCTTCGATCGCGCGGCAGGCCGGCGTGCTCGGCCCGCTGATCGAAGCGGCCTGTGGCAAGTCGCCCGTGCGCATCCTGGATGCGGCATGCGGTATCGGCACGCAGGCCATCGGATTGGCCATGCGCGGTCACGCGGTCACCGGCAGCGATCTCAGCGACGCCGCAGTGGCGCGGGCGCGCGTGGAGGCCGCCGCACGCAATCTGGCGATCCCATTCTATGCCGCCGATCTTCGCGATTTATCCGGCGTGCCGGGCGGGCCGTTCGATGCGGTTGTGATCGCCGACAACGCCTTCGCGCATCTGCTTTACGAAGACGACGTGCGGCAGGCGGCCGCCAGTGCCGCGCGCCAGCTCGATACCGACGGCGTCCT
>DATNMW010000367.1:0-8252 GCA_035602155.1 Bryobacteraceae bacterium | reverse complement strand
CATCATCTTCACCGCCTCGTTCTTCGCCATCCTTTACTATTTGGGCGTCATGCAACTGGCGGTGAAAGGCATGGCCATCGTGATGCAAAAGATCATGGGGGCCAGCGGCGCGGAGTCGCTCAATGTCGCGGCCAGCATTTTCATGGGCCAGACCGAAGCGCCCCTCACCATCAAGCCTTTCATCGCCGGCATGACCCAGTCCGAACTATTCACCATCATGACCAGCGGCATGGCGCACGTTTCGGGGGCCGTGATGGCGGCCTACGTGAAAATTGCCGGCGTAAGCATCGAGCACCTGCTCACCGCCGTTATTATGACCGCGCCCGCCACCATCATGCTGGCCAAAATCTTCTACCCGGAGGTGGATAAACCGGCCACCGCCGGCCGCGTGGAAGTCAAGATTGAAAAGACCGCGGTCAACGTAATCGACGCCGCCGCCCAGGGCGCCGGCGACGGGCTGCATCTGGCTTTGAATATCGGCGCCATGCTGATCGCGTTTTTGGCGTTGATCGCCATGCTGAACGGCATCCTCGGCTGGGTACACACGCTACCCGGCATGGCATGGCTCCCAGGCAGCATGCAGCAAATCTTCGCGGTCGTATTCGCGCCGCTGGCCTGGCTGATGGGCGTGCCGTGGAGGGACGCGCCCACCATCGGCAACCTGCTGGGCACGCGCCTGGTGCTGAACGAATTTGTGGCGTTTCTGCAGCTCGCGCCGCTCCGGGCGCAGCTCGACCCGCGCTCGTTCACCATCGCCACATATGCGCTGTGCGGTTTCGCCAATTTCAGTTCCATCGCCATACAGATCGGCGGCATCGGCGCGCTCGCCCCTAACCGGAAGTCCGACTTGGCGCGGCTGGGGTTGAAGGCCGTGGCCGCGGGCAGCATGGCCAACTTTATGTCGGCCTGCATCGCGGGGATGCTGCTGTGATTGCCGGTTTGATCGACGATGCCGTTCAATTCCTGGAATCGCAAACGCCCCTGCGGCCGCGGGTCGCCGTGGTGCTGGGCAGCGGATTGGGCGCGTTCGCCGGCGAACTCGCGGACCGCACCGAAATCCCTTACGCCGCAATTCCGGGCTGGCCTTGCTCCACCGCTATTGGGCATGCGGGCAAACTCGTGTTCGGCAAGCTGGGGGCGCTCGACGTGGCCGCCATGGCGGGCCGCGTGCATCTCTACGAGGGTTACACCCCGGCTCAGGTTACCTTCAGTGTGCGTGTGCTCGGATCGTTCGGTGTGCGGTCCGTCGTATTTACCAATGCCGCGGGCGGCATCAACCTGGCACTCGAGCGTGGCGGCCTGGTGCTGATCTCCGATCACATCAATTTGCAAGGATCGAATCCGCTGCTGGGCCCGAACGACGACAGACTCGGCCCGCGTTTTCCCGACATGTCGGAAGCCTATTCGCGCAGCCTGCGCGCGCTGGCGCACGAAGTCGGCAGCGAACTCGGCATTCGCCTCTCGGAAGGCATTTACGCCGCTGTGTTGGGACCCAGTTACGAGACTCCCGCCGAAATCCTCTACCTGCGGACCATCGGCGCGGATCTGGTGGGAATGTCGACCGTGCCGGAGGTGATCGTTGCCAATCACATGGGCATGCGCGCGCTGGGCATCTCTTGCGTGACCAACATGGCCGCCGGCATCCTGCCGCAAAAGATCAGCCATGCCGAAGTGTTGGAGACCGGTGAGATGGTGCGCGGAACTCTGGTACGGTTTCTGAAAGCGTTGCTGCCCCGGATGGAGAACTAAGTGGACCCGCTGATTGAAGCTGCGCTGCGAGCACGCGAAAACGCACACGCGCCGTTCTCCCATTTCCAAGTGGGCGCGGCTCTCGAAGACTCGGCGGGCCGCATCCACACAGGCTGCAATGTCGAGAACGCCAGCTATGGCCTGACCCTCTGCGCCGAGCGTGTGGCTGTTTTCAAGGCGGTGTCCGAAGGCGCGCGCCAGTTCCGGCGCGTCGCCGTAGTCGCCAACACCGATACGCTAACTCCGCCGTGCGGCGCCTGCCGCCAGATACTCTGGGAGTTCTGCGGCGATGTGGAACTGGTGCTCTCGAACCTCCACGGCAAGACGGAAAGCTTGCGCCTGAAAGATCTCCTCCCAAGGCCCTTCGATGCGTCTTTTCTGTAGTTTCCTGCTTTTCATCTCCGCGCTGGCGGCCGAGTCGGCCGATTGGATCTGGACTGGCCGCTATGTGGTCACCATGGATCCGCAGCGGCGCATAATCGAGAACGGTGCGGTCGCCATCCGCGGTGAGCGCATAATGGCCGCCGGCCCGGCATCCGAAATCGAACGGACCTATCAGGCCCGCCAGCGACTGGATCGCCCCGATGCCATCCTGGCGCCCGGTCTGATCGACACCCATACGCACGCCGCCATGTCGCTGTTCCGCGGTATCGCCGACGATCTTCGCTTGCAGGAGTGGCTGGAGAAATACATCTTTCCCGCCGAATCGCGTAACGTGACGCCCGAGTTCGTACGCTGGGGAACGCGCCTCGGCGTTCTGGAGATGTTGCTGTCCGGCACCACCACTTACACCGACATGTATTACTTCGAAGATGTGGTGGCCGAAGCGACCAAGGAAGCCGGCATGCGCGGCGTGCTGGGCGAAACCATTATCGGCTTTCCCTCGCCCGATGCCAAGACCCCCAACGACGCGTTATCCTTCACCGATCGGTTTCTCACCCGCTTTCATGACGATCCGCTGGTCGTGCCCGCCGTAGCGCCGCACGCCATCTACACCAATTCGGACGAGACCCTGAAAGCCTGCCGTGCGCTCGCGAACCGGCATGCCGCGCCCCTGGTGATTCATGTATCGGAAACCAAGCAAGAGAACAACGAGTGCCTCGCCCAGCGCCACGCAACTCCCACGCAGGCGCTCGACGCGCTGGGCGTATTCAACGGCCGTACCATTGCAGCGCACGCCATCTGGGTGGACGAGGCCGACCTGGCAATTCTGAAAGCGCGCGGCGTGGGGATCGCGCACTGCCCATCCAGCAATATGAAACTGGCCAGCGGCGTCGCTCCGGTCACACGTATGCTCGCGCTGGACATGGCTGTGGGCCTCGGCCCCGACGGTCCCGCCGGCAGCAATAACGATTTCAATATGTTCGAAGAAATGGACCTGGCGGCCAAGCTGCAGAAAGTGATCACCGGCGACCCGCGCAATCTTCCGGCGGAGGCGGCCGTGGAAATGGCTACCATCCGCGGCGCGCGCGCGCTGGGTATGGAGAAGGAAATCGGCTCGCTCGAATCCGGCAAACGCGCGGACCTCATCTCAATCCGCCTGGATCGCCCCAACGCCGTCCCGCTCTACAACGTCTATTCGCAAATCGTCTACGCGCTGAAGGGCAGCGATGTTCAGGACGTGATGGTCAACGGCAAACTGCTGGTGAAGGATGCGCAGCCGCTGACGCTCAACGCTGCGCAAATCGAGGCGAAGGCGCGGGAGTATCGCGAGCAGGTACAGAAATCGTTGCGCTGACGTGCCATAATCTTTGCAGTGGCAGATGTTCAACTTCTTGGGAAGCCTCGCCTCGTTAATCGGCTTGGTCTTCAGTATTCTGGCGTTCGTTTTCGCGAAGCGCGCGTCGGCGGCCGCACGGGAGGCGCGGGACGCCGCGATGCGCCAGTCGCTAAGCGAATATCTAAACGGCCTCGCCAGAATTGCTGCCGAGCTCGTTGCACACCTGAGAAGCGAGATGAATGACATGGCGCTACTTCGAGTCAGCGATCTGATGGATCAAACCAGCTACCTCATTGGACGATGGGCGGCCCGGTTGCCAAGGAAGTCGAAGGATAACCTTTCCCGTGCGCAGGAACAACTGCTCTCGATACATCAAGCCCTGGATGCCGTCGGCGACCTTACGCCGGAGGATAGAGCGCGCCTTGCGCATGCTGGTCAGGAAGTTAGCGGCATCTTTAGCACGGAACATGGCGTGGCCACTAGGGCTGCGGGGGCGGGGGACGAATAATGGTGGATGAAAAGACGGTCAAGTTCTTTGAAGGTGTGCTGTCGAAGACAAAGGCAGGCAAAATTCCATGGGAGCCGACTGCGCTAGAAGCCAGGTTCATTGCGCCGATCGGCGGCCAATTCTCGCTTTCCATCTCGGGCTGGGCGGAGCCAGTGTTGTTAAGCGAAAAACTGCTAGAGGCCAGCAAGGGGACCCGCGACTGGTACACACTGGTCCTGCGCGATTTGCATGGCAGGGTCCTGACGACGGTCACTGAGAACGATGAAGGCATTCGTCCGGATGCCATGCGAGAGCTGTACGAGACCGCAAGGCGGCAAGCCGTTCATGGCAGCGAGGAAATCAGCAAGGCGATCGAAGTGCTGCAGACCCTATGACAAGCGGCCTCTCAGCTCCGCGCATCCACCACCATGTCCCGCATGCTAGAAGAAATCCGCCAACAGCCCGACGCCCTGGAGCGCACCCTGTCCGCCGAATTGCGCCGCGTCGAGCGCTTCAAACTGCGCGTCTCGAAGCGCCGCCCCCGCCTGATCGTGCTGGCAGCCCGCGGCACCTCCGACAACGCCGCGCAGTTCGGCCGCTATCTCCTGGAAATCACCACCGGCATTCCCGTATCGCTGGCTGCGCCCGCGATCCATACCCTCTACAACGCGCGCATCGATTATCGCGACGCCCTGGTGGTGGCCATCTCGCAGTCCGGTGAGTCCACCGACACCAACCTGGTGCTGTCGCGCGCGCGCGAACAGGGCGCGCTCACCATCGGCATCACCAACGAATCCTCCAGCACGCTGGCGCGCCTGGCCGAGCACGCCTTCCTGGTCCACGCCGGCAAAGAGAAAAGCGTCGCCGCCACCAAGACCTACACCGGCCAGGTGCTGATGCTCTATCTGCTGGCCTACGCGCTGGGCGGACGCATCCGCATCGACGACCTGAAGCGCCTGCCGGAACGCGCCCAAACGGCCCTGGATCTGGAGCCCTCCATCGCCGACCTTTCCGGGCGCTATCGCTTCATGGATCATGCCGTGGTGGTGGGCCGCGGCCTGAATTACGCCACCGCCTTCGAGTTCGCGCTGAAGATGATGGAAACCTGTTACGTGGTCGCCGAGCGCTTCTCTTCGGCCGACTTTCTGCACGGCCCCATCGCCATGGTGGACCCCGATTTTCCGGTCTTCGCGTTCGCCCCTGCCGGACCCACCTGGAGTTCCATCGCCGAAACGCTGGACAAGCTCCAACAGCTCAAGGCCGAAACCGTGGTAGTCACCGACGCCGGCAACACCGAAGCGGCGGCGCGCGCCACGCGCGTGATCCGGCTGCCGCACAAACTCCCGGAGTTGTACACCCCGATTCCCTACATCATCCCCGCGCAAATCTTCGCGGCCTGCCTGGCGGACCAGAAAGGCCTCGACCCCGACAAACCCCGCACCATCACCAAAGTAACCCTGACCATGTGATCTTCCCCTCCAGGCAAGCATTTTCCAATTGGAGGATGAGCATGAAATCGGTTCCGCTCGACCGGAGGGAGAGCGGCATAAAGAATGAGGAGGCCGCGTAGCGGCCGACTTCCTTTCTTTGGTTTTTAGGTTCAGAGTGACAATCGTCGTCGTCATCGCGTGCACCGGGTGGGAAAGTGGAAAACCTGCCTTTTGGTTTTCCATGCTTTCCAGGGCTCCGTCATTTCCACCGCCCCCCCGCCCCTAGCACGCGCTCCACCCAGGCGTACCTCTCGCTTCGTTGCCACCCGCAAACTCGATCCGCTGGCTTGACTTGAGAAACTCCCGGATTTGTTCCTGGCTCAGGCTTTCGGCATTCATCATCTGCACTTGCATCCGGCCGCGCCACGCCTACCCCATTATTTCCTTTTTTATGCTCATCTTGTATTGGAAACCGTACCCCTCCCCGGCCCCGATTCATGCTCATCTTCTATTGGATAATTCTCTGCCCACCAGACACAGCGCGTAGCGCGGTCTCTCTGGTATACTCTTCGTTTATGGTTCCCGCCGCCCGCCATCGCCATCACAGCACAATCCACGCACGGCGGGTAGTGTCCTGATTCGAACCATATTGAAATAAGAAAGGACGCCCGCCTGCAATGAAGGCGGGCTTTTTTGTTGCTATTCGCATGTATTTGGACTTCTCAAAGTTCGACGGACTGATCCCGGCGGTCGTTCAGGATCACACCTCCGGTCGCGTTCTGATGGTCGGCTACATGAACGCCGAAGCCTTCCGCCGTACCGTCGAGACCGGTTTCGCCACCTTCTACAGCCGTTCGCGCCGGAAGCTCTGGCTCAAGGGCGAGACGTCGGGCCACCGTCTCATCGTGAAACAAATCTCCACGGACTGCGACCAGGACGCCCTGCTACTGCGCGTCGATCCGCAAGGCCCCGGCGTCTGCCACAACGGTTACGTGAGCTGCTTCTACCGCCGCCTGGAAAACAGCCAGTGGGTGGAATCCGAGCCGCGCGCCTACGACCCCGCCGCGGTCTACGGGAGCCTGCCATGAAGCTGAAACTCGGCATCCCCAAGGGCAGCCTGGAGAACGCCACCATCGATTTGTTCCGCCGCGCGGGCTACGCCATCACCACCAGCAGCCGGTCGTATTTCCCGGCCATCGACGATCCGGAAATCGAGTGCATGCTCATCCGCGCGCAGGAGATGGCGCGCTATGTGGAAGATGGCATTCTGGACGCGGGTCTCACCGGCCGCGATTGGGTCGCCGAAACCGAAGCGCAAGTGGAAGCGGTCGCCGACCTGATCTACTCGAAGCAGAGTTTCGGCAAGGTGCGCTGGGTACTGGCCGTGCCGGAGTCGTCCGGCTTCCAAACGGTGCGCGACCTGGAGGGCAAAATCATCGCCACCGAATTGGTTGGTACCACCAAGCGCTACTTGACGCAGCACGGCGTACGCGCGCGCGTCGAGTTCAGTTGGGGCGCAACCGAGGTGAAGCCGCCGGTGCTGGCCGATGCCATCGTCGAGGTTACTGAAACCGGCTCTTCGCTACGCGCCAACAATCTGAAGATCATCGACACGGTGATGGAATCCAACACCCAGTTCATCGCCAACCGCGCGTCGTGGCAGGACGCCTGGAAGCGCCGCAAGCTGGAAGATATGCGTATGCTGCTGGATGGCGCCATCAACGCGCTGGGCAAGGTCGGGCTGATGCTGAACGTCCACCAGAACGATCTGCGCGCCGTGCTGGAGGTGCTGCCCGCGCTGAAGCGTCCTACGATTTCGCACCTTAGCGACCAGGAGTGGATGGCGGTCAATACGATTTTGGATGAGTCCACCGTGCGCGACATCATCCCACGATTGAAGCAGGCGGGAGCGCAGGGAATCGTGGAGTATCCGCTAAATAAGATCGTTTTATGAAGAAGGAGTCAGAAGTCAGGAGTCAGGAGTCAGAAGCCGGGATTGCGTCTCCTGACTTCTGTCTTCTGCCTCCTGACTTCTCTAACTTATGATTCGGATCCTATCTCCCACCGCTATGCCCCGCCTGCTGGCGCGGCGCAAGGCCCGGTTATCCGAAGCCGAAGCGGTCGTGCGGCCGATTCTGGAAGCTGTGCGCGCGCGGGGCGATAGGGCGCTGCTCGAATACGCGCGCCAGTTCGACGCGCTCGACCGCAAGACGGTCGTGGCGCCTGCCGCGGATCTGCGGCGGGCCTGCGCGGGACTTTCAGGAGAGTTCCGCGCGGCCGTCGAGATCGCCGCCGCCAACATTCGCGCCTTCGCCGAAATGCAGATGCCCGCCGAGACGCTGCGCGAAGTCAGTCCCGGGCGGCAACTGGGGCAGGTTGTGCGCCCGCTCGATACGGTCGCGGCCTACATTCCCGCGGGCCGTTATCCGCTGCCCTCCACGCTGATGATGACCGTAATTCCAGCGCAGGTCGCGGGTGTGCGCAATATCTGCGTGGCCTGCCCGCGCCGCGTACCGGAGATTCTGGGTACGGCGCGGATTCTGGGTGTCGAGCGGGTGTTTCAGATGGGCGGCGCGCAAGCCATCGCGGCCTTCGCCTACGGCACGCGCACTGTGCCGCGCGCGGATCGCATCGTTGGTCCGGGCAGCATCTACGTGGCCGCGGCCAAGAAACTGCTCGCGGGCGAGGTGGGCATCGACTTTGTGGCCGGCCCGACTGAGATCCTGATCGTCTCGGCGGATGGCAATCCGCGGCACCTCGCGGCCGACATGCTGGCGCAGGCCGAGCACGATATCGATGCGGCTGCAATTCTGCTCACCACGTCTAAGCGGCTTGCTAATGGAGTGGCCGAGGAAATCGAGCGGCA
>DATNMW010000366.1:0-2724 GCA_035602155.1 Bryobacteraceae bacterium | reverse complement strand
CAGGATTCAGGCGCAGACCCCGCTCAAAGCAGTCGAGTGCCGCCCAATATTGCTTCAGATCGCTACCTTTTTCGGAACGCGAAAACGCCAACCTGGAGCACCTTGGATCGTCCCCAGGAGTGGGGCGCGGCACGCACGAGTGCGTGCGCCGCGTCATGGGTTGTCCAATATGCAGATGTCGCGCAGGTTGCGGTAGCGCTCCGCGTAATCCAGACCGTAGCCCACCACGAATTCGTCCGGAATGCGGAAGCCTACATAGGAGACTTGGACGGGCCGCTGGCGGCGGTCGGGCTTGTCGAGCAATGCGGCGATGCGAATCGAGCGCGGCTTGCGCTGCTCCAGCAAATGGATCAGGTAAGTGAGGGTGACGCCGCTATCTACGATATCTTCGACGATCAGCAGATCGGCCCCCTCGACGGAGAAATCCAGATCCTTGGTGACCTTGACTTCGCCCGAGGTGGACTTGCCTTTTCCATAGCTGGAGATACCCATGAAATCGACATACGTGTCGCGCTGCAGCGTGCGCGCCAGGTCGGTCATGAAGAAACAAGCGCCTTTCAGAATGCAAACCAGGTGCAGGTTCCCGTTTGGGTAGTCGCGATCGATTTCGGCGCCCATTTCGCGTACACGGTCGCGGATCTTTTCTTCGGGGATAAGGACGCGGAGAGAACTCAATCGGGCCCCTAGTCCGCTCCCGCGCCGAGGCGGGTGCTCTCCGGCCCGATATGTATGTGCGCGCCTGTGGCTTTGCCGGGCGCCGCCTGCCAGAAGGCGAAATAAGGGATGTGCCGCGCTTCAAGGTACTGGCGCAACCAGATGCCTTCGGCTTGATCCGGGTTCAATGCCACATCCACGCGGCCACGATGATCGAAGCCCAAGGCGCGGTGTACGGCGGTCTCACCCATGGCGCTGACCGGCAAAGCCTTGGCGAAGCGATGCTCGAAGGCGGCGGAGACTTGCTGGAATTGGGCGGGCGTGAAGACACCGGCGCCATCGTAGCGGACGGCAGTACGGGCGCTGCCGGCCAGGCTTTGATCCGTCCGCGAGGCCCATTGCTCGGCGCGGGCCATCTCGACGAGTTGACGATTCAGGCTGGCGCGCGATACCGCCAAGTCGTATTCCTTGCGCGCGTAGTCGACTTGGTCTACGAGAGGGTCCAAGTCGTTCTTCGCCGCGAGCCCGGAATCTATGAGGCCGCGAACCCGCTCGAGTTGCTTCTGGCGGCGGTCCAGGCGGCGTTGAGCGGCGGCCACCATCTCGCCCGCCTGCTCCTCTGTGATGTCCTGCCCATACATAGTGCGGCGCAGCACAGCCAGATCCTGCGCATCGCCCAGGGCATCCTCGGCCCGCTCGAGTTGGACGCGCGGGAGAGCCCCGGCTTCGACCAGCGCCCGGAGGCGTTGGATGTTCAGGCGGGCGCGGAGCACGTCGGGGTCTTCGGAGGCGCTCTGGGCAGGCGCAACCGCCGACCCCACCATGGCTGGCGATTGCGGCTCGGTGGCGGTGGAGGATTGGGCTTTGGCAGGCGGAGGCGGCAGCCCCACCAACAGTACTGCACCGAACGTAAGCCGCATGAAAAAACGCATGAGCCGGAACTTATATTGTAGTACGATACGGACAGGGAGCGAGTTCTGACAACGGTAGATCTAAGGCACCCCGACCCAACCGAATCCAAATCATGGCTGGTGGCCGTTCGCGCCGCCGAATCCAAGAAAGCAACCGACATTCGCGTGCTCGACCTGACCGGCATCACGGCATTCGCGGATTACTTCGTGATCTGCACGGGCGCCAACGCGCGCAACGTGCAGGCCATCGCCGACGAAGTGGGCTTGCGGCTGAAACAAACCGGCGAGCTTCCGTTCAGCCTGGAGGGGTATAACCAAGCGGAATGGATTCTGGCCGACTATGGCGACTTCCTGGTACACATTTTTTCACCGAAGTCGCGCGAATATTACGATTTGGAGCGGCTGTGGCGCAATGCCAGGACCGTTGAAATTCCGTCGGCGTGAGGATTTTCCTGTACTACATCGGCAAGCCGCGCGATGCGCACGCCAATGCCATAGCCGCCGATTTCGTGAGCCGGGCCAGCCGGTATGCGGCGTGCGAAATGCGCGAGATCCATCCGGAGCGGCCGGAACGCGCGGATTTCTGGGCCAAGCACCCCACCGCGCGGCGCATCCTGCTGGATCCAGCGGGCAAGGCCATGGACACGGCGGCGTTTGTAGCGCTGGTTTCGCAGGCCGAGATGGAAGGCCGCGACCTGGTCTTCGTGGTGGGCGGCGCGGACGGCCTTCCCGAAGATTGGCGCGGCCGCGCGGACCTGTTGCTGTCGCTTTCGCGCATGACGTTTCCGCATGAACTGGCGCGCGCCATGCTCGCCGAGCAGATCTATCGGGCCTTTGCTACGTTGCGGCGGCATCCGTACCCGCGCTAAGGTAGTTCAATCGGCATGTCCTGGTTCAAGAAAGCAAATGCGGCGCCGGCCAAGGTGGCGCGGATCGACGACCCTTCGCGTAAACTGCGCACGGAAGGTCTGTGGCTGAAGTGTGAAGGTTGCCGCCAGATCATCTGGAAGAAGGATCTGGAGTCCAACTGGAACGTCTGCCCGAAGTGCGGCGCGCACATGCGCATGGACGCGGCCGCGCGGCTCAAGCTGCTGTTCGACGGCGATTATGAGAGGTTCGATACGGAGCTGCGCTCGTCGGACCCCCTGGATTTCTTCGA
>DATNMW010000365.1:0-38470 GCA_035602155.1 Bryobacteraceae bacterium | reverse complement strand
CCCTCGGCGTTCTCCACCCGTATCACCATGCACCCGCATTTTCCCGCCGGTTCCGCTCGTTTTCAGGATCATCTTGTATTGGAAACCGATCCGCCTTTCAGGATCATCTTGTATTGGACAATTCTGTAGGACAGGCCTACTGGCCTGCCGTGGTATCTTGATACCAATAGGCTGGGGCGCCGATGAAGATCCGTCTCTCGCTTCTTTTCCTGGCAGCCGCGCTGTTCGCGCAGCAGAATCCAGCCAAGCCAGACGACCGGTCCGGCATCGAAGGCCAGGTGACCAATGCAGCCACTGGCGCGCCGGTCAAGAAGTCGGATGTCGTGCTGCAGCGTGTAGATCTAAATACCAATACCGGCACGCAGCAAACCAATTACTCCACCACCACGGATGCGGGCGGCAGGTTCGCCATGAAGGATATCGAACCCGGCAAGTACCGCCTATCGGCCAACGGCAATGGATTCGTGCAGGCCATGTATGGGGCGCGCGGCCCCAACCGGCCTGGTACTACCATCTCGCTGGACGCTGGACAGTATCTGAAAGAAGTGGACCTCAAACTTACGCCGCACGGAGTCGTTACCGGACGCATTGTAGATGAGGATGGCGACCCGGTGGTACGCGGTTCGGTGCAAGCGCAGAGCTATAGCCGCACAGACGGCCGCAAGCAATTGGTTCCCTCCGGCTCGGCCAGCACCAACGACTTGGGTGAATACCGCATATTCGGGTTGGCTCCCGGCCGGTACTATTTGAGCGCCACTTACAACCAGGAAATCAATCGGCCGACGCTAAGAGAAAAATCCGCTAAGCCGCCTCCAGTAGAAACTTATGCGGCGACTTATTATCCCAGCGCGATCGACATCGCCACGGCGGCCGCGGTGGACGTCATACCGGGCGCGGAGCTTCGCGGCATCAACATTGCGCTCGCGAAGACTCACACTGTACGGTTGCGCGGGCATGTCAACTACCAGGGCGGCGCCGACAAGCAAGGCGTGACGTTGATGCTGACGCGGCGCGACGAAACAAGCCCGTATAACATGTTCCGGCACGATACCGACGAGCAGGGCAACTTCGAAATCCGAGGCGTGCGTCCGGGCGCCTACGTGTTGGTGGCCCAATCCTTCGATCGGGCGCACGGTGCGAGCGCGCGGCAGGCCATCGATGTGGGTAACAACGATATGGACGGTATCGTCCTGACGCTCAACCCGGGCGTTGAACTGAAGGGGCAAGTCAAGGCCGAGGGTCCCGACGGGATCAACCTGGCAAGCATTTACGTTTTGCTGCATATGCATGAGGTGGGCGCCGCGCCAGGCGACCGCGTACACGACGATGGGACCTTCACGCTGCCGCAGGTCGCTGAGGAACAATACAATGTCCGCGTGATGGGCGTTCCGGACGGCTATTACGTGAAGTCTATTCGCGCGGGCGGTCAGGAGGTGCGCGATTCCGGGTTGGACATGACCAGCGGCGCGCCCGGTCCGCTCACTGTCACGATCGCTCCGGGAGCGGGCCAGATCGAAGGCGTAGTGCAGAACGATAAGCAGGCGCCTGCGGCGGGCGCTTTGGTAGTGCTCATTCCGGACGATTCCAAGCGGCGCGGGATGAGGGATGCGTACCACATTGCCACCACCGACCAATATGGCAAGTTCACGCTGAAGAACGTCGATCCAGGCGACTATAAGCTATACGCCTGGGACGATGTCGAACCCGGCGCATACATGGATCCGGATTTCGTGAAGCCGTTCGAAAGCCAGGCGGTCGCGATGAGTATCCACGAAAACAGCCGGGAAAGCGCCCAGCTAAAGCTGATCCCCGCCGAAAACTAAAGGGACAGGATCGGGCCTTCCTGGCGGGGCATGCGGTGCGGCCTGGGAGGCTGCCAGCAGGCCCGACCGCTCCAGCAGCGCATTCGGGTCCGGGTCCCGCCCCATAAACTTCCGGTACAATTCGGCGGGATCCTCGCTGTCGCCGCGCGACAGGATCGCGTCCCGGAACGCTGCACCCGCCTCCGGGCTGAAGATCCCTTGTGTGCGGAAGCGCGTAAAGGCGTCCGCGTCCAGCACCTCCGCCCACTTGTAGGAGTAGTAGCCGGCGCCGTAGCCGACCGGGCTGGCGAACAGGTGCGTGAACGCCGCCACCATGGCGTGATCCGGAGGCAGCGGCGCGGGCGCGTACTGTTGCAGGACTCCGCGGGTATACTCGATCACATCGCCATCCCGCGCTGGATCGTAATCGATGTGCAAGGCCAGGTCCACGAAGCCGAAGCCAAGCTGCCGCATCTGCCCGTTGGCGCTGCGGAAATTGCGGGCGCGCACCATCTTCTCGAACAACTCGCCGGGGATCGGCTCGCCTGTCTGGTAATGGCGCGCGAACAGGTCCAGCGGCTCGCGATCCCAGGTCCAGTTCTCCATGATCTGCGAAGGCAGCTCCACGAAATCCCAGGCCACGCTGGTGCCCGCCAGGCTACGGATCTCCACGCGGCTCAACAAATGATGCAGCAGGTGCCCGAACTCGTGGAAGATGGTGCTGACTTCGTAGTGCGTCAGCAGCGCCGGGCGATCCGCCAGCGGCGGCGTCAGGTTGCCGCAGATCAGCCCCAGATGGGGCTTAAAGCCACTGGGCGAGGGGTATCCGGTGATCAGCGCATCCATCCACGCGCCGCCGCGTTTGTTCTCGCGCGGAAACCAGTCCGCGTAAAATCCGCCGATGAAGCCGCCGTCCCGGTCGTACACGGCGTAATAGCGCGCCTGCGGATCCCACACGGGCACGCCGGGCTCTTCCGCCACACGAATACCGTAGAGGCGCTGCACGGTGTCGAACAGGCCCGCGACCACGCGGTCCAGCGGGAAGTACGGACGTAGCTCCTCTTCGTCGAAATCGTAGAGCGTGGCGCGCTGCTTCTCGGCGTAATAAGATACGTCCCAGGGCTCCAGCTCGGGCGCGTCCGGACCCTCCAGGCTGCGCCGGAATTCCAGCAGATCGCGGTTCTCGCGCGCGAACTGCGCCTCGGTCTTGCGCTTCAGGTCTTTCAGGAATTCCTCGGCGCGCTCGCCGGTGTGGGCCATGCGATCGTGCAGCACCAGGTCCGCGAAATTGCGGAAGCCCAGCAGTTCCGCTTTCGCCCGGCGCAACTCCAGGATGCGGCTCAGCAGAGCGCGATTATCGTACTCGCCCCGGCTGGCCCGGACCGCGTAAGTGCGGTACATCTTCTGGCGGATGGCGGCATCGTCCAGATACATCATCACGGGCGTGTAACTGGGCGCTTGCAACGTGAACCGCCAGCCGTCCAGCCCCTTCTGCGCGGCGCTGGCGCGCGCCGCGGCCACGGCCGATGGCGGCAGTCCGGCCAGACCGGCTTCATCCGCGATTACCAGTTCGAAGGCGTTGGTCGAATCCAGAACATTCTGCGAGAACTTCGTGGTGACGGTGGAAAGTTCGATGTCGATGGCTTCCAGGCGGGCCTTGCCCTGCGGGTCGAGATCCGCGCCGTGGCGCCGGAATGAGTCGATCGTCTTGGTCAGAAAACGGCGCCGCGGGCCGGCCAGCGCGTGCGCCTCGTCCGTTGCGGAGTACGATCGGATCGCCTGCCATAGGCCGGCATGCAGCGGTATGCCCGAATAGAACGCGCTGACCTCCGGCTGCACCGCATTGTAGACAGCACGCAATTCCGGATACGTGGCCACCGATTCCAGGTGCCGCACCACCGCCATGGCCTCATCCAGCGGCTCGGTGCTGGCGTCAAGCGCCGTCAGGGTATTGTCGAAGGTGCGCGATTCGGGATCGGCGGCCAGCGCGTCGATGCGTTGGCGCGCATCGCGCAGCAGCTCAGCCACGGCGGGCTGAACATGCGCCGCGCGAATTTGGTCGAAAGGGATTCTGAATGGCAAGTTCAGCAGGGGATTAGGCGTAGCCGTATCTGACATCTCCAACTAGAGGTTAACAGGAGTTGGCCCAGTGGCGGGTGTGCGATGTGGCATAATCGACAGTGCAGCCCGCACAAACGATGGATTTAGAACAAAATGGAACAGGTCTGCCGGTGGGTGACGAGCGTCCCAGCTTGTACGCGCTGGTGATCTACCTTCCGGATCCGCTTGGCGGATTTCTGGACGATCTGCGGCTGGAGATGGTGCCCGGTTGCAATCCGCACGCGCACATCAGCGTACTGCCTCCGCGGCCGCTGCCCGTCGCTCCGGAAGCCGCTATCGAAGAGGCCCGCGGCATCCTGGGCGGCTTCGCGCCCTTTGATATCGAATTGGGCGGAATCGAAAAATTCGATGTCACCGACGTCGTCTATATCGGCGTGCAAGAGGGCGCTGGCCAGTTGCGCGAAATGCACCACAGCTTGAGCCAGGGCGCACTGGCCTTTCAGGAACCTTTCGCATACCACCCGCATGTCACTCTAGCCCAGGGGATCGCAGCGGGTCAAGTGGAAGGGTTGGCCGCTCTGGCTTCTCGCCGCTGGCGCGAATTCGCGGGGCCGCGCCGGTTTCGCGCCGAGGGTACCGTGTTCGTGCGCAATACCCAAGGCAATCGGTGGATCGATTTGGCCAGCGGCCCGCTGCGCGCGGCGCCGAAAGGGTAGACGCAATGCCGACCGAAGATCCGCGCGTATACCTGGCTGCCGAACGCACCTTTCTGGCATGGATCCGTACCGGTCTGGCTTTGATGGGCTTCGGTTTCGTAGTGGCGCGCTTTGGCTTGTTCCTGCGCGAAATCGAATTCAGCCAGCACCCGCTGAGTCTGCACTCCGCGAAATTCACGCTGTGGGCCGGCACGGGCATGATCCTTATCGGCGTGATTGTGAACCTGTTCTCCGCGCTGCAGCACGTTCGTTTCGTAAACGCCGTAAAGCGCGGCACACCCGTGGTCGACCGGCCGGTAACCATGGCCGTGGCGATTGCGCTGATTCTGGCGGTTACCGGAGTGGCGATGACGATTTACCTGGTGTTCGTGCGATGACCCGGCGCGGCCTGCTGGCCTCCGTGCTATTTAGCCGGTTGCGTGCGTCTGCCGCCAATGGCAAACGCATCGTGCTGGTGAGCGGAGACGAAGAGTACCGCTCCGAGGAAGGATTGCCGCAGTTGGCGAAGATCCTTTCCAGGCGGCATGGCTTCGATTGCACCGTACTCTATGCCATCGATCCGGCCGATGGCACGATCAAGCCCGACCTGGTCACCAACATTCCCGGACTGGAAGCGCTGGACTCCGCCGACCTGATGGTGATGCTGCTGCGCTTCCGCGATTTGCCCGACAGCCAGATGAAGCACATCGTGGATTACGTTGAATCCGGCCGTCCCATTGTCGGAATGCGCACCGCCACGCATGCCTTCGATCTGAAGAGCAGCCCGACTTACCGGCGGTACAGTTGGAATAGCAAGGAGTGGGATGGCGGCTTCGGACGCCAGGTGCTGGGCGAGACTTGGATCGCGCACCATGGCCGGCATGGCGAGCAGAGCACCCGGGGCATTCTGGTTAAGGATGCGGAGAATCATCCCATTTTACGCGGCATTCACGACGGCGATATCTGGGGTCCCACGGATGTTTATGAAGTGCGCCTGCCGCTGCCGGGCGATAGCCGTGCGCTGGTGCTCGGCCAGGTGCTGCAGGGCATGCACCCGGACGATCCGCCCGTGCAGGGTAAGCCGAACGATCCCATGCTGCCCATAGCCTGGGTGAAGACTTACAAGACGGCGCGCGTTTTCACGACGACCATGGGCGCTTCACAGGATTTATTGAACGAAGGCGTGCGCCGGATGATGGTGAATGCCTGCTATTGGGCGCTCGGCATGGAGGCGCAAATTCCGGCGAAAGCCAATGTGGATTTGGTGGGCGAGTACCACCCGTCGCCGTTCGGATTTGGCGGGCATCGGAAGGGCGTCAGGCCGCCCGCGCTATAGCGCCCGCCTGAAGCAGTCCCGCTCCGCCGCGCCACGCCGAAGCGATTAGCCCCAACGCCCGGCGCGGCCTGTTGACGCATGGGGCGCCGCTCTTATCACTAACGTTAACCGACCTGTTGCGCCTGGAGTTTCAAATTGGACAAAATTCGCTGTATCCGGCTGTAAGATAGAAATATGAGCATGGCCGCCACGGAAACCACCGCCAGCATACTTGAAGAAAAAATCGCGTCGCGCCGCGCGCGCGTGGGAATCGTAGGGCTCGGTTATGTGGGACTGCCCCTGGCCGTGGAGTTCGCCAAGGCCGGCTTCTCCGTCACCGGCATCGATCTGCACGCCGGCAAAACCGCGCGGGTGAATGCGGGCGATTCCTATGTAGGGGACATTTCGAGCGACGCTTTATCCAAGCTGGTGCAGGAGGGCAAACTGCGCGCCACCACCGATTTCGCCGCGGTGCGCGATCTGGACACCATCAACATTTGCGTGCCCACGCCCCTGCGCAAAACCAAAGACCCGGACATGAGCTACATCGTGTCCTCCTGCGAGGAGATCCTCAAGTATCTGCACGCCGGCATGCTGATTATTCTGGAATCGACCACGTATCCCGGCACTACGGAGGAACTGCTGCTCCCCATGTTCCAGAAATCGGGCCTGCGGGTGGGGCAGGATTTCTTCCTATGCTTTTCGCCCGAACGGGTCGATCCCGGCAATCCGAAGTACCAGACGGCCAATATCCCCAAGGTGGTGGGCGGGTCTACTCCTGCCTGCACCGAAATGGGCCGGCTGTTCTACGCGCAGGCGCTGGCCAGCGTGGTCCCCGTCAGCTCCACACAGGTGGCCGAGATGGTCAAACTGCTGGAAAACACTTTCCGCATGATCAATATCGGACTGGTGAACGAGATGGCGCTGATGTGCGACCGCATGGGCATCAACGTGTGGGAGGTAATCGAGGCGGCCGCCACCAAGCCCTTCGGCTTCATGCCGTTCTATCCCGGTCCGGGCTTGGGGGGCCATTGCATTCCGATCGATCCCTTTTATCTTTCCTGGAAGACCAAGCAGGCCGGCATCGAGGCACGCTTCATCGAGCTGGCGGGATATATCAACGGCCAGATGCCGCACTTCGTGGTGGACAAAATCCAGAATGCGCTCAACGACGCGGGAAAGCCGGTCAAGGGATCTCGCATCCATATCCTGGGCGTCGCGTATAAGAAGGATATCGAGGACCTCCGGGAATCCCCTGCTCTGGACGTTATGCTTCTGTTGAAGCGGCGTGGCGCCCGGCTGAGCTACAGCGACCCGTATGTTCCACACCTTCAGTTGGATGGCGAGGATTTGCAAGCCCAGCCCGAGGCCCTGGCCGCCGAGGCCGATTGCGCAGCCATTATCACCGATCATTCAGCGTTCGATTTCCCGGCGATCGCGGCCAAAGCCCGCTTGATTGTCGACACCCGCAACGCGCTAAAAGGTGTGAACTTGCCGCACATAGTGCGTTTATAGTAACGCAGCGGTATTGACAAACGTCCTCAATTGCGCAGATGCTTTATTAAGGAGTTGTTAAGGAGTCTTTATGCGACCTGCAGGGAGACTGGCTCTTGGCGTTTTGGCCCTCGCGGCTGGCAGTGTCGCCGCCCTGGCCCAATCGGCGGTAATCGCGGCTCGCTCCGGGCTGATCCACTACGTGGAAGGCCAGGTTTACGTGGGCGACCAACTGGTGGAAACCAAATTCGGCGTTTTTCCGGAAGTTAAGGAGAACCAGCAGCTCAAAACAGGGGAAGGACGCGCGGAGGTGCTGTTGACGCCCGGCGTTTTCCTGCGCCTCGGCGAGAACAGTTCGTTCCGCATGATTACCAACCGCCTGATCGATACCCGCCTGGAGTTCCTCTCGGGCGCGGCGATTGTCGAGGCGGCCGACATCGGGAAGGATAACTCCGT
This sequence comes from Bryobacteraceae bacterium, assembly GCA_035602155.1. Lineage (GTDB taxonomy): Bacteria > Acidobacteriota > Terriglobia > Bryobacterales > Bryobacteraceae > Bog-159. Next base: position 30,647 of record DATNMW010000365.1, on the reverse strand, counting down.
CACGATAGTCTATCGGGATGCGACTGTTCATCCGGTCAAGAAGGGCGTCTATCAGTTGGACGCCGACGGCAACGAACTGCGCGTTTACGACGGCGTGGCCGAGGTGACGGCCGGCGATCAAACGGTGGAAGTCAAAGAAGGCCACCTGATCGCGCTGGATACGCTGGCGGTGCACCGGTTCGACAAGACCGTGACCGACGCCCTGAACCGCTGGAGCGAGCGCCGCGACGGGTATGTCTCGATGGCCAATGTGGCGGCCGCGAGCAGCCTGCAAAATTCATTATTCACCGGCGGCAATTTGTTTTCGAACGGATGGTATTACAATCCGTTCTTCGGGATGTATAGTTATGTCCCTGGCGTTGGCGGGATGTCTTATAGCCCGTATGGGTGCCCCATGTTCAGTCCATGGGACGTATATATGGCATTCTCGCCCGGCTACTATTATCCCTGCTACTCCGGATACCGCCAGCCCGGTTACGTCAACAACGTCTATAACACGGTGGCTTACAAAAGCACGCCGGAACCAAAGCGCCCACCAATCCATTTCGGCGTGACTCGGCCTGGCCAGTCGGCCTCTCCGGGTCGCGGATACTCTGTTGGCTCTTCTGGAAACGGCCCTTCTGGCACCTACACTTCGAGTGCCAGCGCCGGAAGCCCCGGCGCGGTGTCGCATGCGGGTGGCGGTGTCGGCGGCGGCGGGGGCGGCGGGCATCACTAGCAAGTGGCGGCTTTTCCTCACGAGGTTCGCTAGAATAAGCCTCTTGGAGGAAGCATGTTAAAGGGTTTCAAACAGTTTCTGCTGCGCGGCAACGTCATTGATCTGGCGGTTGCGGTGGTCATCGGCGGCGCGTTCGGCAAGGTTGTGGCTGCCCTTGTAGCGGATTTGCTGATGCCGGCGATCGCTGCCATCGGAGGCAAGCGCGATTTTTCCGACATCAAGTTCGGCGGGTTTGCCATAGGCGATTTCCTGAATCAAGTAATCGCGTTCTTATTGATCGCCGCAGCCATCTACTTTTTTGTCGTCCTTCCGGTCAATGCCGTAATGGCGCGCGCACGGCGCGGAGAAGCCCCGCCCGACCCGACCACCAAGCAATGTCCCGAATGCCTGAGCACCATCCCCATCCTGGCGCGGCGTTGCGCGTTCTGCACCGCGCCGGTCAGCCCGGCTTGAAAGCCGCGCGCAGCTTGGTACATGCATAAACGGCGCGCATCGCGGGCATCGCCACCCCCAGACGGTCGCCGATCTCCAGCACCGCGCCCGCCACGGCTTCCAGCTCCAGCGGCCGGCCCGCGTCCAGGTCCTGCAGCATGGAAGTCTTGTGTTCGCCGACCTTGGCCGCTCCCGCCATGCGTTGCTCGATCGAGACGGGCAGTTTCATCCCCAGTCGCGCGGCCACGCATTCGGCCTCGGCCATGATGGCGCGCGCCAACGCCGCCACATCCGGGTCGGCCGTCATGCGGGCGAGCGTCGCGCCAGTCAGCGCACTGATTGGATTGAAAGCCACATTCCCAAGAATCTTGACCCAGATCTCTTCGCGGATGTGGGTGGTGATGGGGCAGCGCAACCCGGAGGCGATGAGCGCTTCGGCGATGGCGCGGCAGCGGGCGGATCGCGCGCCATCCGGTTCGCCGATGGAGATGCGACGGCCTTCGACGTGCCGCACGACGCCGGGTTCGGCAATCTCCGTGGCGAAGTAAACCAGCGAACCCACCACGCGGCGCGCATCGATGGCTTCTGCAATCGCGCCCCCCGGATCCACACGATCGAGCGGCGTGAACCACCACGGCACGCCGTTCTGCAGGCTGACCACGCACGTCTCGGGACCCAGCAGGCACGCCAGACGCGGCGCCAATTGCGGCAGGCTGTGCGCTTTCACGGCCAGAAAAACTACATCCGCGGGCCCGATGGACTCCAGGTCGCCCGTGACCTTCGGCCGCGCTTCGAAATCGCCATCCGGGCTGAGCACTCGCACACCGCGCTCTTCAATGGCCCGCAATTGCAGCCCGCGCGCGAACAGCGTTACATCCAGGCCGGCGCGCGCCATGGCGGCGCCCATGTAAGCGCCCACGGCCCCCGCGCCGGCGATCGCGAACTTCATTTGGACACCCCGGCCAGTGTCGCGGCCACGTTCAGCCGTTGGATCTTACCCGTGGCCGTGCGCGGAATGGAAGCCACGATGCGTATCTTCTTGGGGCACTTGAAATCCGCCAGCCGGCCGCGGCAGAAGTGAATCAGATCGGATTCGCCCACGGCCGTTTCGGGATACAGCACCACCGCCGCTTCCACCTCCTCGCCCCACGTTGGATGCGGCACCCCGAAACAAACCGCTTCGGCCACCGCGGGATGCGCCAGCAATACCTCGTCGATTTCACGGGGCGCGATGTTCTCGCCAGCCCGGATGATCAACTCCTTAAGGCGTCCGGTAAGCTGCAGATAGCCGTCCGCGTCCAGAATCCCCTGATCGCCCGTGCGGAACCATTCGCCAAAAAAAGACTGCGCGGTGGCCTCCGGATTGTTCTCGTATGCGCGGATCACGCCAGGGCCGTCGATGCACACTTCGCCTGCCTTGCCGCACGGAAGTTCGCCGCCCCGGTCGTCGCGAATACTGATGCAAACGCCCGTGCCCGGTCCCACGGAGCCGGCCTTGCGGGCAGCGGGCGGCAGCGGATTGGAGGCCATCTGATGCGAGGCTTCCGTCATCCCGTACGCTTCCAGCACGGGCGTTGCGAAATACTCCTCCATGCGGCGCATCAGGTCCGGCGCCAGCGCCGCGCTGCACGAACGCACGAAGCGCAGCTTCTCGTCGCCGCTGCGTTTGCGCGTCAGGATGAGCTGGTGCATGGTGGGCGCCGCGGAATACCAAGTGACGCCGTAATCGCGCACCATGCGCCAGAACGTCAAGGCGTTGAAGCGCGACGGAACCACCACTGTGCCGCCCGTCAGCAGCGTCGCCATGGTGGAGGCCATCAAGCCATGCACGTGAAATAGCGGCATCAGGCAGAGCGACACATCGGCGGGACCCAGCGCATAAGTCTCCGCGATGTTGCGCACGGAGGCCACCAGGTTCCGATGGAGCAGCGGCACGCGCTTCGGCCGCCCGGTGCTGCCGCTGGTATGCAGGACCAAGGCGGTATCGTCCGGGCCGGGGTCCGGCGTGCGAACACCGTCCGAAATCTCCGGCGTGACCACAGGAATGCCGGCCTGCTCCGCCGCGCGCCGCGCTTCCGCGCCCTCGGCACCGTCCGGACGCGGAACCATTAGCAGCTTCGCGCGGGTGTCCGCCAGATAAAAACAGAATTCCTCGAACTTGTATCCTGGATTCAGTGGCGCCGCCGTGCCCGCCGCCGCGGCCGCCAGAAACGACACGATAGCGTCCAAGCCGTTGGGCAGCGCCATGGCCACGCGATCGCCGCGCTGCACGCCCGCCGCGTACAATGCGCCCGCCATGCCGCGCACCCGCCGACGCAGTTCATCGTAAGTCACGGACGAACCAGTGTCCGGCAAAGTGACAGCGGTCCACTGACCGTCAGCGGCGTCCAACACATCCAACAAAGTCCGCGGCTCGCGCATCTCTGCAACATAACAGATCGGATACAATTGGACACGGACCGACCATGTATACGCGACGCGATATTGGACGCTTGGCGCTGGCCTCGTTGCCGCTGGCTCGCGCGTTTGGCAAGCTGGATTCGCACGTCAACGGCGTGCTGATCGGCGCGCAGTCCTACAGCTTTCGCGACCGGCCCCTCGACGCGGCCATCCAGGGCTTCATCGACGTGGGCTTGAGCGAGTGCGAATTGTCCATGGGGCACGTGGAGCCCGAATTCCCGCGCGGTCCGGAAGGCCGCGAGGCGCTCCGGAAATGGCGGTTGAGTGTGCCGCTCGACGACATCCGCGCAATCCGGCGAAAGTTCGACCGGGCCGGCATCGAACTGTCTGCATATGCTTACAACATTCGGGACGACTTCACGGACGAGGAAATCGCGCGCGGCTTCGACATGGCCCAAGCGCTGGGCGTCCGCGTGATTACGACGTCGGCCACGGTATCGGTGACCCCGCGCATCGCCGCTCAAGCGGAGAAATACAAGATCGTGGTCGGCATGCATGGGCACTCGAACATCAAAGATGCCAACGAATTCGCCAAGCCCGAGACCTTCGTGGCGGCCATGAAGCTGTCGCCGTATATCGCCGTGAACCTGGATATCGGGCACTATTCGGCGGCGGGTTACGATCCGGTGCCGTTCATTGAACGGCACCACGCGCGGATCGTCACGCTGCACATCAAGGATCGCAAGAAGAATCAAGGCAAGAACATGCCGTTCGGCGAGGGCGACACGCCGATCCAGGACGTGCTGCAACTGCTGAAACGCGAAAAGTACCCGATTCCGGCCAACATCGAATACGAATACGATGGCGGCGACACGGTGGCGGAAGTACGGAAGTGCTACGACTACTGCCGCCGCGCTCTGGCCTGAGCACGTTTTCCGCAGCCGGGCCGATAAGATAATTGGCGGTCGCGGCAGACGGGTTGATCTCCTCCTGCCTCCGGGGGGCGGCCGCCGTACCTCCTTGACTCCGTACGGCATTTTGCCGTATATTCGAGGTATGCAAGAGCAGATCCGAACCACAGCGCGTCTGGAGGCGCGGCTGCCGAACGCGGTTCTAGAGCGGTTGAAGCGAGCGGCCGAAATCCAGGGGCGCAGCCTCACGGATTTTGTGGTGGCCGCGGCCGATGAAGCGGCTTGCCGCACCATTGAGCAGACCGAAATTATTCGCCTCTCTCTCGAGGGCCAGCGGCAATTCGCCGAAGCTATTATCAACCCTCCTGAGCCGACGCCCGCACTGCGCCGGGCCGCGCGCCGGTATCGAAAACAGTTCGGCGTTAAATGACTTCGGCCGGCTTTCATTTTGAGCCGCTTGGCGCCCAGCACGACCGCAAATCGTTTCGCTGCGGTGAAGACGCTCTAGACCGGTATTTGCAGACGCAAGCAACCCAGGATATCCGGCGGAACATCGCTAATTGCTTCGTCGCGGTGGAGACCGCGACCGGTCGAGTGGGCGGCTACTATACCCTCTCTGGAGCGAGTGTTCCCCTCGTCGCTCTGCCGCCGGAAGAGACCAAACACTTGCCACGCTATCCCACTGTGCCTGCCGTTCGTATCGGTCGCCTAGCCGTGGATGAGAGAATCCACGGCCGCGGCTTGGGCGCAACGATGCTGATGGACGCAGCTAATCGCGCAATGCGGGCCGACGCCGCAGCCTTCGCCATCCTGGTGGATGCCAAGAACGATCAGGCTGTGGGCTTTTATGAACATCACGGATTCTGCGCGATTGTGGACCAGCCCCGCTCGTTGTTCCTGCCAATTGCCGCCATCCAAAAAGCGCTCAGTCAAAAGCGCTGAACCAGCAGGACCCCAACTGCTACCATGATACTTGCCTAGACCACTGCCTCGTCTGAGAAACGCCCTGGACATCGTGCCCTCCCCGGTGCCCGACCGGCCGGGCCTTTTCATCCGCGACCCGTATCGCTACTCCGACGCTGTGTTGATCATCCCGCCTCCCCTAATCGAATGTCTGCGCTGTTTTGACGGCCGTCAAACGGACCTGGACCTGCGCGCATTGTTGGTCCAAATCACCGGCGATCTGCAGGTCGCTGAACTTGAACAACACCTCATCGAAACGTTCAGCTCGGCGGGCTTCCTGGAAGACGAGACCTTCGCGCAGATGAAAGCCGGCCGTCAACGAGAGTTCGCGGACGCGCCCAAGCGCGAGCCCGCGCACGCCGGCGGCGCATATCCGCTGGAGGTCGCCGCCCTGCGCGAGACCATGGCGCGTTACATGGATGGGTCGTTACCGAGCCGCGACCGTCGGGGAGCGCTATGTGCCATCGCCGCGCCGCATGTGAGTCCCGAAGGCGGTTGGCAATCCTATCGCGCCGCGTACCAAACCCTCGGACCGGAATTGAAGGACCGCACCTTCGTCATCCTGGCGACTTCCCACTACGGCGCGCCCGAACACTTCGGCCTCACGCGCAAACCATTCGTGACGCCCCTCGGCGAAACGGCCACGGACACCGCATTGGTGGACCGGCTGGCGGCCGACGGCGGTCCCGCGGTGCTGATGGAAGATTACTGTCACTCCTTCGAGCACACCGTGGAGTTGCAGGTCCTGTTCCTGCAACAGATCTACGGTCCGGACATTCGCATTCTTCCGATTCTCTGTGGCCAGTACGCCCAAAGCCTGTATCGCGGAGGCGCGCCCGAAGCCGACGAAGGCGTGCGGCGCTTCCTGGGATCGCTCGGCGAAATGGCGGCGCGCGAGGGCGACGGTCTCTTCTGGATTCTAGGCATCGACATGGCGCACATGGGCGCGCGATATCAGGACGATTTCCCGGCGTATGCGGACCGCGGCGTCATGGCCGAAGTTGCCGAACGCGACCGGCAGCGCATCGCGCGCGTAGTGGAATCGGATGGAGACGGCTTCTGGAACCTGGTGCAGGAGAAGCACGACGATTTGAAATGGTGCGGCTCCGCGCCGCTCTACACTTTTCTGAAAACCCTGCCCGGAGCGCGTGGCGAGCTGCGGCGCTACGAGCAGTGGAACATCGATCCGCGGAGCGTGGTGAGCTTCGCGGGGATGGCGTTTACCAAACCGTGATACAACATTTCCTATGCGCAGGCGCACGTTTCTGCAAACGGCTTCCGCCGGGGCGGTGGCAGCCATGAGTCCGGCCGCGGAACCCGTACCCATCAAGCTGGGCTTCGATTCCTACTCGATCCGGGCGTTCCAGTGGAAAGCCATTCAACTGCTGGACTACGCGGCGAGTCTGAAACTGGATACCGTCCAGCTTTCGAGCCTCGGCGATTACGAGAGCCTGGAGCCGGCCTATCTGCAAAAGGTGAAGGAGCACGCCGCGCGTGTGGGCGTGGAGATCGACGCGGGCATCGGCTGTATTTGCCCTTCTTCGCCAGCCTACAACAAGAAAGACGGCGAGCCGGCGGAATACGTTGCGCGCGGGCTGCGCGTGGCGCATGCGGTGGGTGCGCGCGTGATGCGCTGTTACATGGGTACGCGCGACAACCGGCGCACGGCGCTGCCGCTGGAAGCGCACATGGAAAATACGGTGAAGGTGCTGCGTGCAGTGCGCTCGCAAGCGCTGGATGCGGGCGTGCGCATCGCGGTAGAGAACCATGCGGGCGACATGCAGGCGCGCGAGGTGAAGGCGCTCATCGAAGAGGCCGGCAAGGATTTCGTGGGCTCCTGCCTGGATACGGGCAATCCCATGTGGGTGGTGGAGGACCCGCTGCTCACGCTGGAGACGCTGGCGCCTTACGTGGCGACATCGCACGTGCGCGATAGCGCGGTCTTCGAGCACCCCCGCGGCGCGGCCGCGCAGTGGGTCGCGTTGGGCGATGGCTCGGTGGATTTCGTGCGCTTCGTGGACATGTATCGCAAGCTTTGTCCGGGCGCGTCCATGCAGCTTGAGATCATCACTGGGAGGCCGCCGGAGGTGCTGCCGTACCTGGAGCCGGACTTCTGGAAGGCGTTTCAGAAGATGCCCGCGTGGGAGTTCGCGCGCTTCGTGGCGCTGGCCAAGAGCGGGCGGCCATTCCTCGGGAATATGGTGATCGGACAGTGGTCCGACAATTCACCTGTGCTGGAGGCGGCGCTCAGGGAGCAGCAGCGCGTCGATTTGGAGCGCAGCTTGGAGTATGCGAAGAAGAAGTTGGGCGTGGGGGTGCGCTGGCGGGGGTGAGTGAGGGTCTCTCCTTCGGATGATTGGATAGCCATGACTTTGGGTGGCGAGACTATCGCGGCAAAGAAACGACGGGCGCCCAACGCTCAAGTCGTCGGGCGGCGTCCATTTCCTTGAAACCGCTATAATCAGAAGACGGCCCATTACACGACCTATCCAGCGCTAGCCCGAGACTTCTGGGGAATGGAGACGCGCATTGAATCCGGCAGATCGCGACGCAATTGACGGACTTCTTCAAACCCCCGAATTCCGGCGTGCACAAGAGGTATTAAGAAACGCCTGCGTAATCACCTTATTTATCGCTTTAGGCGGCGACTGGAACAAAATACATAACGAATACGGTATGTATACGATAAACTGCCGTGCAAAGCTGGACCGCCGTACTATTAGCAAATGCGAGCGTCTCCCTGATGTTTCGGTGGCAAACTTCTACCGCAGGGTCCCCGATCTCGTAGGCGCGCGTCTTGTCGTTGTTGACCCTGATGACCTGTTTCGGCTTGCAGAGGAGATACGAGTTGGATGTCTGGAGCCAACCTTTTTGCAAGCCCGATCCGCCACTATCACCCGCACGGGTCCGGTATGGGCGTTTCGCGATGAATGACGTAAAATCATTTGAAGACACGGGTGCATCCGAGATGAAGAAGGAGAGCACTGGCTATTGTTCGGTGCATTTCGTCTTTCGGCTAGGCGAGGGCTTCTACCGCCCTCCATGCCGCGACGACGAGATCTCCGTTTTCCGAACCTTGGATGGAAATGGCAGCATCCCAATGACCGGGTAGCACGTTGAGGTCCAGGCTCGAGCCATCATGGACGAGGCGTGGGGCGAAACCGATCATTTCGTGAGGTATGAGGATGAAAAGCTTAGAGATGATCCTGAAATTCGCGATCAGTTTACAGCGCTCGCAGCATATCTGCAGGCTGCCAGTCACCATGTCTCCCTGATTCGGCGTGCCGCGCGACGTAAGAAAAAGGAGTTAGCGTGACCCTTACCCATGAGATCCCAAAATCTATGACACTGGGCATCGACCGTGTCGTGCATCGCGTTGCTGGACGCAGGTCGTTCTCGCCGGACGAATCTGAGCGCGCCGGTTCCGATCTCGTCAAGTTCCTTCAACTTTGTGCTGAGTCAGATCTTCCGCTCGCACCTTCCGACATCATTGATGATTTGTGGCACGAGTTCATCCTGCACACGCGGGACTACGCGGAGTTCTGTGCGGTGGTGCTTGGTACCTTCGTTCATCACGTACCGTTAACGGCTCCTGACCCCTCTAGCTATCAACGCACACTGAGGCTCATCGGCGACGGCTTCGGGACTCCTGACGAGCGGTTTTGGCCTTCAGGCGGAGCAAGCTGCGATGCAAGTTGCGGATCCGACTGTTCCAGCTGACGATCACTTCTTGCCCGTCAAATCCACTTGCCCTCCTGCGTCGCTGCCAGGAGCAGCTCATCGGCCACAAACTACTCCCGGGACACCCCGCCCTTAACCCCGCCGTTTCGCGATCAGCTCCCGAACCTTCGGCACGAGATCGTGAGGAACGCTCATGAGGGTTTCCGAGGGTCGCATCGCGTCCACATCCTCGGCCACCGCCTCTTCCTCGGTCTGCCCTTCGTAATGGGCTAGCACGCGCTGCACCTTTTCCTCGTCCCACGCTCGCGGGACGGCGTCTTGCTTCATTGAACTTTCTTCTTTCTCCGCCTGCTGTAAGCGGCCAGCGGCTTGCCGGTCAAATCGTAAGCCGTGATCACAAAACGCTGGCCGGCTCTGGGTCTGGCACGTAGATAACCCGCAGATAACGGCCGGACGCGGTCTGCCCCAAGGCAATCCTGGAAGGCTTCGCCCCCGGCCCGATCCTCTCCCGGCCCCTCCAACACATCGGCGACCTCGTCCTCGCCTACCCGATGATTGAGAATATGCGGCGCACCAGTTGAAGGGTCGACATAAAATCGAATCCGCAAGGCTCTCATGCTATTTTAGCGCCTAATGTCCCACGGCAGTGGCGGCCGTTATGCGCGAAAGACATCCCGAGCATTAGCGCGTGCGACCGCGTGCGGCACGGAGCGCGTACGCTATGAGGCCATGCTTGAGACCGCGCCCCGCCGGGCGTGACCAGTCCGCCCAAGCGGCGTAAAACCGGCCTTGCTACGATGAATTGAGGGAACCGCCCATGACGCTTACGATAGACCTTCCGGACGCGGAGGTAGCGGCACTCGCCGCCAAAGCACGCGCGTGCGGCGTCTCCGCCGAACAGTACGCCCGGCAAGTGCTGGAACACGACCTCGCACCCGACTGGCTCCGCCGATCATGGGAGAGCGCGACCCAAGCCGGGTTGAATCGGCTTTCGATGGATGAGATCGATGCGGAGATAGCCGCGGCGCGGAAAGCCCGGCGCGAGAGCCGGGCGAACCCAGGTTCATGACCCGGGTTGTGATCGACACCAACGTAGTCGTCTCAGCGTTGTTGCAACCTCTCGGCCCATCCGCAGCGGTATTTCTGCTGGCCGCCGGCGGCGCGCTTCAAATGTGCGTCAGCGGAGATGTTTATTTCGAGTACGAAGAAGTGATCCGGCGGCCCCGGCTCGCGCTGGCCGAAGAAGCCATCGCCGCCACGCTTCAGAAGATCCGTGAGAGAGGTCTTTGGGTGAAGCCCACGGAGACGATCAAGGCGTGCTCCGATCCGGACGACGATATTTTTCTCGAGTGCGCGCACGCCGCGCGTGCGGACTACCTGGTGACCGGCAATCTGAAGCACTTTCCCCGCTCTTCGGCGGGCACCCTAATAGTTACGCCCCGGAGCTTTCTGGACCTCCTCCTGTCGGAGGAAACTGCGCCAACACGACGTGAGCCGCCCGCGTCTTGACCCTCCGTTTTCGCGTTTCCAACGCGTCCAAGCAGGCCGGCTGAAAGCCGTCCCCAGAGGGGACCCCAGGCCACGACTGGCCGCCCTCCAAGACCGGCCGCTATGAGGCCGCCAAGCTTGCCGGTATCTCATCGCCCACGCCCGATGCGCCGCCCGGCACCACCACGACCCCCGACTCGGTCACGGTATACCCGCGGGCGCGATCTTGCTCCGCATCGTACCCAATCACGCTCGACTCCGGAATTCCGACGCCCGTATCGACAATAGCCCGCCGGATGCGGCTGTTGCGCCCAATCCTGACGTTGGGCATCAGAATCGAATACTCCACGTCGCAGTAACTGTTGACGCGCACTCCGGTTGAAAGAACGCTGCGCACCACCCTGCCGCCGGAAACGATGGAACCCGCCGCCACAATGGAATCCACGGCCACCCCCATGCGCCGGCCCTCCTGCGCAAAAACGAACTTGGCGGGCGGCGCCTGCACCATGCGCGTACGAATGGGCCAATTGCGATCGTAGAGATTGAACTCGGGCGTCACCGCGATCAGATCCATGTTTGCTTCGTAAAACGCATCGATGGTGCCGACATCGCGCCAGTAGCGCGCCTGCTTGCCGTTGATGTCCCGGAAGTCATAGGCGATGACACGCGCCTTCTCGAGCGCCGCGGGGATCACGTCCCTGCCGAAATCGTGGGAGGAATCGGCGTTTTGCGCATCCTTCCGCAGCAGGCGCAGCAGGACCTCGGTCTTGAAAATGTAGATTCCCATGGAGGCGCTGACCATGTCGTGATTGAAGGCCGAGCGGGCCGGGCTACCATGTTGCGGCTTCTCCTCGAAGCCCACGATGCGGTGGCCGCGGCCGATCTCGGCGATACCGAAACGTTCGGCTTCCTCCGGCGCCACCTGCAGCGTCGCAATGGTGATGTCGGCCTCGTGCCACTCGTGCCAATCCACCATCTCCCGGTAGTTCATCTTGTAGATGTGGTCGGCGGCCAGGACCATGGTCAGCGTGGGCTGTTCTGCGGCGATGCTCTGGCTGTTCTGGAACACTGCGTCGGCCGTCCCCAGATACCAGTCGTCCCGCAGGCGCTTCATGGGAGGGATGGTCTCGATGAACTCGCCGAGTTCGGGCGACAGGATGTTCCAGCCGTCCCGGACATGGCGGATCAGGTCCAGCGATTTGTACTGTGTTAGGATGAAAATGCGTCTGAGGTCCGAATTAATACAATTTGACAGAGTGAAGTCGATGATGCGGTAAACGCCGCCGAAGCACACTGCCGGCTTTGCGGTATCCCTGGTGAGGGGCAATAATCGTTCGCCGGCGCCGCCTGCCAATAAAATTGCTAAAACGGTCTCCATAAGATAAACTATTGAGAAACATGCGGTTACGGACGGGGTATTCCATTTGGCGGAGCCTCTTTGGGAATTAGGGCTTGACTTTGTCCGCCAACCACTTAATGATATCAGTACCTTCTCTGCGAAAGGCAGAAAATTTTTGGTCGGGTTGGGAGGTGCATTCTTAATTGGCTGAGGTAAAGCTACAGGATGGCGAGACGCTCGAAAACGCTCTGCGGCGCTTCAAGCGAAAGGTCCAGCAAGAGGACATTATCAAGGAGGTCAAGCGGCACTCCTTCTACTTGAAGCCGGGAGAGAAAAAGCGGGTGAAGCAAGCGCTGGCCCGCAAGCGGAACCGGAAAAAGTCACGCCGGGAAATCGAATAACATCGAATAACATTCAACAAAATTGGGCGGACGGGTTACGGCCTGTCCGCTCCGCAACCCGTTCGAGGAAACCAGGTGCGGTTATGGCGGAGTTCCAGGATCGGATTCTCAAGTGCTCGGAATGTGGAACCGAGTTTGTTTTCACAGCGGGAGAACAACACTTCTTCCACGACAAGAATTTTAAGAACGAGCCTAAACGCTGCAAAGCATGTAAGAGCAAGCGGCAGGCGGGGCCATCGGGCACGGGCAAGGCCGAGACCACCACAATGTGTTCGCAGTGCGGCCGCGAAACTACGGTGCCGTTCAAACCTACGCAGGGGCGGCCGGTATACTGCCGGGAGTGCTTCCTGAGCCGCAAAGCGCAGGCGGCTGGAGCCTAGCCACACACCCTGGGTGGGGCGGACCCCTGGTCCGCACCTTGGTCCGCAGCCGACCCCCTGGTCGGCGTGCGGCTAGGTCTCAGACCGCCTGAAAGAGTCCTATAAGAATTGTATGGTGGAATGTTTGAAGCTATGCTGAGGCATGGCTCGCCGCACGTGGAGTCCGCACGACAGCTCGCCGCCCAACCGGGCCTTCCCTTCAGCCGCACTCACCTCGGGTCGGGCACTTGCGGCAATGGATCGATTGCTGGATGACGCCCGAAGCGGTCCGTTCTACCTGCATTCGTGGTCACGCCACACCAACGTTCATTTGCTGGCGACGCCGGGCGCACCAATGCGATGTTGACCTTGACGGGAAGCCCGTTATGGCAGGAAGAAAGCTATGACCACTTGGTGCGGATCGCGCGGGAATTTGAGAACATTCGGAATTAAATCGAAGACAACCCGGTTCCTGCAGGTTTGGTCAGAGAAGGGGTCTGTCCCACTACGGTAGACTGTCTGTAATGTCCGGTCGCGTCAACGCCCTGCACCTCGTCCTTAAAGTCGTTGTTTATATCTCCCTCTATTTCGCAACGGCATATGTGCTAGGTCCGTTGCTGTACTGGCTCGGGGGATACATCGTCGGCATCACCGCCACCGGGCTGCTGGCCGCCGCGTTCAGCAATAGCCTTTGCCTGCGGATCTACGCGCGGCGGGGCATTGCCGCCATTGGACTGCAGGGCGATAAAGCGGCCTTGGTGAACCTCGGATTCGGGTGCCTCGGCGGCGTGGGCGCGGCCGCGCTGGTGCTGGCCGGTCCGCTGCTCTTCCATGCGGCGCGCATTCAGGCCGATCCGGCCAGTCCGGCTAGCCTGTCTTCGTTCTTCTTCGTTTCCGTGTTGCTGCTGTTCGGTTCGGCGGGCGAGGAACTGCTGTTCCGCGGATTCGGATTTCAGGTCTTGCTGCGCGCGTTGGGCGCATGGACCACCATCCTGCCCGTTGGCGTTGTCTTCGCCGCGCTGCACGCCGCCAATCCTAACGCCACCTGGCTGGGCTTGGCGAACACCGCCGGATTCGGCATCCTGTTTGGCTATGCTTTCCTGCGCAGCCACGACATCTGGTTGCCCATCGGATTGCATTTTGGTTGGAACTTTACACTTCCGCTTTTTGGCGTGAACGTCAGCGGGCTTACAATGAGATTGACGGGATTCACCATGCGGTGGTCCGCCGGGACGCTGTGGAGCGGCGGCGAGTATGGTCCGGAAGCCAGTGTTCTGACCTCGGCCGTTCTGCTGCTGCTTTTTGCGTATCTATGGAAAGCGCCGATCCGGCGGCAAGCGTCCGCTCTGCTGGACCCGCCCGCGGGGGATGTGACATGCGTGCCTGGACAACCGTTTTCGCCATCTTCGCGATCTTGATAAGCGGCGCTCCGCTGCTGAGCGCGGCGGAAAAGCTCACCGAGCAGGATCGCATCGAATTGATGCGCGGCTTGGTGGCGGAATATGCCACGGTCAAGCAGTTGCTGCCGCGGGCCAAGAAGGCCTTGCCCTTCGAATCGACGGGATCCTTCGACAAGAAGGCGTGGCAGGCAGCATCCCGGGAATATGGCCCGGCGGGGCGCGTCGGAGATACCGTGCAGATCACCAGAGTCTTCATCGAATCCGACAAGCTGGTGCTGCAGATCAACAACGGGTTCAATGGCGGCCGCAAGTGGTTCGATAGCGCGCAGATCGGCGGCGGCATCGGCGGCGGCGGCCCCATGACACAGTTGGGCAAGGGCGATTCCAATGCGCCCGGCGGTACCACTATCGAAATCTTGTTCCACAAACCGCTGGAACCGATGAAGGCGGCGGAAGTGAAAAAGATGCTGGCGCCAGTGCTCGATTTTGAGAAGCGTAGCGCCACTGAACTCTATGCCGAGGTGCTGCCGCCGGAAGTGAAGACGGCTATCCGCGATAAGAAAGTCATCGAGGGGATGGACCGCGATCAGGTGCTGCTGGCGCTGGGGCATCCCAATCACAAATCGCGCGAGACGAAGGACGGCATCGAACTGGAAGATTGGGTATTCGGCCAGCCCCCGGGAAAGATCGTGTTTGTGACCTTCAACGGCAGCAAGGTGATCAAGGTGAAGGAAGAATACGCGGGATTGGGCACCGAAGTCGCCGATCACTGAGGGATCGGCGAAGAATATCGGAGCCAGAGGTCTTTTTATCGGCTTGCACCGGATAGTGTCCTCCTGATATCCTTTAAGGTAATCCAACACACTAAACTTGAGGAGAAGAAATGGCGGTAAAGGTTGGTATCAATGGGTTTGGCCGCATAGGCCGGAATGTGGTCCGGGCGGCCCTGCACCGGCATGACATCGAATTCGTAGCGGTGAACGACCTGACGGACACCAAGACGCTGGCGCATTTGTTGAAGTACGACTCGGTGCTGGGCACGCTGCCCGTGGAGATCCACAAGGAAGAGGATGCCATCCTCGTAGGCGGCAAACGCATCAAGGTATTCGCCACCAAGGATCCCGCCCAACTCGATTGGAATTCTGTGGGCGCGCAGATCGTAATCGAATCCACCGGCAGGTTTACGGATGGCAAGGAAGCCGCCAAACACCTTCGCGGCAGCGTGAAAAAAGTCATCATCTCGGCGCCCGCCACCAACGAAGACGTTACCCTGGTCCTGGGCGTCAACGATGGCACCTACGATCCCGCGAAGCACAACATTATTTCAAATGCATCTTGCACCACCAACTGCCTCGCGCCGGTGGTGAAGGTCCTGCACGGCACGGTCGGGATTCAAAAGGGATCCATGACCACCATCCACAGCTATACCAACGACCAAAACGTGCTGGACTTCCCGCACAAGGACCTGCGGCGCGCCCGTGCGGCGGCGCTGAACATGATCCCCACCACCACCGGCGCCGCCAAGGCCATCGGCTTGGTAATGCCCGAGTTGAAGGGCAAGCTGGATGGCTATTCGATGCGCGTACCCACGCCCGACGTTTCGGTGGTCGATCTCGTGGCCCTCACCAGCCGGCCCACCTCGGCCGAGGAAGTGAATGCCTCGTTCAAGGCGGCTGCGGATGGCCCGATGAAGGGTATTTTGGCCTATACAGACGACCCGGTTGTATCGACCGACATGCTGCACAATCCGAACAGCTCAATCGTCGACGGACAGATGACCAAAGTGCTGGACGGCAATCTGCTGAAGGTAATCTCCTGGTACGACAACGAGTGGGGTTATTCCTGCCGGGTCGTGGACCTGATCGCCTTCCTGACAGACAAAGGCCTTTAGCCTAAGTGGCGCGGACGCCCCCGTCCGCGCCAACCCTGGTCGCGTTTCGCTAGAGCGTCATCTCCTGCCCAATGCGCTGCAAACCTATCCGCTCCGGCTCGTTTCCGGCCGCGCCGTACAAGCGCTCGATCGGCTCATGCCGCGGTTCGCGGCTGAGGGGGAAGGTCTGATGATGCACGGGCAGGAAGATCTCCGCGCCTGCGTCATTGCCCATCTGCCAGGCCTGTTCGGGCGTGCAGTGATAACGAATCCACGGATCGTACGCGCCCACCGGCATGATGGCCAGATCGATGCGCCGTGAACTGCGCAGCGCGCGAAAGGCCGTCGTTACCGCCGTATCGCCGCCGAATAGCACACGGTAGCGGCCCGCCTCAATCAGGTAGCCGTTGTATCCGCGATACGTATCGCCATGCATGCGCGCGCCCCAGTGATTCACTTCAAACGCGCGCAAGCCGATGGGACCCACTCGGGTCCGCTCGCCCCACCCGAGCTCCTTTACTGCGGCGTAACGGCGGGCGCGCAGCAGATCGCCGGTCTTGGCGGCCGTGACCACAGTGGTTGAGCGGCTCTCCAGCGCGCGCAGCGTCGCCAGATCGAAGTGGTCCATGTGCGCGTGCGAGAGCAGCACCACGTCGATCTTCGGCAGTTGATCGACCCGCAACGCGGGCGCCACCAGGCGTTTCAATCCCACCGTCATGGGTCCGAAGCTCAGGCCGACTCGATCGCCTAGCACCGGGTCCGTCAGAATGGTGACGCCGTCGATCTTCAACAGGACAGTCGTGTGCCCCAGCCATGCCGCATACAAACCACGATCGGGCCACAGCTTCGGATTCGGATGTTCCGGCGACTGAGTGATGGGGCGACCTCTGCTACATTAGATGCGAAGTGCCTCGCGCGCGTTGCGAAGCATGCTCGGTACTATAAACAGGAGGAGGATGCAAGTGTATCGATTCGTGACGACTCTGTTGGTGGGCGCGGCTCTGGCGCTGCCCGTCCTGGCCCAAGACGAAGGTGTTCCCACCGTGCTGGTGGACCATTGGAAGACTTCCAAGAAGTACCTGCTGGCGCTAGCGGACCAGATGCCCGCCGCCGACTATGGTTTCAAGCCGAATCCCGCGGAGATGAGCTTTGGCGAGCAGATGGCGCACATTGCCAGCGCCAATGCGTTCTTCTTCGCCACGCTATCGGGCCAAAAGAGCCCCATCGCCAAGCCCGCCAATTTCGAAAAGGCCACAGTCGTGAAGATGCTCAACGATTCCTACGATTTCTGTATCGCCGCGCTGTCCGGCCTCAAGCACGAGCGCATGATGGAGACCTTCGATTCGCCCGCCGGCAAGATGACGGGCATGGAATTGCTGCTCCTGGCCACCGATCACACCGCGCATCATCGGGGCCAGTGCATCGTGTACTTGCGGGCCAAGGGCATTAAGCCGACCGACTATCAATTCTGAGGCAGAGAGCGCGGACCCGCCGTGGGCCAATCTCCGATTCCGCGCGGCGCTTGACGTCGAAGTCAAGCTCGCTGCGCAGGCCGAAGCGGGCGACCGCATCCGCAATTCGTGGGGCAGGCAGTTTCCTTGCCTGACGCAAGCGCTGGTCTAGAGAGCTGCTTGGCGATCGCATCGGCGGAGACCGCCGCGCACTATTCGACCACGCCCAAGATTTCATCCTCTTTGAGGATCAAGTACTCTTCTCCATCCAGCTTTACTTCGGCGCCGGAGTACTTGCCGAACAGGATGCGGTCGCCGGCTTTGACCTGGGGCGCCATGCGCTCGCCGGTCTCCAGCAACTTGCCGCTGCCGACAGCCTTCACTTCTCCCTGCTGCGGCTTCTCCTTGGCGGTGTCGGGGATGATGATACCACCGCGCCTGATCTCACCCTCTTCCAAGCGCTTGATCACGACACGGTCGTGCAACGGACGTAGTCCCATCTATGTTCTCCTATTGTGAAGATTATAGCGAATCCAGAGCTTGCCCCCGGCCTGCGGCAGCCTCTTCAGGCCGCAAGGGCTAATTCAGGATCTCCGCGAGACACCGTCCCACGCTCCCGCTAGGCGTTTCGATATCCAAATACGTCGCCAGCGTGGGTGCCACGTCGTTGACCGAGATCTCCTTGTCGAAGCGTCCTGCCTTGATTCCAGGACCCATGAAGATCACTGGCACGTGCGCGTCGTAACTGAAAGTCGTGCTGTGTGTGGTGCCCTTAGCCCCGTACAACCAATACGGCTCCAACAACACGTACATATCCGGCCCGCGGGGCGCGTAGAATCCGTTCATCACCCGCCGGCCCACTTCTATATCCACCGTACCGTTCAACAGCATCTCCCGCGTGTACACGCGATACACATGCGCGATCCGCCGCGCCGCCTCCGCCGCGGTGCGCTCCACTTCCGCTTCATCCAACTTTTTTTGGGCGACGACCTCGCGGTTGAAATAGAAAGCGAGATCGGAAGGGTTTAGCATCCACTGCCCTGCCCCGTACTTGTCGATGAGCGCCGCTTCCACCGCCTTGCGCACCACTCCCGGCGGCATGCGTCCGCCCGGCATCCTGCGCGCCGTGTTCACTTCCGGAACGGGAGCCACGCCGTGGTCGGCGGTCATGATCACCAACACGTTTCCCATCCCCACCGCCGCATCCAGAAAGCTGAACAGCTTGCCGAAGACGCGATCGGTCTGGATGGACATCTCCTTGACCTCGGGGGAGTCCGGTCCCATGGCGTGCCCCACATAATCGTTCGCGGAAAAACTTACCGCCAGCAGGTCGGTCGCATTCCGTTGTCCCAGCTTTTCAGCCTGTACCGCGCGCTCCGCGAACGTTTCCACCAACTCGTTGCCGAACGGGCTGCCTTCGAGCGCGGCATAAACCGATACATCGGCGGCCAGCGTGTGGTCCAGCCACTGCGCGCCACGGTACTTGTCGGCGGGCCGGGAAGCGTTGTAGGCTTCTACCCATGCGGGGAGCTCGGCAAAGTAGAAGGTGCTGCTGACAAAGCTTCCGGCGCGCGGGTCGAACCAGTACGCGCCATCGGCCATGTGACCCGCGGGCAGAATCGCGCTGCGATCCTTCAGCGAAATGCCGATCACCTTGCCGCC
This sequence comes from Bryobacteraceae bacterium, assembly GCA_035602155.1. Lineage (GTDB taxonomy): Bacteria > Acidobacteriota > Terriglobia > Bryobacterales > Bryobacteraceae > Bog-159. The sequence goes on along the minus strand of DATNMW010000365.1, from coordinate 11,572 downwards.
GCTGCGTGCCATCTTCAACTCGTCGCCCACCGTGCTCACCAGCAAGCGCTTGGGCGATGCGCCCTCTCCGTTGGCGCCTAACAGCTTCACCGAATCGTCGCTCACGCTGGTCACCACCTTGCCCGTTTCGCGGTCGTACCATTCATTGCCGATGATGCCGCTCATAGATGGCGTGGCGCCGGAAAGGAAGGTGCTGTGGCCCACCGCAGTCACGGTCGGATAGTGCACGTACCGGGCATTCGTGAAGACCGCGCCTTTGGTGAGCAGCCGTTCAAAGCCCGCATGGTAATCGCCGCGAAAGCGAGTCAGATAATCGTAGCGGAACTGGTCCACCACAATGGCCAGCACCAGTTTCGGCGGCGGTGCGGCAACCGCATGCGACGCGCACCACAGGGCGCAGAGGCCGGCCATGCGGACGGCGCGAATTTTCAGCATTCTTCCATCATACGTGGCGGATGGCACGCTGGCGACGCTACCGCCCTCCAACCGTCATCTCACCCACCACCAAAGTCGGCGCCGCCATGGCTCCGCGAAACTCCAGGTCACTCCCAACCGCTTCCAGGTCCACCAACATCTGCTGCAGGGTCCCAGCGATGGTCACCTCCGAAACCGGGAACGCCAGCTCGCCGTTGCGGATCCACATTCCGGCCGCGCCGCGGGAATAGTCTCCAGTAACGATATTCACGCCGAAGCCGATCAACTCGGTCACATAGAATCCGTCGCGAATACCCGCGATCAGTTGTTCGGGCGTCGCGCCGCCTCTCTCGATATACAGGTTGCCATTGCCCACGCCTGCGTTTCCCGCCAGGCCGCGCGCGGCGTTGCCGGTCGTGCGCAGCCCCAGCTTCCGTGCCGTATAGGTGTTTAGCAGATAGCTCCGCAGCACGCCTTTCTCGATCACCACCGTGCGCCGCGTGGGCACGCCTTCGTCGTCGTACGGCGATGTGCCGAACAGGCCGGGGATGGTGCCGTCGTCGATTACCGTCAGCTTCTCCGACGCCACGCGCTCGCCCAGCTTGCCCGCCAGAAACGACTCATTGCGGTAGACCGCCCCGCCGTGCACGGCGTCGAAAATATTGTCGACCAGCGAACGCGCGGTGCGCGGCTCGAAAACCACCGGCACTTTCTGCGTCTCCACCTTGCGCGCGCCCAGCCGCCGCACTGCGCGTTGCGCGGCGATGCGCCCCACGTCTTCCGGCTTCTCCAGCCCCGCGAACCCGCGTGCCGTCGTGGACCAGTAGTCGCGCTCCATGGATTCGCCCTCGCGCGCCACCGGAACCGTCGACAGCGAGCAATAACTTGCCCGATACTCGCCCGCGAATCCGCGCGAATTGGCGAAGGCATGCCGGCCCACGTGGGTGTCGAAGGACGCTCCCTCGGAATTCGCGATGCGGGGGTCCGCGCGCAATGCGGCATCCTCGGCGCGGCGCGCCATGTCGATCTTCAACTCGGTGGCAAGGCCTGCCACATCGGCGCAGTACATCCCCAGGTCGCCGGGAATAGACCCGAGTTCGGCGGCATCCGGCAGGCCTGCATGCGGATCCTCCGTGGTGATTTCGGCCAATTCGACCGCCGACCGCACCATGTGGCGAATCCCCTCGCCCGACAGATCCGATGTGTACGCCGATCCGGTGTGGCGGCCCTTCAAGATGCGCAGCCCCGCGCCGCGCGATCCGGCTTCCTTCAGCGTTTCCAACTCGCGCAGGCGCACGCTGGCCGAAAACTCCTCGCCCGCGCCGATGGTACACTCCGCATCCGTGGCGCCTGCGGCCAGCGCCTGCTGCACGATTTCCGCCGCCATACAGGCGTAGCCGTTCGCGCTCACGCCGTGCCCCCCACCGTCATGCGATCGATTTTGATGGTCGGGATGCCCACGCCTACCGGGACGCTCTGCCCTTCCTTGCCGCACACTCCGATGCCCTCGTCCAGCTTCAAATCGTTGCCCACCATGCTGACGTACTTCAACGCTTCCGGTCCGTTGCCGATCAGCGTGGCGTTGCGCACCGGGCGCGTCACGCGGCCATCTTCGATGAGATAGCTTTCCGCAGCCGAAAAGACGAAATTGCCACTGATGATATCCACCTGCCCGCCGCCGAAATCTGGACAATAGAGGCCCCGGGGAACGGAGCGGATGATCTCTTCGGGATCGCTTTCGCCAGCCAGCATGAAGGTGTTGGTCATGCGCGGCATGGGGATGTGCGCATAACTCTCGCGGCGGCCGCTGCCGGTCTCCGCCGCGCCAGTCAGGCGGCTGGAGAGCTTGTCCTGCAGATAGCCGCGCAGGATGCCGTTCTCGATCAGCACATTGCGGCCCGTGGGATGGCCTTCGTCGTCCACGTTCAGCGAACCGCGCCGGTTGGCGATGGTGCCGTCGTCGATCACGGTACACAGCGGGCTGGCCACCCGTTGGCCGATGCGTCCGCTGAACTTGGAGACGCCCTTGCGGTTGAAATCGGCTTCCAGGCCGTGGCCCACGGCTTCGTGCAGCAGGATGCCGGGCCATCCCGGACCCAGCACCACGGTCATCTCGCCGGCGGGCGCGTCCACCGCGTCCAGCATCACAATGGCTTCGCGCGCGGCTTCCGCGGCGAAATGCTCGGGCGTTTTTTCGTTCAGGAAAAAGCCGAGATCCACGCGTCCGCCGCCGCCCGCATGGCCCCGCTGCGGGGTTCCGCCGTTTTCGCGCGCCAGCGCCGCCACGTTCAGCCGGGTCATCGGCTGGCGGTCGCATGTGAGCACGCCGTCGCTGGTGGCTACCAGCACCTGGCGCAGATTATCGGCATAGCTGGCCTGTACCTGGAAGATGCGCGGGTCGTAGGCGCGGGCGGCCCGGTCGGCGCGCTTCACCAGTTCCACGCGCGCCGCGAAGGCTGTCTCGGTGGGCGCGTTCAGTACCGGATACAGGTTGCGCCGCCCGCCTTCGTTCAGCGAAACTTTTTCGACCGTGGCGGGCCCCGCCGCAATGCACGCCGCCACCCGCGCGGCGTTGCGAATCTTCTCCGGGCTCAGGTCGTCGCTATACGCATAGCCGGTGCGCTCGCCGGCGATCACGCGCACGCCCACCCCCAGCGATACGCCCTGCGACGCGCTCTTCACGATGGATTCATCGATGCCGATGGAACTGGTGGAAAGATATTCGAAGTAAAGGTCCGCGTACGCGCCCCCGTGAGATAGCGCTTCAGCCAGGTAATTCTCCAGATCCCGCATGGTGATGCCAAAGCGTTGCGGGAAGAAGGACTCGGAAAACTGCATATAAAGCTAGGCTAACATGGCGCTCTTGTCAGGCCCGTCCGACGGTATGTGTGGCACAATATGACATGCTCAGAATCCTCATCGTGGCCTTGCTGGTGGTGATGTCCGCCGCCGGCCAGACCATGCCGCCAGAGCCGGAGCGCCAACTGGCGCGCGACATCTACAAACAACTGATCGAGATTAAGTCGGGCTATACGACCGGCGCGACCACTCCGGTTGCGGAAGCCATGGCAGCCCGGCTGCGCGCCGCGGGTTTCCCGGAAAGCGACATTTTTGTCGGAGGCGCAATCCCCACTAAAGCAAATCTGGTGGTCCGATATCGCGGCAGCGGCGCGCGCAGACCACTGCTGCTCCTGGCGCATACCGATGTTGTCGAAGCCAAGCGGGAAGACTGGAGCATGGATCCGTTTGAATTCATCGAACGGGACGGCTTCTTCTACGGCCGCGGGACCGCCGACGATAAGGCTCAGGCCGCCGTGTGGATCGCGAACCTGATCCGCTATAAACGCGAGGGCTTCAAACCGGACCGCGACATCGTCGTGGCGCTCACGGCGGACGAAGAAGGAGGAGGACCCTACAACGGCGTCCAGTGGCTGCTCAAGAACAAGCGCGGCCTGATCGACGCGGAGTTCGCTCTGAATGAAGGCGGCTGGGGCGAGATGGCTAATGGTAAGAAGATTTCGAACGACCTCCAAGTCAGCGAAAAGTACGTGATCAATTTTCGATTGGAAGTCCGCAACAAGGGCGGGCATAGTTCGCTGCCGGTGGCGGACAATGCGATTTATCGTCTGGCGGCCGCTCTCGACAAGCTGTCACAATTCGGCTTCCCGTTGAAGACTAACGATGTCACGCGGGCTTACTTCGAAGCGATGTCCAGGATTGAGACGGGGCCGCTGAAGGGCGATCTGGCAGGGGCGGCGCAAGGCTCCCCGGTCGCGATGCAGAGGGTTGCGCAAGCCGCTCCGGCATGGAACGCCACGCTGCGCACCACTTGTGTAGCCACTCAGATCGAGGGAGGGCACGCCCGGAACGCGCTGCCGCAATTGGCGGCCGCCAATGTGAATTGCCGGGTGCTCTCCGAGGATTCCGTTGAGTACGTGCAAAGCACGCTGAATCGGATAATCGGAGATAGCCAGGTGCGCCTCAGTATCGCCGGGGATGTCAGCGTTGGGCCTGCGTCGCCGATGCGCGAGGACGTTCTTAGAGCCGTCAGCCGTCTCACCGACACGCTGTGGCCCGGCGTGCCCACAGTCCCAATCATGGTCATGGGAGCGACTGACGGCCTATACCTTCGCGCGGCGGGAATTCCAACTTACGGAGTGCAGGGCTTCTTCATGGACCGGGACGACATCCGCTTCCACGGGCGGGACGAGCGTATGGGCGTCACGGCGTTCTTTGAGGGTCAAACGTTTTTGTACGAACTGGTGAAGGCGCTTACCAGTGCCGGCGGGTAGGAGTCCGCAGCGCCGGATCACCAGATCGTGGCGATGCCATATCGTTGGAGCCGGTCATCCTTAGTCACCAGCGGCATTCTCTCCACAATGGCTTGCGCCACCAGAATACGGTCGAAGGGATCCTTATGCGATTCGGGAAGGCGGCCGAGCGCTACCACGTGGGACGTCCGGATCGCAAGCGTGGGGATTCGCGATTGAACTACGTACTTCTCCCACCATGGGAGCGGATCCTGAAGCAAGGCATCCTTCTTACCGCCCTTCAAAAGCAGCTCCCAGAGACTGGCTATGCTGACAACAACCTCCGACTCGCCCAAGACCTGACGGGCTGGACCGCTAAGCAAATCCGGGTCGGACAATGCCCAGACAAGTGCGTGGGTGTCCGCCAGAACTCTCACCACCCCCCGATTAGATAGGCGCGTCTGCGGGAGCCCCAGCTTAGCGGACCGTTCTCGGATGCTCATCTTCTTGCCTCCGTCCTCCTCCAATTGTTGGGGTAAAATAATTGCCAGACAAGAGCATTCAACGTGACTCAACGTGACAAGATGGCTTCCGCCAAGGCGAACTGGGAGGGTGCCAAACTCACAGCCGCTAAGGGGCTGCTGAACCGATCGGCGGTGGGCGTCTCCCGACGGGTCCAGTTTCTTGTCAAACCTCGAACTGGCCCATCTGGACCTGACGGCGGACAGTCTGGTTTGGTCGTTACCCCCTGGGCAGCAATCCGAAGATACGATCATGTTCGATTTTGCCTTCTGCCCGCCTGAGCCTGGCGACGGGACAATGCTAGACCACTTCGTCCGATTGCACAAGGGCCTCGACCGTCACATCCTGGAATTCGCGCGCAAATGGGGAGTACTGCAGCTTTGCCATCATAATCTTCCTCACACTCACGGCAAGTCACCACTTGGGCGCCAGTGTCCGGTGAAGCTGCCTCCCCGGCTGACATCTGACGAAGTGACCGAACAATGGTCGATCAAGTGGAAAAACCATCAAGACGCAATTCTCCACCGTTACTACGGCATCGAATCAGAGGAATGCTTCCGGCTACACTGGGAACCTCTCGAAACGTGGCGGTTTTTCTCAAGACAAGCTTGCGCCTTGTTGGACATCGCCGCGAAAGTGCATGGCGGTAAACCCGGAACCGCTGACGATTGGGGACTTGTTCTGAAGGGTGGATTCCCCGGCCATGCCGAAAGCGACGCCCTAAGACTGAATAAAGTTCTCCTGATCGAAGCGCTGAACATTTGGCTTGACTTGGGAACGATCAGCCTTGACGTGGTGGACATTAAGGGCAGGACGCGCCGCACGGGTGCAGATCTGTTCGGTAGCATCGCCCTGCAATTGATGCTGGCCGCTACCCGACAAGCGGGCTTGGCCCTCTCCGCGGCATGCGGCGATGAGTATCCACCGACGAGACGCCCGCCCGAGGGCCGACAAAACTACTGCAATAAGAAGGGCTGCCAGCGTGAAGCCAGCAGACGCAGAAAGGCAAGGCAGCGAGGGCAGACACGGAAAAAGAACCAACGCGGGTGATAACGAGGCACAACCGCCCACCGCAACCTTCAATGCTCTCCTTGGTTAGCATTACACGTAGTACTTGCGGCGCGCCATAAGACGACTGTGGTATTCACCAAGGCTAGATGTCATCAACCTTGAAAGTTTGCGCCGTCGCCGCGCTTCTCGCGTGCTGCGCCGCCTCCGTGACGGCCCAGGCCCCAGAGGCAGGCGAGCCCCACACCGTCAGGCCGATGACGCTAAACCAGACTCGCTATCGGCTCCGGGCGGGCGAATCCACCAGCGTTGACGCTCCGCGCGAGACTCTCGATTTCCTGTTGCATGCCAAAGCCGTGCGCGTCGGGATTGTCGGCAAAGAAGGAGGAGGAGGCGGCGGCTTCGTGGTCGGGCCGAATGTAGCAGGCGATAAGGTCTTGCTGGTCGCATCCCTCGCGTTGAGGCCCGGCGAATACCGCGTGAAGCTCTCGGCCACGAGCGGGGCGGGCGAAGAACGAGTGACCACCATGGGCGTGACGATCCATCCGATGCAAGCAGTACCTTTGAACACCTCGCAACCGCCTGTGATTTTGATAAACGGCTTTCAACTCTTTTGCCCAATCACCGTGACGTCACCGCCTTCGGCCGCTACGTTCGGAAATCTGGAGGATCAACTGAACGCGGCAGGCATTCCCGTCTACTTCTTTGACAATTGCGCTTATGGGGACGTGAGCATTGAGGTACTTGCGAGCGACCTCGGTCAAGTCATCTCTACGCTCCAGTACTCAGACGGAACACCGGTTGCGCAAGTAGACATCGTTGCACACAGCATGGGGGGCCTGATCGCCAGAGGATACCTGGCGGGCATCCAAACAGATGACGCCTTCCAGCCACCGCCAAATCCGAAAGTTAGCCAGCTAGTATTGATTGCTACTCCAAACTTTGGATCATTTGAGGCGGCAAATGGTTCCTTGCTAGCCGGTCTCGGGATACAGTCGGCAGAAATGATACCGGGTAGCGCGTTCTTGTGGAATCTCGGAACGTGGAATCAACTTGGCGACGATCTTCGCGGCGTCGATGCAATAGCTATCATCGGCAACGCGGGTTCGTGGAGTGCCCCAGGCTTGTTCTCGACATCGTATTCGAATGCAAGTGACGGAGTCGTGTCGCTGACGAGTGCCTCTCTAAGCTACGCCTCTCTGGGTTATGCCGCACCGGACCCCGCACGGACTCGAATTCTTCCCTATTGCCACACGGACGGGGTCCCGATCCCTTGTTCAGGTAGCCCCATTGCAAATACGACTGAGGCACCCGAAACGGGGCAAATCATACTCTCTTTCCTTGGTGGCACTTCGGATTGGATGTCAATTGGAGGAACGCCAAGCACTGACGAATACCTCTCCCAGAACGGCGGAGTGTACTTTGCCGTCGAAACTGCAAACGGCCAAGCATATCTAAACGATCTAAGCTCCGTCGTCTTCGGAAGCTACAGCCTTCTGAATGAGGCGTCAGCCGCCGTGTTTTACGATGAGTTTATCACGGGAAGCGAAAAGTTTCAGGCAGAGAGCGCCTCGCTTGGGCAGGTTAGTTACGGGTCGATTACTATCCCCACGGGTCTCTACACCGCGATACGTGCGAAGTACTCGCCAGCAATTTTCGAGGTGACTCCGCTGTTGGCAAGCGTTCCGGGCTGGGTCGTGCAATCTGGCGGAACGATTGCAATCAGTGGCGCGGGCTTCGGTCAAGCTTGCCCCGTTTGTCAGGTGTTTGCCTCCGGCAGTCCGCTACCAGTTTCCTCGTGGAACGATCAGGCAATCTCGGCCTATTTGCCAGCGAGCTATAGCGGTCTGGTTGTTATCGGCGTGCAAACGGCGTCCGGGAGTGATGCTATGAACATCATGGTTGCGCAGGCCCCAGTACTTGCAGCCACTCCTTCGAGCTTGCAGTTCTCATATACCATCGGCGGGACAGTCCCGCCAGCGCAGTCGGTTCAAATCACGAATAGCGGCACCGGTGCGCTGGCTTCGAACGCGACCACGACGGCGGCATGGTTGGCCCTGTCGGATTCCAGGCTATCGACCCTCGCGGTGTCCGTCTCGCCCGCTGGTCTGGCGGCGGGTACGTATACAGGCAGCATTCAGATATCGGCCGCAGGCGCGTCCAACAGCCCCTTAACGGTCGCAGTTACGCTCACCGTCTCTGCGGCTCCGGCGGCTCCGGCTTCCTTGGCCGTCGCGCCCCAAGCGCTCACATTCAACTACACCGTGGGCGGCACCGCTCCAGCCGCGCAAGCCGTCTCGATCACAAACGCAGGCGGCGGTATCCTCTCCTGGGCTGCCTCGTCCGGTGCGTCGTGGCTGAGCCTCTCGCCCGCCTCGGGTACGGCCCCGGCTTCGCTCACCGTCTCGGTCAGTCCAGCAACCTTGGCGGCAGGAACGTACGCCGCGACTGCGCAGATCACCGCTTCGGGCGCAGGCGGGAGTCCGGCACCTGTGGGCGTAACGCTCGTCGTGCAAGCTCTGGTCCCTGCCTTCACAGTCGTGTTAGCCACGGCCGGCCAAGTGGAACCTCTCGCCGCGCAGTCCATTGTATCGGCCTACGGCGCGAATCTAGCGATCGGAACAGCCCCCGCCACGAGCCTGCCGCTGCCAACATCGCTCGGTGGCACTACCGTCACGGTGACGGACTCCGCCGGGGTCGCGCGTCTTGCTCCGCTATTCTACGTCTCGGCGCCGCAGATCAATTTCGAGATTCCCGCAGGCACGGCCACAGGTACGGCGACGGTGGGCATACAGAATAAAAATGGGACGACTCAGAACGCAACCATCCAAATCGGCGACGTCTCGCCTGGGCTGTTCCAGGCGAATTACACGTCCGGACTGGCCGCGGCCTTGGTCCTACCGGTGAATTCGGCGGGGGTTCAAGGAGCGCTGCAACCCGACTACCAGTTGGGCGCCGGAAACAGCGTGATTCCCTTGCCGATAAATCTTGGGCCATCCGCGGAAACAGTCTACCTCGAGATGTATGGCACTGGCATCCGAAATGCGAAGAGCGTAACCGCAACAGTAGGCGGCTTGAACGTGCCGGTACAATTCTACGGGCCGGCGCCGGGTTACGCCGGAGAGGATCAGGTAAACATTGGCCCTCTGCCCCATTCGCTGTCAGGGCGGGGAAACGTAAACATAATCCTTGTCGCGGACGGCCAACCGGCTAACACTGTCAACGTCACAATTCAATAGACCGAAGCGCCGCCTCCAACCCAGTCGTCGGCTTCTGAGTCGGCCATGGGCCGCCACCAGTCATCGCCGAGAGGCACCAGCCGGTCTTGGTGTGCGATGCCGAACGGCAATCCGGTCTTGTGCATACCGACCAACTCCGCTACGGGCTTTCCGTGCCGGGCAATCACGGCGGTTTCGCCTTTCTCGACCAGTTCGAGGAGCCGAGAAAGGTGGGCCTTTGTCGTGAATGTTGATCTTCGTGTCTTTAGTCTACTCTATCTTCCCACGGTGACGCGCCGCTTCCTCCCTCCTGGCCACTGAAAACAAAAGCCCAACTTCAATCGATCGCCCGAATCCTCGCAGCCACCATGCTATCCTCACTTCGGGTAGAAATGGCCCTTCCGCACCTGGCCCGGTTGCCCGCGCTGGTTGAAACCGAACACTCTTGTGGTCCGGAGGTTAGCAAATGGTCATTCGCGTTCAACAAATCGCCAAGGGCCAAAGTCTCTACAGGCAAAATCAGTCATAACACAATGAATAAAAAGTACTTAACAATAGCATGGCTTCGATTGGCCAGTTTTGCATATCTCGTCCCAACCAGCACAACCACGCACAATTCCGACCAATCGCGCACAATCCAGCCTGCTAGACCGCCAACCGATAGCCCGAGAGTTAGACAGCCAACAGGCAACTAATTGACATCGGCCCTCTACGTGTGTTAACCGTAGTTAAGCCGCAATCCAACACTGTGATTACGACCGCCAACCCCGCCGCCCGCTCCCTCGCCGACGTCCACTCCACCGTCGGCACTGCCGACATGCCCGTTTGGCGACGCATGTTCGCCTTCGCCGGGCCAGCCTACCTGGTTAGCGTCGGCTACATGGATCCCGGCAATTGGGCCACCGACCTGGAAGGCGGCGCGCGCTTCGGATATACGCTGATCTGGGTGCTGGTGATGTCCAACTTCATGGCCATCCTGCTGCAAACCCTCAGCGCGCGATTGGGCATCGTTTCCGGCCGCGACCTGGCGCAGGCCTGCCGCGAGACTTATCCGCGCCCCATCACCATCGCGCTCTGGGTGCTGTGCGAGATCGCCATCGCCGCCTGCGATCTGGCCGAAGTGCTGGGCGCGGCCATCGCCCTGAACCTGTTGTTTCACATTCCGCTGCTGTTCGGCGTGCTGCTGACCGCCGCCGATACGCTGCTGCTGCTCTGGTTCCAGGGCCTTGGCATCCGCTATGTGGAAGCGTTTATTCTGGCCCTCATCGCTGTCATGGCTACCTGCTTTTGCATCGAGATCGTGCTTGCCAAGCCGGTGGCCTCGCAGGTTTTACTGGGCGTGATCCCGCGTATCAACGCCAAGAGCCTGTATGTCGCCATCGGCATGCTGGGCGCCACGGTGATGCCGCACAATCTCTATCTGCATTCGGCGCTGGTGCAAACCCGTCAGATCGGCCATACCGAGGCTGGTAAGCTTCGCGCCTGCCGCTACAATCTGGTCGATTCCGTAGTGGCGCTGAATGCCGCCCTGCTGGTGAATCTGGCCATCCTGATCCTTTCCGCCGCGGTCTTCTTCCGGCATGGCATCGTGGTCACCGAAATCCAGCAGGCGCACCTCCTGCTAGTTCCGCTGCTGGGCACGGCGTTCGCCGGCATCCTGTTCGCCGTCGCGCTGTTGTGTTCCGGGCAATCCTCTACGCTCACGGGCACTCTGGCCGGCCAGATCGTGATGGAAGGCTTCTTGAACATCCGCATGCGCCCGTGGCTGCGCCGCCTCATTACCCGCACCATCGCCATCATCCCAGCCGCCATCGTGATCTACATTTCGGGCGACAAGGGCACTTACCAATTGCTGATCCTCAGCCAGGTGATCCTGAGCATGCAGTTGCCCTTCGCCGTGATCCCGCTGATTCATTTCACCAGCGACCGCCGCCGCATGGGGGCTTTCGCCAACAAGCTCTGGGTGCAATGGCTGTCGTGGCTTGCCGCCGTGCTGATCCTGGCGCTGAACATCTGGCTGCTGGTGGATGGCTTGGGCCAGTTGCTGGGATCGTCCGCCAACCGTCCCATTATCTGGTTTCCGCTGTGTCTGGCAGGAGTGGGGGTGGCGGGCCTTCTGATTTGGATTTCGTTTGAACCGGCGATCGCGCATTGGGCGCG
>DATNMW010000364.1:0-19504 GCA_035602155.1 Bryobacteraceae bacterium | reverse complement strand
CTGGGAGGTATCCACCGCGATCCGCACTAGCGATCCGGGACATGAAAACGGCGCGCCGCCCACATTGAGCAGCGGCAGCGGAAAAAAATCCCGAGGCAGGTCCGCGGCCGTATCCAGCGCGATCAGCGTGCCGCCCCCGCGCACGAACTTCTGCAATTCGGCGACGCCCGCCGGTCCTATGCCGCCGGTATACTCGGGCCTTTGCACGATTACTTCGGATTGCGCGCCTTCGCGGTGCGACGACAGTTCGCCGTTGCGCGAGCCGTTCAAAATCGATGTCGCCGATTGCGAAGCCAGGATCACGCTGTCGAACCGCGCGCGCAATTCCCCCTTGCCGAAATCCTCGTTGTGCAGCAGCGTGTAGGGCACACGATAGCGGTCCAGCAGCCACTCGGTCCAGCCTTCGTCGGCGTTGGCGGTCCAGGGCTGATAAAGTCCCACGCGCGGCCGGCGCAATTCGTAGGCGGGGGTGGGCGCGGCATCCGCCAGCGTCACGCTCACGCTGAACTGCCGCGCAAAATTGTCGGCGCGCGCGCCATTTTCGGTGTAGGCGCTATCCACAACGATGGTGCCGTCGGAAGTCCAGCGCACGGCGCCCTCGCGATCCATGAAGAAGGACGTGGCCAGGAACGCGTCGTTCTCGCGATGATCCAGCAGCAGCACCGCGCCCTTGCCGGCGACGGACCCGTGCGCGCGAAACTCGGTCAGCGGATCGAGTTCCGCGTCGAAATGCCCGTCGATGCGGTCCACCGTCACGCCCATTTGCATGGGCAGCGTCCAGCCGGTGATGTCGTAGGGCTTCTCCTTCAGGTTCGGATAGCGCTGCGGTTCCAGCAGGTCGATCAAGTAGGGGCGGAACGGTTGCGCGGCGGGAATCACCAGCGTGCCCGCGCCATACTGTTTGCCATTTGCATGAAACTCAGCGCGCGCCCGCCGCACCTCAATGCCCGCCAGCGACAGCCGTTCGAGAAAGTCCCCCGCGGTGGGCCAGTCCCATTGCTTCTCCGCGATCGCGTAGGCGTACGGCTTGCCCTCCGCGCCCGCGGCGATGGACTGGCGCGCCATTTGATAGCTCTTCAGCAGGTAGTCCTGGCGATTGGCGGCGGCTTCGGTGAGCAGCGCCATATCCGCCGTCAGCATGTATTCGATGGCGTCCCGCAGGCTCCATTTGCCGCCCATCCAGGGGCGTTCGTAGAAAATAGACGGTTCGCGGGTGGCCGCCCCGTTGGCGAACGCGGCGCCAAAATCGCCGGCCTGGTAGGTCTTTGGCGTGGCGTAGGCGTAGCCGGCGGTTTCGGTCAAGATGCCGTGCATGTTGTGAAACGCGGGCGCGGAGCGCAGGCCGCCGTTCCACCAGGCGTCAAAGCCGAAATAGGATAGCACGCCGGGCTTGTCCTCGCGCGCGAAGCGTTCCCGCATGGCCGTGCCCAGTTTGTTGATGCCTTCCATCACCGCCGCCGGAATATCGGGGTTCAGCGGTTCGGCATAGGGCGGCACGAAGATGCGCGCCGGAAAAGGCGGGGCCTGGTGCTGGTTGTAGACGATGTGCGGAAACCACTCGCGGAACAGCAGGCGCGACACGTTGCGGGTCTCGTCCAGGTTAAGCATGAACCAGTCGCGATTGTTGTCATGCCCGGAGTATTTCTGAAAGAGCCAGGGCATGGGCGCGGTTTCGTAAGGCGTGCCCACGTTCTTCCGGTACCAATGCGCGATCATGTCCAGGCCGTCGGGGTTGATTACGGGAACCTGCATCAAGATCACGTTGCGGCGCACCGCCTCCACTTCGGCGCTATCGTCGGCGAGCATCTTGTATGCGAGCAGCGGCGCTTGCTGCGCGGGCGCCACTTCGCTGGCATGCAGGCCGGAGTCGATCCACACTACGGCGCGGCCTTCTCCGGCGAGCGCATGCGCTTCCTCCGTGGTGGCCTGCCCCAGCGCCAGGCGCGCGTTGATCTGACGATAGCGGTCCAATTTCTTCAGATTCTCCGGCGCGGAGATGAACGCGACGTACATGGGCCGGCCTTCCGAGCTGCGGCCGAACTCTTCCAGCCGGATGCGGTCGCTGCCGGCGGCGAGTTTCCGGAAATAAGCGAAGATCTCGGTGGTGTCGGCAAGCTTGTAGTCGTCGCCGGGAGTGTAGCCAAAGTGCGACGCCGGAGTGGGTACGGCGCCTTGGCAGCAAAACGCGAGTGCTAGAAATGTGGCCCACCTACCCATGCTTGGCTCGTATCACATCCACCAGCTCCTGCACGGCTGCCGCGCTCTTCTGCAGCATGCCCACCTCTTCCGGCTGGAGTTTAACCTGGAAGATGTGCTCGATTCCGCGCGCGCCCAGCTTCACCGGAACCCCTACAAACAACCCGTGAATCCCGTATTCGCCCTCCAGGAGGGCGGCGCAAGGCAGCACCTTCTTCTTGTCCTTCAAGATCGACTCGGCCATTTCGACGGCGGCGGCCGATGGCGCGTAGTAGGCGCTGCCGGTCTTGAGATATTTCACGATCTCCGCGCCGCCATTGCGCGTACGGTCCACAATGCGGTCGATGGTATCCTTATCCATGAGTTCGGTGAGGGGAATCCCCGCCACGTTCGACAGGCGAACCACCGGCACCATAGTGTCGCCGTGGCCGCCCATGACTACCGCTGTCACGTTGTCCACCGAAACCTTGAGTTCCTGCGCGATGAAGGTCCGGAAGCGCGCGCTGTCCAGAACGCCGGCCATCCCCACGACGCGGTTCTTGCTGAATTTGGAAACCATATAAGCGGTCTGGCACATGGCGTCCAGCGGGTTAGTGACAACGATCAGGATGGAATTCGGCGAATACTTCACGATCTGCTCGGTGGCGGCGCGCACTACATCGTAATTGGCCAGCAGCAGGTCGTCGCGGCTCATGCCGGGTTTGCGCGGGAAGCCGGCGGTCAGGATCACGATATCGGAATTGGCGGTGGGCTCATAATCGTTGGCGCCCGTCACCATTACGTCATAGCCTTGAACCGGGCCGGACTGCAGCAGGTCGAGCGACTTGCCTTGCGGGACGCCTTCGATGACGTCCACCAGCACCACGTCCGCCAATTCCTTATCGGCAATGCGGAGGGCGCAGTTGGCGCCGACGTTGCCGGCGCCTACAACAGTAATCTTCTTTCGCAATGGAAGCTCCTTTTGAGAGTGTTGAAACCGGATTATATCGTCATTCGCGAACCGCCTATAATGGGTTGTAAGATGCAGTCGCAACGGCCCACTACCGCGGATTTGGCGGGACTCTACGACGAAGATTTCTTCGAGTGGACCCGGCGGAATGCGCAACTGCTGCGCGCCGGACAGGTGCGTGAAAGCGATATCCCGCATATTGCGGAAGCCATCGAGGATTTGGGCAAGCAGGATTTGGATGAATTGCACCGGCGGTCGCGGTCGCTGCTAGCGCATCTTTTGGTAGGGCAGTTACAGCCTGCCAAGCACGCGCACTGGCGGCTAACGCCTATTACAGAGGAACGCATCTGGCTGGACGGTCTTCTGAGGCACAGTCCCAGCCTGAAAATCAAACTAGCGAACGCACTTCCGGCATATTACGCGGAAGGGGTGCGCCTTGCCATGGCCATGGTCAGGACTTCTCCCGATCACGAATGGTTCCCCGCGGAGTGTCCGTTTACATTGGAGCAGATTCTCGATCTGGAGTTCCTGCCCCAGCTACAATAAAGAGGCCCGATGCAATCACAACTTGATAAAACCGTGGCGGGGTTAAGCGGACTCTACGACGAAGATTTCTTCGAGTGGACCCGCCGTAACGCGGAACTACTGCGCGCGGGCAGACTTGAGCAGGCCGACATCGAGCACATCGCCGAAGAAATTGAAGACATGGGCATACGGGATCTGCGCGCCCTGGACAGCCGCCTGGAAGTGCTGCTGGTTCACCTTCTGAAATGTCGATTTCAGCCGGAGAAGAGGTCGGCTTCGTGGGAGAATACTATCGCTGTCCAGCGAACCGGGGTGGCGCGCCTGCTGGCTCGGTATCCCAGTTTCAGGCGTAGGATTAAGCCGGACCTCCCCCTAAACTACGGATTCGCTCTTCGCCGCGCCGTCCGGGAGACGGGCCTGCCGAAAAATCACTTTCCCGCCGAATGCCCGTTCACCGTCGAGCAGATTCTCGATCCGGAGTTTCTCCCGTAGATGTTTCATCTCATCGAACAATTGGTTCAGCGCGCCTTCCACGATCACATCCAGGCGCGCTATGGCATCGATCTCGCGATCGCCGTCGAGCAGCCCAAGCAGAGCGATTTCGGCGAACTGGCCGTGCCCGCAGCCTTCCAGTTGGCCAAGCAATTGAAGCAGTCGCCGCGCAAGATCGCCGCCGAACTCGTGGCCGACCTTGGGCCGATCCCGGGTGTCTCGGCGCTCGAGGTAGCCGGCAGCGGATACATCAACGTCCGTTTCGATCGCACCGCGTATGCGCAGGGATTGCTCACCCCCGCGGCCGCAGAGACAACCGCGTCCAGCGGCAAGGTCATCGTCGAGCACACCAATATCAATCCCAATAAGGCGGCGCATATCGGGCATTTGCGCAACGCCGCGCTGGGCGACACGTTTGTGCGCATGATGCGCGCGCGCGGGCAATGCGTGGAGGTGCAGAACTACATCGACAATACCGGCGTGCAGGTGGCCGATGTCGTGGCCGGCTTTCATTACCTCGAACACAAGACACCCGGCGAGGTCCGGCAGTTGACCGCAGACCCCGGTGTGCGCTTCGACTATCTCTGCTGGGATTTGTATGCGCGTATGTCGGCGTACTACACCGAAGCGCCCGAGTCGCGCGCGTGGCGCAGCGAAACACTGCACGCCATCGAAGCCGCCAGCGGCCCGCAGGCCGAACTGGCCCATATCGTGGCCGACGCGATTGTCGAACGGCATCTGGCCACCATGCTGCGGCTCGGTGTGGAGTACGACGTCCTGCCGCGCGAAAGCGAGATTCTGCACTTGCAGTTTTGGGCGGCGGCGTTCGATCTGCTGAAGCGGCGCCAGGCCATCTATCCGGAGACCGAGGGCAAGAACGCGGGATGCTGGGTGATGCCCGCCGCGGCGTTCGCGGGCGATTCAGGGTCGGAAGATAACAAAGTGATCGTGCGTTCCGACGGCACGGTCACGTATGTGGGCAAGGACATCGCTTATCAACTTTGGAAATTCGGGCTGTTGGGCAAGGATTTCCACTATCGCCCGTTCATGCGCTACGCGGACGGCCGCGAGTTGTGGGTTTCCACAGACGAGCCGCAGGGGGATGCCGCCGGGACGCCGTCCTTCGGCCGCGCGACGCGCGTTTACAATGTCATCGACGTGCGGCAATCGTACCTGCAAGATGTGGTGGTCGCGGGACTGAAGGCGTTGGGCTACGCGGAACAGGCCGCGCAGTCCGTACACTTTTCATATGAGAGGGTGGCGCTGTCGCCGCGCTGTTGCGCCGAGTTGAACATCCAGCTTTCAGAAGAAGACCGCCAGAAGCCGTACGTCGAAGTCTCGGGGCGTAAGGGCCTCGGTGTGAAGGCGGACGATTTGATCGACACGCTGATCTCGAAGGCGCTGGAGGAAGTGTCCGCGCGCCACGGCGAAGCCACGCGCGAGGCACAGCGCGCCATCGCCTCGCAGATTGCCATCGGCGCGTTGCGCTATTTCCTGCTGAAGTACACGCGCAATTCAGTGATCGCGTTCGATTTTCAGGAAGCGTTGAGCTTCGAGGGCGAGACTGGACCGTACGTGCAATACGCCGCCGTTCGGGCACGGAACATTCTGCGCAAGCTGGAAGAGAAGGGCGAGCGGTTGCCCGGCTTCGCAGTGGAACTGACGCCGGCCGCATTGGGCCGGCAGCTTGCGGGCGAAGACTTCTGGCAAGTGCTGCTGACCGCGTCAAAAGCGGATGCGGCGGTGGAGCGCGCCGTGGCCGCGGGAGAGCCTGCGCACGTTGCCAAATACGCTTTTCAGATCGCGCAAACATTCAATAACTTCTACCATTTGTATCCGATCATTCACGAGGAGAACCGGGAGAAGAAGGTGTTCCTGCTGTGGATCACGGATTTCTTCCGGCGGCAATTGGAGTGGACGCTGGATATTCTGGGGATACAGGCGCCGGATTATATGTGATGTCGCCCGCGCTTCCCGTCGTTTGGCAGGGATACGCGGCCGGCGAAAGACGAACTACTTGGACGAGTTGGCGCGCGTGCGTGAAATGCCGGATCGGCGCTATGACGGCATCGACAGCGGGCCGTGCCCCGGAAAACCTTGGAAGCACTCGCCGGCCTGGATTACAGGCCGGTTTTTTCGCACAATGGAGGCATGGTGACCAGGGAGACTCCCGTGACCGCATTCTGAAAGAGGCGACGCCGCTGTGGACGCCGCTGTGAAGGATGACCGCTTGTACCTTCATCGCATGTTGGAGCGGTGCCGGCGGATTTCGCGCGAGAGCCTGCCGGGCGCTGTAGGCCGTATGCCTGCCCACTGAGGGTGATTAGCCCTGCTACTGCGGCGGCGTGGCGCTTACTTTTCACCAGTTCCTCTCACCGAAGTTTCACCATGTCGATAATGTACTGGATCAATTCACCATCGGCCCGACTGCTTGCGCCGTTCCTGTTTGTATTTCAGTTCCGCATACTCCTCCGCTTTGCGCCTGCCCATGACCTTCGTGAGCAGGATCTGATCCAGCCAGTCCGGGCCTCCCTGTGGAGTAGCACTGATCGACCTAAGAGCCCGAGGCGTCGGCGTCGGCTTTTGCGGCGCGGGCGATGGCCTCCGGAAGTGCTTCTGCAAGCCCTCCAGATCCAGGCCTTCCGAGAGAACGTCATCGTTGGTCGTGGGGGGCCGGAACTGCCGCACCCCCGACCCAGACCCCTTTCCATACTGCGGATGCTGCGCGAGCCGCAGTTCCAATTCACGGTCCTTGGCGCGCCCCAAGCGGGCCTTGGCCAGTCCCTCGCCAGAGGACGAATCCTGTGTTTTGGCTGTGTCCCGGCCCCGCGCGATTCCGGCGAGCACTACGCGGGCGAAGTCCTCGGTGCTATGCCCCGGACTGTTGGGCTGATCGAGTATCGCCGGGCCCAGACCGTGCTCGCTGAGCAGCTTATTCAGCACCAGGTGATTGGTCCGTGACGTGCCCTCCTTGAATGGGTGTATCGACTCCAGTTTTTGATACAACTCCACAATGTTGAGGAACTTCGCCGAGTGCTCTTCTGTCTTCTGCTGCTTTGCGTAGTACTCCTTCAACAGACCACCGACGTGAGCTTGCATGTGCTCAGCGGGCACCGGGACGGTGACTTTGAATCGGCCAGTATCCGGTTCGACCTGCAGACCCTTTTGCCGCAACTGCCCCTGCTCGTGCTCGCTGGCGGTCGATGGTAGCCCCCACGTCACTGGGTCTTCCCGCCATCCTTGAAGGAACGGACTCAGCCCCGCCGTCGCCAGGCGCTGTATATGCAGATACTCATCAGGCGTCAGCGCCTTTCCCAACCGGACGTTTACGAAGTCGTCGGCATTCAAAAAA
Organism: Bryobacteraceae bacterium; assembly: GCA_035602155.1. Classification (GTDB taxonomy): domain Bacteria; phylum Acidobacteriota; class Terriglobia; order Bryobacterales; family Bryobacteraceae; genus Bog-159. The sequence goes on along the minus strand of DATNMW010000364.1, from coordinate 11,990 downwards.
TTCTGGTACTGTGGTCCCATGTTTACCCGGTTGCCGTCTACCCTTTTGTAGTTGTAGTATTCGCCGGGATCAGCCAGGTGGCCCTGCTCCGTCTCGCGTTCCGCCTCCGCGTGGTGCTGGGCATCAATGAACTCACGCCACTTTTGCGAGCCGAGCGAATTGTGGATCCCGCGGGCTTCTTCGGGCGGCACAGGTTTTCTTTGGATCGCGCCACCGTACGGCGCCTCCACCGCCATCCGGCCGAAACTGTAGTTCCCACGCGCCGGTTGAGAAACCGGACCAGCCGGCGTCCCGCCTTGTCCTCCCGCGGCCACGGGATTCCAGGCCGCCACCGGCGAAAGCTCCCTGTGACTTGTAGGCGGTTTCTGGTGCATCCGCAAGGCACGGGATCCCATCCGATCCGCCTCCCGCTCCAGCCCGGGGTCGTCGTTCACGGAAACGCCGCCATCCATCCGCATCGTCGGCTTCACGCGCCCTCGCGCTTGCTGCACCAGGTGCCATGCCTCATGCGGCAGAGTCCGCTCCTGGCCCGGTGCGAGGTGGATCTCGCTGCCCCGCGCATACGCCAGAGCGTCAAGCCGCGCCGGTCGCAGGGAATTGTAATGGACCCTCACGTCACCCATTGGCAGACCGGAAAGCCGCTCGATGCCTTCCCGCAAGGACTTTGGAAGCCCCGGCGGTCTGCCGGCCTCCGCATTCCACGCTTGCCCGGCGGCCGGGCGGCGCGCCCGGGGCCCTGTCCGTTGAGCTATCCGACGCGAATCGCCTTCAGGCGGATAGAGAGGCATGTTCGCGAAACTGAACTGCATGGGCGGGACCGATCTTGAGGCGTTTCCGTTTTCCCGCATCGGCGAAACGTCTGCCGGCAGGTTGTAAATCGCCCGCGTGTCGGCCCTCCGAACCTGTGATCCGCGCTCCCCGGCGGTGGCCGCCTTTGCGGCGAGATACGTTCCCATGCAATCCTGCCTTGCCGGTTGATTTGAACTTCAACCCGTCTGGACCGGCCGATCGCTCCCATTATAGTCCCGGCGGCAAGAGGTGCCGCCTCGATTTGCGCCGGCACCGTCTACTCATATCGCGTCACAGGACGACATAAAGGCTCTGCGGCAATTTTGGGTTGAGGGCAAGGAGAGTAGTCTTGCCTCGTCAGTCTGAGTGTGAGTCGGTTACGCAGCCGGAGCAGACTGCCCAGATCGCTGGCGTCGTTGCGGTCCGACCGCCGAGCTTGCCGATTTTGAACTGCCATTTCTTGTTCTTCTCTGCCAATTCGATCCCACCGATCACCACCACCGCGCGGGACGGAGCCAAGATCTGCGGTGATATCGGCCGGCAACTTTCCGCCACAGCTACCGGTCGTAGCTGGACGAAACCGGGGTGCCCCTGACCGTCCAAAAGGAGTCAATGCGACATGCCAGGATCCGGACTTCGATCAACATCTACGGCAGGACCATGACTGACGCCAAGCGCCAGGCTCACCAAAGTTGTGCGGTTACCGGAACTAAGGGGAGTTTGTGGTACGCCCATTCAACCGTAACCCATTGAATGGATTGGTTGCGGGGGGTGGATTTGAACCACCGACCTTTGGGTTATGAGCGCGCCGACAACCTGTAACTGCAAGAAACCAAAGGCACGAGTGGCAACTCAGACCAATTGTTCGTGCCGCTCGCCTTCGAGGCATGCGGTCGCCAGGGTGGGTTTAGGATCCCCATCCGCGATTGCAACCGTTTTTGAAGGTCGCCATCTCAGGAGCAAAGAGTATGCCGAATTCCTGAGGCAGGACATAGGTCGTCAGATCAATCTCTCTCAGGTCCGAGTGTTGGTATTTGTCCCCATCGACCCACAGTTCAGCAGTCTTTCCAAGGGATGCGGGAAAAGTCTCGAATTTGAGATACCCGTACGTGTCTGTGGTAAGTTTTCGGCAACGCTACGCAAAGGCTGGGATATTTCTGGCCGGTTTGACGCGGATGGAGAGCTTGTCCCATTTGTGATGTCGGCCCGATGGGCCGGGACTACAGCCGGGGAGGGTCGGATCCCCCCGTTTAACTGGAGTTCGCTCCAGTCTGCCCTTTACCGGTTGTTGAGTCTTTGGCTCCGGGCGACCGTTTACTGAGCTCCGGCTGCCACTACGCCATAAGACGGATATATAGGACGCTTGTAATCTACTCCATGCGAAGAGCCTGCAATGGGTCGAGCCTGGACGCCCGCCATGCGGGGATCGTGCAGGCAAGTGCGGCGACGGCAAGGAGAATCGTCATGACAGCAAGGAAGACTGTCGAATCGTACGGCTCGATACCATATAGCAAAGATCGAATGAGCTTCGCAACAACTGCGCTGCCGGCAAGGCCGGCGATGAGGCCGGCCAGTGCCGGCCGCAGGCCGTCGAGGAGGGTAAGACGGAGAATCTGTGCACGTTGCGCGCCAAGAGCAATGCGCACACCGAGTTCGCTTGTGCGTTGGGTAACAAGATAAGCGAGAACACCGTAGAGCCCAGCAGCGGCGAGGACTAATGCGATGACAGCGAAGCCCAGCACGAGGAGCGAGTTGAACTCGGAGCCGAGCGTAGACTTTCCGATGGTTTCGCGAAGAGTCTCCACGTTGGAGACAGGCAGATCGCGATCCGTGGTGTTGATTACACGTTGAATAGGTATGGAGAGCGCTTCGACGTTGTGAGTGGAGCGAACTAAAAGGGTGGCGGAGCTACTGCCAAAGATGGGCATATAGAGGGTAGGATTGTCCGGCTGACTGACAGTCCAGCGTGTGTCTCCTACGACGCCGATAATCCGGAAGACTTCACCGATAAAGTCGATGCGCAGGTGCTTGCCGAGGGGATCTTCGTTAGGGAAAAAGCGCTTAGCGGCCTTCTGGCTGATAAGGATGACTTTCCCGTGGTCGAGTCGCTCGTAGGAAGCGAAAGTGCGACCGCGAAGGATGGGTATTCCAGCGGCGGCGAAGTAGCCAGGGTCAGCGGCGCGAACCAGGAAATCCAGACCGGCGCCTTTGGCAACGGGCGGGTGCTCGAGGACGGAGATGAGGAAATCTCCACCCCAGCCTTGGCCGGGAGCCGTGCTGATCAGTCCCGCTGTTTCGACGCCGGGCACGGCACGAACTCCGCGAAGGAGTTCTTCCATGAATGCTGCTTTCTGCACGGGCTTGTTGTAGCGAATTCCGGGAAGGTTGAACCGCATGGTGAGGACGTTGTCGGTGGAAATGCCAAGGTCGGTGGCGCGCAGGCGCAGATAGCTCTTCAGGAGCAGGCCGGAACAGACGAGCAGAATGACGGTAAGTCCGACTTGAGCAGCAAGCAAAGTGCGGCGGAGCCCAGTGCGTGACTGGCTGGCGCTGTTGCCTCGCGAGAATTCCTGGAGCGGGGCCAGCAGGGACTTGCTGTTGGTACTCCAGACAGACATTAGGCCGCTGAGGAGAGCGCAGACGACCATGGCCGCCGCAGCGAAGACCGCGACGATGGGGTCGATGTGAATGCTGTCGACGCGATTCATGTCCTGACGGGTGTGGACGAGCCAGGAGATGGCCGCGCTGGCGAAAAGGATTCCGATAAGGCCCCCTCCGATCGAGAGCAGGAAGGTTTCGAGGAGGCGTTCGCGAAGAAGGCGCATGCGGTCGGCGCCGAGCGCAGTACGGAGAGCCAGCTCTTTACGGCGTGCAGCGGTACGTGCGATGAGCAGGCTGCCGACGTTTAGACATGCGATGAGCAGAATGCAGCCTGTCGCGCCAAAAATCGTCAGCAGTGGAGTGCGGTAGTCGGAAACGGCGTCGTCAAGCAAACTGTGCCCCATCACACTATCGCGGACGGCGGGGCCGGGGTGAGCGGCCTTGATTTGCCTCTGCACCGTGGTGAGCTGGTTATAGAGTAAGGTCGCCGTGATGCCGGGAGCGAGACGGCCGAGGGCGCTGAACTCGTGGTCTTCATAGGTGTGCATGAGGCTCGCGGCACTTTCATGCTGGATGGGTACCCAGATCTGAATCCGGCCTCCGGACATTTTGCCCTCGTATTTGAACCAGGGCGGCATGACGCCGATTACGGTATAGGGACGGGCATCAAGCCAGATTCGACTGCCGATCACGGCAGGATCGGCGTTAAAGCGACGGCGCCAAAGAGAATCCATCAGGATTACGGTGGCTTGGGCGCTGGGGCTGTCTTCGAATTGATTGAAGGCCCGTCCGAGAGCGGGCTGAACACCAAGCAGGTGATAGAAGTTCCAGGAGACGCAGCCGGCGTCGATCATTTCCGGGAGTTCACCGCCGCGAGTAGAGAGGCCGTATTGCCCGGTTGGAGCGACAAGGGCTAGTTCGGCGGATTTGTTCACGGCCCGTTGCCACTCCCAAAACGAGCCGGCATCGACCGGCAGATTGACTTCGCGATCGCTTTGCTGGCCCTGATAGAGCACGATCAATCGGGACGGGTCGTGGAAGGGCAGCGGCTTGAGAAGAACGGAGCGAATAACAGCAAAGATCGCTATGTTACTTCCGAGACCGAGAGCGATCGCGAGGATAGCAGCGAGGGTGAACCCTGGAGCGCGGGAGAGACTACGCAGGCCGACGCCAAGATCGCGGAAGAAGAGCTCAACAGAGGTCCAGCTCCAGGTGGAACGGGTCTCTTCGCGGATGGCGCTGAGATTACCAAAGCTATGGGTAGCAGCGCGGCGGGCTTCCTCGGCGTTCATGCCAGCCGCGAGGTTTTCTGCGATCTCTTGGTCGAGATGAAAGCGCAGCTCGGCGTCCAGCTCACTGTCGGCCCGGGAGCGGAGGAGAGTGGCAATTTGTGTCCGAAGTTTTTGGAACGAGCGCATAAATCCTTCCTTGCTTGAGATGTCAGGCTTCTGAGACGACGAGGTTGATGGCGTGCGAAAGGCGCCTCCAGTTGGCAGTCTCTCTTTCGAGTTGTTTGCGGCCGTCGCTGGTGAGGCGGTAGAACTTGGCTTGGCGGCCAGTTTCGCTTTCGGCCCATTTGGCTGTAATCCAACCTTGTTGCTCCAGCCGGTGGAGGGCCGGATATAGCGAGCCCTGCTGTACCTGTAGAACCTCTTTCGATATCTGCTGTATACGCTTGGCGATGGCCCATCCATGCTTAGGCTCGTTGGCGAGGGTGCGGAGAATGAGAAGGTCGAGTGTGCCTTGAACGAGATCGGTCGGCTTGCCCATGCCTTGATTATCTACAATGCAATTGTAGATTGTCAAGGTATCATGTACGACTGCCGGACCGGCCCGAGATGGGCGGCAAGCCGGTCATTGCGCGACCGGCCGGCGTTGTCAGATCCAGCCTCCGTAAGGGAGACGACATCGTGGCGCTCCAGTTCCTGCAGAGTGGCCAGCGGAACCGCGTTCGTCGACACGCGAGCGTACAGGCCGGCGCGGAACGTAGCCGGTTTTCGTGCCTGGCCAAAACGTTACCGGATTTCGCCTTCGGAATGTTTGGCGGGCATTTCGGAACGTCACCCAACTCCGGGTGTCGTCGATCCTTTTGCACGCTTGCCGAAAGGTCACGAAGTGACCGTACGTGTCTGTGCAAGTTTGGACGACGCCCTGTTCATGCGTCGAAAAATAAGCCGTCGCCCGGGGGACGTCTGCCGTCGGGTCGGTAGGTGGCGCGTAAACGCGCCCATCAACCCAGTATCGTAGCGGTGGCTGGATTCTTGCGCGGACCAGATCGTCTGCAATGGCCAAAACGATGGTCACAAGCGCGAGCACGCCGCTGGCTGACCTCTTCCGGCTCATCCCGGCGCTTCTGATGAAACTGCCCGGCCGCAACCGACAGAAGCAATTCAGCATCGGGGAAAACCGCGGCGGCCGGCTTCTTTTTCACGAGTTCTTCGAACTGCTCGACCGCATCGGGATCGCGCAGCGCCTTGCGGGCGCCCAACTCCTGCAGCCCGTTGCGGAATGCCTCGTTTTCGCCAAATACTCCGCGGCGCCCGCTAAGCCGTCCGCTGCGCGGCGCTCTTCGCCCAGGATCGTTAGCGCCACGAAGTCGAATGGGTCGAGATCCAAAGCCTGGCCGAAGGCCTGCTCGCGCGTGAGCGCTCCGGCCTCCATTTGTGCATACAGCGCTCGGCGCGCGTGGATGATCGATTCGGACGCAAAAAGCATGGGATCGAAGTTTCATTCTACGACCATTCCATGGCCGGCAAGTTTGCGAATCGGCCGGCGGGGGCGTCATGGACCGGCAGATGAGGCCGAATCGCGATACCGGCGACGGCCCATTCGACGATGCAGGTTGCCGATTCCAGGCGCCGGCGGGTGCGCCAACACACTCTGGCGGCCGGCGTGCTGCGTCTCCACAGGAGGGTTTTTTGTGAATAATGTGAATAAATGGAAGCTGTTTGGCGGTCTGGCGGTGGCGACAATTGTGGCAGGATTGCTTATCAATCTCCGGGATATTCGCAGGTACGTCAAAATCAGTACGATGTAGGGCGCGCCTGAAGATCGGAAATCAGAATGTGATGCTTGCGCTCTGCACGGTTCCCGCTGAGTTGGTGATCTGTACCTGCGCCGCGACGACCACGTCGGAATCTCCAGTAACCGGAAACAGGACATATAAACCGAACACGCCGGCCATGTCCGAGCCTGCGAAGTACTGCTCGAACGGCGTGGCGGCGTTAACTGTGATGGGGCTGGGCTGAATCGCCGCGCCGGAGGAACTAAAGAAATTGAAGACAAGCTGAGATGCGCTCCGGGTGTTGTCCCAGCCGTTGATTTGAAGTTGCACGTTGGTGGTCGTGCAGTATACCAGAGCTATATCGCAGGCCACGTTTCGCGCCGCGACTGCCGTGTCGATGCCGATAAGTGCGGCAGGAATTGCGACATTAGTGGTTTGCGCCGGGTTGGCGCCGAGCGTCACCGTGAAAACCAGGGTGCCCGCCGTGGTACCCGTCCCGAAAGAAACGGTCGGCTCCGCCCCGAATTGCCCTTTGGACGCCCCCTGGGCGACGGTGAAGGTTGCGGAGTTTGTTCCATCCGCGAAGGTGACGGTGGGGTCGCTGCTAACGCCCTCGACGGCGGATTGGAAGGCCAGCGTCACCGTTCCGGCGCCACTTGCGGCGGAGGCCGCCGCGAGAATGACCGAAAGAGTCCCTTGTTGCGCGCTGGCGGGTGTGGCTAGATTCACTTGGATCGACGGCACGGGGAAATCCGCCTGCGGAGCCCCAATCCCCGTGCCTTGGAGCGGATAGCTGTTCAAGCCGATCGTCAAGGTTGCCTGTTGCAGACCCGCGGCTGCGGGCGTGAATACCACATCCAGCTCGGTGGACGAACCGGCCGGCACACTGGTCGCCGAGAGGGCACTACCCGCGACGGTGAAGCTGCCGCCGGCCGGGGGTGGGATCGCGGGAACGGCGAGCAACACGTTAGTCTGATTGGCCAGCATGAGCGCCATGGTTTGGCTCGATCCGACCTGGACGCTGCCGAAGCTTATAGTCTGCCCGGAAGCCAGTGGTTGATTGTCGAGGAGCGCAGTCAACCCTGGCACGCCCGTGCCGGACAGGAAGACGGTAATCGTATTACCGGCGGCGACCGTCAGAACGGCGCTGGGCGATCCCAGTTGGAACGGCTCGAATTGCACCGTGAAATCCAGAGTGCCCGTAGGGTTGATCAGGATCGGCAACTGTTGCGTCTGCGCGCCGGCGCACAGGTCCGGCGACAGTGTGCAGACAACCGAGAAATTCGGCGTGTACGGCGCGGTTTGCTCGCTGGTTCCCGCCAGCGAGAGATTGGTGAGATAGACCGGGCTAGAACCCGTATTGGTCAGGCGAAAATCGACGTCCGACACGCTCCCTAGCGCCACCGCACCGAAGGCGTATACCTGGCCGGCGGGAGTCGCTACGCCACCCTGTACGGTCGAGACCGTCACTTGCGCGGATGCGCACGCCGCCGCCGCCAAGACCACGAGCAATTCAATCGGCCTGCTCATTGACAGGGTCATGGATTTCCTATCGTGATACCGGGCGTGCCGAGGCTAACCGTGCTCGCGGGGACTGCCGCCTTGGTACTCGAGGAACTGGCGCGGCTTACGCCCAGGAAAGCCACGCCAGCGCCCACCGCGGCTATGGTTGCCAGTATGATCCACTTCTTATGGCTCCCAGATCCCATCTTGGAGGTGGTTGGCGTGATCTCGCCCGATTTCGCGGTGGTCTGCGCGGTCTGGGTGATCTCGCCGGATTTCGCCGGCTGCGGGGTCCGATCCGTAGGCTGCGCCGTCGCGGCTGGACCCGCCTTGGCCGCGGCCACGGGCGCCACGTTGTGCATATCGGCGATGTACTGGGTGGAAATCGCGCCGGCGCGGGCCTGCTCCTTCACCGCTGTAATCCGGATACGAAACTGCCCGCTGGTGCGGTTCAATTGCACGGAGTGAAGGGAGGCGTGGCCGGCTGCGTCCGTAAGGACCAGATCGGTGCGCAATCCGTTCGAGAACAGACCACTGGGACCTTCGGGCGGAAGCTGAAAACTGACTGCGGCGCCAGCTACCGGACGTCCGGTTTCGTCGGTCACTTCCACAGTGAGGGAGTGGGCGATGCGCGTCCCCGGCGGATGCACGATCCCTTCACCCTCCAGGACCTTGATTTGCAGAACGGCGATTTGAGCCATCGCCACGCAAGGCCACGCTAGAACTAGCGCCCTCGCGACGAACGCCTTCTTATGCAACCCGATCGGGCGGGGCGCGGCGCGCCAGACCAGGTCAACCCGATCCTACGCCGCCCGCAGCAGCACCGCCGTAATATTGTCCGGCCCCCCAGCAACGCGCGCGGCTTCGATCAACTCGCGGCACTTCTCCTCCAGCGGCTGCTTGGGCGCGCCATCGCGCAGAATGGCTACGATCCGACCTTCCTCGACCACGCCATGCAGTCCGTCGCTGCACATCAGCAGCATGTCGCCGGATTCGAGGCGGATGTCGTGATAATAATTGATTTCAAGGGCGACACCCGCCCCGATCGCCATCGTCAGAACATGCCGCATGGGATGTGTGCGCAGGGCCTCTTCGTTAAGGCCTAGCGGCCGCCCCACATCGTTGACCCAGCTCTGGTCTTCGGTGATCGCGCGGAAGCCGTTCCGGTCCAATAGATAAGCGCGGCTATCGCCCACGCTGGCGATTAGCAATTCCCCGGCAACCTCCAACGCGGCCACCAGCGTGGTGCCCATGCCCTCCAACGCCGGGTCGCTCGCGGCCGCCTCCAACACGCGCCGGTTGGCTTCTTCGACAGCCACCAGCAGCGCCTGGGAATCCCGGCTCTCGGCCAGCAGTATGCTCTGGGAGACGGTTTCGACGGCCAGCCGCGAGGCCCGCTCGCCCGCCTTGGCGCCCCCCATGCCGTCCGCCAGCACGTATAACCCCATTTCCGGATCAATCCGGGAATAATCCTCGTTATTTGCCCTGACGCAGCCCTTATCGCTCAAGGCACAAGCTTCCAGCATGATGACGCGCTCCAGAGTGGATTCAGCCACAGTACGCGTCTGTAATTTTAACCGAAAGCCGGGGCGGCTTCGCCGGGCATTTCCAAAACGGGTAGTGGGTTCTCGGGAGAGATACTCTCAAAAGGTTTTGTGCGAGAGTCCTCCGGGCCTGCCCGCAAGTCAGGCTGCGCCGCCCGCATATCCTACTCGTATGGCGACCTCATCGACAGCCTCGCCGGCGGCCTTCAGAGCGACAAATCCATATGGCTTAGGGCCGCGCCTGCCGTAACCACATTCCCGAATTTCACGATCATGCGCGATTCATCGAGGCGCAAACGTTCGGATACGTCTCGCGAAATAATGGATTGAGGTACCACGTCGTGGCCGCGTCCCGGTTATCGAGCAGCCCCCGATTCAGCCAACACAAATGTCCCGATACAGGCAGCCGCCGTTGTTGCGCTTCGATCCGCCCACGAGCACAGAGTCTTGACCGCGTCTCTCACCATGCATATAAAGTCGCATTGTTCGCTCGTCTGGAAGCAAGCCCGGAAAAAAACGCAGTCGCGAAGTTCCTGGAAGCGGGACGTTGGCCAATCAAGAAGCCACGACTCCCCTATGGTTCGCGCTACGATTGTGAGCGGCGGCCTTTGGTATACGACGCGTTTCCGGCAGCGCGGACGCGAAGCTTATTTTGAACGGCCCGACATCTAAAGCGCTGATGGCGCATGCGGCCGGCCTGGTAGCGAAGCCGCCTGTAATCGAGCGCATAAACGTTCCAGGAGCAAAGCTTCCTTGAGAAGCGGACGGCGCAAATTATGACGAACTTTGGCTTGGCCAGTCCCCAAGAAACTGAAGGCATGAGCGGCAAGGAACTGCTGCAAGCCATCGTCGACGGCCGCCTGCCTCAGCCGCCGATTTCGCGGACCTTGTCGTTCCGCCTCGTGGAGGTGGGCGATGGTTTCGCCGCGTTCGAGGGCGACCCGGGTCCGCACCTCCTCAACCCGATGGGTGCGGTCCACGGCGGCTGGGCGCTCACGCTAATCGATAGCGCGGCCGCATGCGCCGCCGGCTCGTTGCTACCGGCGGGCGTGAACTACACCACCATCGAGACAAAAGGGAACTTCTCGCGGCCCATCTCAATGGAAACCGGCCATGTACGCGCGGAGGCCCGGGTCGTGTACCGAGGGCGGCAGATCGTCTCTGCCGAAGCGAGGCTGCTTGCGCAGGACGGCCGCGTACTGGCGCACGGCACCTCTACGATCCTGGTGCTGGGCATCGACCGCTAAGATCCATACTGCTCACTTAAGGGTCCTTAGCTGGGGCAGACTACCGATTTATGTCGGCTGCCAGCGCTCGGCGAAGGAGGCAGACAACGAAAGACGATGGTCTGCCCCAACAAGTGCCTAGAAATTGAACTTGGCGGCGAACTGGAACGCGCGCGGACCGCCTGAACCGAAAACGTTCGAACTGGCGCTGGTCGGCACTCCGAATCCCGCGGCTTGGGCGGCGTTCGTAGGCAGGTTGTAGCTGTACCCGCCCAAGTTGGCGATATTGAAGACATTGAAACACTCGCCGATCAGCGACAGCTTGGCGCGCTCAGTTCCCAAGTTGATCACTTTGGTCACGCGGATATCCTGGGAGTTAAAGCTGCGCGGCAACGACCAGTTCGATGGCAACACAATGGGGGCGATCGTGCCCGTGGTGGTGGTCGTCCCGGCATAGGTTTGGTTGAACTGATTCACCGCCTGAATCAAGGCGGCCTTTCCCACATTGACGCCAAGCTGGTTGTAGCCGATGCCCGGCAGCGGCGACCCGCCGGTTTCTCCAGCTTCGACGGCGCCGTTGCCGTTCAGGTCCACTCCCGGAAGGGTCGGTTCGATAGGTCCCACGCTCTGGAAAGAGGTGATGCCCGAAAGCATGATGCCCCAGGGCAAGCTGACCGTCAACGATCCAGTCAGGATCTGATGGCCGGCCTGGGGGCCCACGGAAGCGAACCAGTCACTGTCGTCCACCAGGCCGTTGTAGCCGGTTTGGTCGGAGTATGCGTACGACAACTGCCCGCTGGTGCGGTGCGAAAAACGCTTGTTGGCTTTCAGCAGGAGTCCCTTGTAGTTGGACCGGGCGCCGCTGATAATGCCCTGAATCACGCCGGTCGAGCACTCCGCCAGCGGATCGAGGGCCTCGGCCGAACTGGTGCAAGCCGGAATGACGGGACCTTCCTTGCTGTAAAAATGGTTGAGATCGGTATCGCGAATGATCTGGTGCAGGTATAGCCGGTACACGAAATCGGCCGTGACTACGAGGTCGGTGCGCACCTCCCGCTGGACTCCGATGCTGACATGCTCGGAATAGGGCGCCCGGAAGTTATGGGCCAGCAACTCCTCGCCGGTCTTGAACACGTTGATGTTCCGAACCGCGAGGCTGGTATTGCCCGGAGGTCCCAGTTCCGCTTGGGCGCCGGCATAGAAAGCCGGGATCAGGCTTACCAGCTCGGCCCCGGTGAAGGTAGTGGGCTCGCTCGAAAGCGATGTCGGCTGGAGCGGTGGTGGCAGACTGGAGAAGCCGTTGATTGCCGAGATGGTTGGAAA
>DATNMW010000363.1:0-4774 GCA_035602155.1 Bryobacteraceae bacterium | reverse complement strand
GCCCTGATCGTCCGGGTCGATTTGCGCGGACTTCACCTGGTCCTTCGCCGGAGCGTTGAGATCGGCTGGATTCGGATCGTCGGCGGGCGCCGCGGCCTCGGTGGCGGGTTTGGCTGAGGGCTGCGCGGGCGCCGGCGCATCGCCCTCTTTGCCGCTGTCTTTTGTATCGCCTTTGGCGCTATCGGTCTGATGGGAACTCTTGGCGAGCGAGGTCTCCACCGGCTCGGCGGCGTGCTTGCGATCCCAAGCGCTGCCATCCTGCTGCCACATGACGTTGACGGCAGTCAGGAAGCCCTCATCGTCCTCAGTGGACTCGACCTCTATGAGATCGCCGGGCTTCAAGTCCGCCGGCTTCATGGCGTTGCCCATCTTCAGGAAATGCGTGGCGTCGGTGCGTTTGAAATTCAGAATGCGGTGGTCGTCCGCCTCCAACACGACCTGGTCCTTGAGAATGCGGCGCAGCATGCCCGAGGTGCTCTGCAGTTGGGCCTGCTCTTCCTTCTTGTGACGGCGCGGGAGGGGAATGCCGACACCGCCGGTACCGCCAGGATATTGTCCCGGGGGATACTGGCCTGGCGGATATTGACCCTGCGCGGGCACGAGGGCCTGCGTCAGGACCAGAAGGAAACCAAGCCAAGAGGAACGAAGAAGAGACATATTGTTACCCCGATTGTTACCCCGATAGCCTGTCAATCAGGCGCTCACCGCGGCGTCAAGGTTTACAGGTCCGCTAGGCGGGGTTCGGTGGGCCTCGACGGCGTGGCTAAGCGCGTTGTGACGGTCCAAACAGTCGTCCATGGTCATCTTGCTTCCAGTCTAGCGTGAGTGGCATACGCCCGCCACGCGGGTTGTGGGAATATCCGGAAGATAGACGCGCTGGGCGGATGTCCGGTTACGGCGCAGGTGGTTCCAGGTGGACGAAGCCGCGCCAAGACCTGGCAGGTTGGGCGGGCAAATACGGAATCGCCAGGGATGAACGAGCGCCAGAATTGCGCTCCGTTCCATAGCCCTGAACGAATGTGCGCCATCACCCTTTGGTGCGCGGTGGCGCCTGCGTGGGCGGCGGCAAAAGCGCGAGCGTATTCGCGGTGAATGGATCGACGGGGATCTTATCGAGGAGCGCCTGGACTGCCGTCACCGCGCCCTTCACGATCCCAGGTTCGATGCCGGCCAACGGTTGTGCCAAGAGCGCATAGCCGAACCAACTGCCGCACAAGTGCAAGCTGGGAGCGAATAAGGTTACACAGACGTGGTCTCCGCAGTTTGCCCGGACTACCTGGACGCAGGTGAGCCAATTGCCGAAGGCTCCGACGCCTTTTCCTTGCGGGTCTTGGCCGGCGAAGACCGCGTATACGCCCGGCGGAATCTCGATCTCCAGGTGTCCGCATTTTGCAGGGATGAAACTGTATGTCTTGCCGCACCATTCCAGGACGTTCCCCGCGCAGTCGACAACGGTGACGAAATACGGCAAGTCAGTGATGTGACATGGATCGCCAATTTTGGTGATCCAAACGTTCAAATTGGCTGTACTCATGATTTGCTCCTTTGTGGGACATAGTCCCCGTTGCTTAGTGAGTTTTATAGGACGATCGTTACCTGTATATGTCGACTTATTTCAACATTCAGTAAGCAGATGGCGTGGCTCAAGTGGGAAGGTGCGCCCACCGTACTCCCTATCGCCTCCCTATTTTTTGGGAACGAACAAAGCGGTGAGCCGGATGCAGTCAGGCGGCCGTGCGGCGGTTCCATTGGCGCCGCATAGCTGTCACCATGCGGCGGAAGCCGCGATCCCAATCGGGAAACAGATCGATGTATTGGGTCTCGTTCTGGATCCGAAAGGGTACGACGCAAGCGTCCAGGCGCGCCGGAATCAGGAAAATCTCGTCCAGCGGAATACGCTGCGTGCAATCCAGAGCGAACCGGATTTCCGCCTGGAAGCCTCCCTTTTTCTTAACAGACCGGCGTGAAAAGCAGGCTAGGAAGAAATCCGAGGTGCTGATCGCCTCTTCGATGGAGCGCGGCCAGTTTTGGCCGGGTAGCAGTTTGCGGCGGTCCAGCCAGGGATCGAAACCGCAGGTTTCGAGACTTTCGAATAGCCGCTCGGCGGCGGCGGCATCTTCCTGGACATATGCAATGAAGACCTGGGGCCGGTTGCGCGGTTGGAAAAGAAAGCCATCCCGGGCGTCGGGGATAAATGTGCCCAGTCCATCGATCTCCACGCTGGCGCCTTCGGTCAGGCACTCCTGAACCGTCCGGGCCAATAGCTCACTCGATGGGCTGTCATTTTCGTCCTTGGCCACCGGGTTCCTCCTTTTTGAATTGATACGCCCGGTGGGCGCCGGGGGTGAACAGGCCCAGCCCGGGGAAGGGGGCGGGCTTGCCTTGGCGGAGTTTGGAAAGGATCCGATGGACGATGCGATCCAACTGGTCGGCGGCCTCGGCGTTGGAGACCCCCGACTGGCGGGCCAGACGCTTGGCGATTTCCGGTTTCCTCATGCCAATTTAATCGTAGCAAGGCAAATCTAACAGTTTCGAACGAAAGACGGAGTCTTTGGCTGCAAAATGCTGAAAATAAAGGATATCCTAATTTGGTGGAAGGTCGTGACCGCCGAAATCCGGCGTGTGGAGGAGAACAGTCTACCGAAATGAAGTGATTTTAATAACAGTTTAAGAGCCAGTTCATCTGCCGCAGTTTATGATACGTTGCAGACGACGTAGAACCGTCGAATCAAAAGGAGACACCGTAATGAAGAAATTGATGAGCCTGATGTTGGGCCTGTCCATCGCACTGGGTTCTTTCGCCATGTTCGCCCAGGATTCCACCGACACCACCAAGACGACCACCAAGAAGAAGGCCAAGAGCACCAAGAAAGCGAAAGCGACGAAAGACACCACCAAGACGAGCTAACTTCGTTTTCACGACAGATCAATGACTGGGAACGCCGCGTAGCGGCTCGGTTCTCCAAAACCTACGCGGCTATCCAGTTATTTGTTTTGGCGTCCCTCCTGCCGCCCCTTCACGATTGCGGCAACAGTAAATTCCCCGCGACAGGTTGACTCGCCGCAAGGTTTCCTCTAATCTCTAGTTGGATAGAGGAGATCGCACACATCCAGCCGCGATGACCATTTCCGTGAAAGGTGAATATGCGCTGCAAGCCCTATTCGATCTGGCGTCGCAGCCGCCGGGAACACCGGTCAAGATCGGTGAGATCGCCAAGCGGCAGAAGATTCCGCAGAAATTCCTGGAATTGATTTTGGCGGGTCTGAAGCAGGGCGGCTTTGTGGAGTCGCGGCGGGGAGCCGAAGGCGGTTACCTGTTGGTGCGTCCCCCTGAGACCCTGACCGCCGGCGAAGTGTTGCGGTTTGTCGAGGGTCCTCAACCGGGCCGTTCCCGCTCACGGCGCAAGGGCGAGTCTCCGTTCGCCGAGATGTGGAGCCGCGTGGATCTGGCCGTCTCCGACGTTTTGGACCACACCAGTTTCGCCGAATTGCGGCGTGCCTGGGGCGAGCGCAATTCCAGGTTCGTTCCAAATTGGGAGATATAGAGTTTGTTCTACGCGGACAATTCACTGAGTATCGGGCGTACGCCCCTGGTGCGCATCAATCGCATTGCCGATGGCGCACCGGTAACCATACTGGCCAAGATCGAAGGCCGTAACCCGGCCGGCTCGGTGAAAGACCGCATCGGGTCGGCCATGGTGTGGGATGCGGAGCAGCGCGGGATTTTGAAACCCGGCAAGGAGATCATCGAGCCGACTAGCGGGAACACGGGGATCGCACTGGCCTATGTGGCGGCGGCGCGCGGTTACGCCATCACGCTCACAATGCCGGAAACCATGTCGATCGAACGGCGCAAGGTGTTGCAGGCGCTGGGCGCCAGGCTTCTGCTTTCGGACGGCGAGCAGGGCATGGCCGGGTCCATCGCCAAGGCGCTGGAACTGGTGTCCTCCGATCCGGATCATTACGTATTGCTGCAACAATTCGAGAACCCGGCCAACCCGCGCATTCATTTCGAGACCACGGGGCCGGAGATTTGGAACGACACCGCGGGGGCTATCGACGTGCTGGTGGCCGGCATCGGCACAGGGGGCACCATCACCGGCATTTCGCGTTATATCAAGCAGTCGCGGCGGAAGAAGATCCTATCCGTAGGGGTGGAGCCGGCGCGCTGTCCGGTGATCACGCAGACGTTGAGGAAAGAGCCTCTGCGGGCGGCTCCTTCCAAGATCCAAGGCCTGGGGGCCGGCTTCATTCCGGACACGCTGGATCTGGCGATGGTCGACCGCGTGGAAACCGTGAGCGATGAAGAGGCCACGGAGACGGCGCGCAGGCTGGCTCGCGAAGAAGGCATTCTGTGCGGCATCTCCTGTGGCGCCGCGATGGCGGCCGCCCTGCGGCTGGCCCATGAGGAGCAGTTCAAGGGCCATACGTTCGTCGTGATACTGCCCGATTCGGCCGAGCGCTACCTCAGCACATCATTGTTCGAGGAATGATCTTGAAGGGAAGTACGGCCCACAGCCGGCTCTGGCCACCCAAGAAAGGGCGCCTGCGGCCAAGGTTGGCCGCCTTCCTTAAAAAGCGGGCGCGTTTGGGTGAAAGGGGTGAGTGCGCCCGCTTATCGTAACGGGGATTTGCCGAGAAGACGACCGTCTTTCAGGAGGGGTTACAGGGGATTGCCGGATTTGTAATATTTCACACATTCAGCGAAGCGATACAATCGGAAGAATGACGGTCTCGATGGCGCTCGGAGTGGGATTTCTCTGTCTCCCAGGTA
>DATNMW010000362.1:0-9395 GCA_035602155.1 Bryobacteraceae bacterium | reverse complement strand
GCGTCGGCGGGCGTGGCGATGCCGCCGGCGGAGAAGTTCGGCACCGGCAGCTTGCCATGTTCCGCGACCCATTCGACCAACTCCAGTGGCGCCTGCAATTCCTTGGAGGCATGCACCAGTTCTTCCTTACCCAGCACCGTGAGCGCCTTAATCTCTTTCTGAATGGTGCGCATATGGCGCACCGCCTCGACGATGTTGCCGGAGCCGGCTTCGCCCTTGGTGCGGATCATGGCCGCGCCCTCGGCGATGCGGCGCAAGGCCTCCCCCAAATTACGGGCCCCGCAAACGAATGGCACTTTGAAATCGCGCTTGGCGATGTGGTGTACTTCATCGGCGGGAGTGAGGACTTCGCTCTCGTCGATATAATCGACACCCAGTTCGTCGAGAATGCGTGCTTCCATGAAATGGCCGATGCGGGCTTTAGCCATCACGGGAATGCTGACGGTCTGCATGATCTCGCGGATCTTGTTGATAGGCGCCATGCGCGCGACTCCGCCATCGCGCCGGATATCGGATGGAACCCGCTCCAGCGCCATGACGGCGGCGGCGCCGGCTTTTTCGGAGATGAGGGCCTGTTCGGCGTTGGTGACATCCATGATCACGCCGCCCTTGAGCATTTCGGCTAAGCCGCGTTTGACTCGAAACGTTTCGTCTAGGAACATAGGTACTCTCCTTTACGTGGTGGTTGGTTTAGCGGAGGGCCGACTAATAATCGGCCGCAGGTTGCCAACCTGCCCCACAAGCAGTTAAACCATTGCGGGAGCCGGCTCCATGGCGGCATGCGACCATGAGCGCTCCAACTCGCTCTTGAAAATCCCCCCTAGGGTGGCCAGTCCTTTGCGGATCTCGTCCGGCGTGAGACCGGCGAAGCTCAGACGCAGAGAGCCGGGATCGAAGCGCGATACCGCGAAATACCTGCCGGGCAGGTACGAGACGCTTTCGCGGTGCGCGCGAGCCAGCAGTTCGCCGGCATCCAGCGGCTCGGGAAGCCGCACCCACAAATTCATGCCGCCGCACGGACGAGTGAAGCGCGATCCGGCGGGCAGATATCGGTCGCAGGAGGCCAGGACCGCAGCCAAACGTTCCGCTCCGGCTTCCAGCATGTGCGTGCGATGAGCGGCCATGCGTCCGGATTCGGCAAAGCGTAGCAGCACGGCTTGAGAAAGCTGATCGGTATGCAGGTCGGCGAGTTGCTTGGACTGCGCCAAGCGCGCGATGAGGGCGCGGGGGCCGAGCACCCACCCCACGCGCAGGCCGGGGAAAGTGATTTTCGAAAAACTGCGGAGCAAGATGACGTGGCCGGCGTCGGCGGCTTGCTTGATGGGCGGCACATCCTCGCCGCTGTAGCGCAGATCGCCATAGATATCGTTTTCGACCAACGGCACACCGGCGTTCTGGGCCGCGGCCAGAAGTGCGGCGCGGGCGGCGACGGGGAGGGTCGCGCCCGTCGGATTCTGGAAGTTGGAAGTGATGACGATCAAGCGCGGCCGTTCGCGGTCGAGGGCAGATCGTAGGCGCTCGATCTCCACACCGTCCGGGCCGACGGGAACTCCGATAAGCTGCGCGCCTGCTGCCAGGAAGAGGCTCTTGAGTCCGGGGTAGACGGGATCTTCGACGACCACCTTATCGCCCGGGCGGAGGAGCACACGGCCGAGCAGGTCAAGCGACTGTTGGCAGCCGTTGGTGACGATGAGATCGTCGTCGGGCGCGGCCAGGTTTTCGGCGCGGGCGGCGTCAAGAAGGTAGCGGCGGAGGGGTTCGTATCCGCTGGGGGAGCCGAGTTGCAAGATGTGGGCGAAATCGGGAGCGGCCATAACCTCTTCGCAGCTTGCGCGAAGGGCGTCCAGCGGGAAGAGTTGCTCGGAGGGGCGGGATGTGGCGAAGCTGACGCCTTGGCGGGAGAGTGGGCTGAACGCTGGGGGCTGGGGGCTGGCGGACGAGCGTTCGAGGAGGTGGGCCCAATCGAAATTGCGGTTGGAGGTTGCAGAATGTTGCTTCACGAAGCTGCCGCGGCCCACTTGGCCGGTGATGAGGCCTTCGGACTCGAGTAGTTCGTAGGCGGCGGCAACGGTGGTGCGGTTCAGGCCAAGTGAACCAGCCAATTCGCGAGTGGCTGGGAGACGCTCGCCTTGCGCCAATCGGCCCGATTGGATGAGGCCGCTAAAGTGCGTGTAGATCTGCTTGTAGATTGGGCTAGCGGAAGAGGCATCCAGTTGGGGCTGTGGAACCACGAAGACAGCATACCATATTGGATGGCCGATTGGGGCGCAGAAGCCCGCCAATTGGGGGCAAGCTTTCTCCGCTGATGAACTGACAACTGGGCGCGGAACGCGAAGTTGCGACGCGGACTATTGGAGTACTTCGGCCCTCTGATGTAACAATTAGGGTTCTTCGTTCACATTAGGAATGAACGAAGATGGCAGAGGGTGGGGATGACCCTGAAATCTATTTGGCGCGGAGTTCTGATTGCAGTTCTTTGTGGGGCGCACGCCGCGCCCGCTTGAGCAGATCAATCCGGCAAGCTCCGCAGTAATCCGGAGGATACGGAATTGCGTTCATTGCAAATACTTGCGTTATTATGCTCGCTCGCGGCGGCGGCGGGACAGGATCGGCGCGACTGGCAATCGGTTGCACAGTTGCAAGCCGGCGATAGGATTCGCCTGTCGTTAAAGACGGGGAAAACGGGACCGGTTGATGGCGTATTCCAGAGCTGGACGCCGCAACAAGTGACGGCCGGGACGGTGACTGCGCGAAGAGAGGACGTGCTCAAAATAGAGCGGTTCCGGAAAGGCGGCTGGGGACGGGGCAAGAAGGCCGCCCTTGGCGCGGCTGTGGGATTTGGAGGAGGATTCGCGATCGGCGCGGGGCTGGGCGGCTGTAAGCAAGACCAATTTGGCCCTTGCTTCTCCCGGGGAGCCATAGGCGCGGTGCTCGGAGGCGTGGGCGCTTTGATCGGCGCCGGGATTGGGGCGCTGCTTCCGGTGCACAATCGAGAGATCGTCTATTCGGCCAGATGAGATTTTTGGCCGATTGACAATCGGCCTGCAGGTTGCCAACCTGCCCCACAAGCATCTATCCTGCGAGTATGGCTTCTCCAGCCAAGCGGGCGTCCCTCGGAATGGCCCTGGTAGCGGTCTTGGCGGCCGTGCTGGTGTTGCTGGCCGTGCTGCAGTACCGCTGGAGCCTGGAGATCAGCCGGGCCGAACGCACGCGCATCGAAGCCAGCCTGAACACGTCCGTCACTCAATTCCGGCAGGAGTTCTATCGAGAGCTGACGCAGGTTTCCACGGCGTTTCACGGCGACCCGGCGGCCGAGCCGGACGACTTTTGGTCGAGCTACGCGGAGCGTTATCAGGCGTGGTTGCGAACCGCCGCGCGCCCGGATCTGGTGTCCGATGTGTTCGTTTGGCGGGCCGGCTCACCCGCGGCCGGTAACGCTCCGCGGCTGTTGCAGCTTCGCCAGCCGGACGGCCAGTTTGAACCGGTTGACTGGCCGTCGTCGCTGGCCGGATTGCGGACGGGGATGGAAGAGGAATCGCGGCAGACTTCGGGACTTGGCCCGGAGGGCGCGCCTCCCGAACCGCGACCTTTCGCGCGGGGAACCTGGACTCTGGAAGAGCGCATCCCGGCGCTGGTCCGTCCCATCTTCAATTTTTCCGGACCGCGACGGCGGCTGGGGAGTGGGCCGCTGGGCCCGATGGGCACACGGCAGGCCCCACCCAGCATGCTGGGGTTCGCGATTGTGGAGTTGAGCCGAGCCGCGCTGGACCGGCTGCTCGGGGAGTTGGCCCAACGCTATTTCGCCGGGCCGGACGGATTCATTTACAACGTCGGGGTGCTGAGCGGCGCGCCGGAGAATAAAGTTGTATATCGTTCCGATCCGCAACTGACGGCCGCATCCCTGAATCCACCGGACGCGCAGGCCGCGCTAGTGCCGGCCACGACCGCAGAGAACCGGGTGATTGAGGGTCTGCCGCGAGATTTCACGGCCACGGGAAGAAGAACCGGCCGGGGTGGCGGCGGTGGTTTCGCGCGTACGCGGGGTGCGCCGATTCCGGGACGCTACCGCGGAGCGCTCATTCTGCCATCGGCAGCCGAGCAGCCGTGGCAATTGTTGGCGCGGCACAAGGGAGGCTCGCTCGAATCCGTGGTGGCCGCCGACCGCCGCCGCAATTTGCTGCTGAGTTTTGGCGTACTGTTCCTGCTCGCCGTCAGCATGGCGCTGATCATCGTCTCGACCCAGCGTGCGCGGCGGCTGGCGCGCCTGCAGATGGAGTTCGTGGCGGGAGTTTCGCACGAACTGCGCACGCCTGTAGCGGTGATTTGTTCGGCGGCTGACAACCTCGCGGAGGGCTTCGTGGGCGGCAAGGACCAGGTAAAGGAATACGGCGCCCTGATCCGCAACGAAGGACGCAGGCTGGCCGGCATGATCGAACATATCCTGCGCTTTGCGGCAGGGCAGTCGCGACGGGCGAGCTACGATCCGGAACCGGTGCCGGTGGCGGAAGCCGTGAACCGGGTGCTGGCGAGTATCGCGCCGCTGCCGGAAGCTGAAGGCTGCAGCGTGGAGCGCGAAATCGATCCGGATCTGCCTCTCGTGCAAGCGGATGCCGCGGCTCTGGCCCACTGCCTGGAGAACCTGATTTTGAACGCATTGAAATACGGAGGCGAAAAACGCTGGGTGCGTGTGCGCGCCAGCAGGGCGGACGGCGGATCGCGTGTGCGCATCGGCGTGGAGGATCGCGGAGAGGGAATCGATCCGGCAGACCTGCCGCACATTTTCGAGCCTTTCTATCGCGGCAAGTCCGCGCAGGCGGCGCAGATCCACGGCGCCGGCCTGGGGCTGAGCCTGGCGCGCGATATCGCCGAGGGCATGGGCGGGCGGCTGGAAGTGTCGAGTGAGCGCGGGCGGGGGAGCACGTTCACGCTGGAACTGCCCGCCGGAGCGGCGGTTGGCGCCGAAGCGTTACCGCACCCGGCGTAGGGTGTCATATTCATGTTCATGGCTTCATAATGGAGCGTCGCATCCTTTTAGTGGAAGACGAACCCGGCTTGGTGATGACGTTGGGCGACCGGTTGCGCGGCGAAGGGCATCGCGTGGAATCGGCGGCGGACGGCCAGACCGGGTTCGACATGGCCTGTGGCGGGGCTTTCGATCTGATCGTCCTGGACATCATGCTTCCGCGCAAGAACGGCATGGACGTATGCCGCGACTTGCGCCAGCGAGGCGTCTCCACGCCAGTCCTGATGCTGACGGCGCGCGGGCAAACCGCGGATAAAGTGGTGGGGCTGAAGCTCGGCGCGGACGACTACCTCGCTAAGCCGTTCGAGATGATGGAACTGCTGGCGCGCGTGGAGGCGCTGTTGCGGCGACCTGCGGCGCTCGGCGCGGCCGGCGAAGTGTACCAGTTCGGAGCCATTCGGCTGGATCTGCGCCGTACCGAGGTGACGCGGCATGGCAAACCGGTGACGCTATCCGCCAAAGAGTTTCAATTGCTGCGCTACCTGACGGAGCACCGGGGGACCACGGTATCGCGCGAAACGTTACTGAGCGAGGTTTGGGGTTATGGGGGCGTGACGGCGAGCCGGACGGTGGATGTGCATATCGCATGGCTGCGGCAGAAGCTGGAGGAAGATTCGCGGCAGCCACAGTGGATACTGACGGTGCACGGACTGGGGTATCGGCTGGCTGGGTGATGGCTAACCGGCTTGCGTTTCAGCATTTTTCCCGCCATCGGATAACCTTGGCGCGCGTTGCCGCGTCTTACATTTTGGAGTCTATCGCAATGAAAATCAGTGTTTTACGCTGCGCGGCGGTAGTGTCGCTAGCCATTGGAATCGCGACGGCGCAGCCGCCCGTCCGCACCAACTTGTTGGGGGCCGTGCAGGCCATCGATCCGGCAAATGGCCAGATTACGCTGCGCACGGACGATGGCAAGACCGTAAAGATCACGCCGCACGCCGGGGCACGGCTGCTGCGGCTTCCACCGGGCGAGAAGAACTTCGCCAATGCCACCCCCATCACGGCCAACGATATCGGCGTGGGCGACCGCGTGTTGGCGCGCGGCGAGCTTTCCGACGATAAGGCTGCGTTGGCGGCGAGCACCCTGGTGATCATGACGAAGGCGGACATCGCCAAGAAGCAGCAGGCGGACCAAGCCGAATGGCGGAAGCGCGGTGTAACCGGCCTGGTTACGGCGGTGGATGCCAAGGCCGGCGCGGTAACCATCAACACCCGCACCGCGGAAGGGACCAAGCCGCTTATTATCGTGGCCGGAGAGAAGACAGTGGTAAGCCGGTACGCTCCGGATTCGGTGAAATTCGCGGATGCCAAACCGGGCACGCTGGCGGATATCAAGCCGGGCGACCAGGTGCGGGCCTTGGGGACTAAGAGCGACGACGGAACTCATTACGAGGCCGAAGAATTGGTTTCCGGATCGTTCCGCAACGTGGCGGCGACGGTGACCATGATCGATCCGGCGGCGAACACCATGAAAGTGATGGACCTGGCCACCAAGAAGCCGTTGTTGGTACGTGTGAATGCGGATTCGACCTTACGTAAGCTGCCGGAGACGGTAGCGAAGATGATTGCTATGCGGGCCGCGGGTGGCGCGGCCGGCGCCGGAGGAGCGGGCGGAAACTCGCAGAGTGCGCAAGTTGCTGGGGGCGGTCAGGCCGGCGGTCAGTCGGGCGCTCCGGCCAGCGGTGGGCAAGGCGGACCGGGCGGTCCCGGCGGTATGCGGGGTGGCCGCGGCGGCGACATGCAACAAATGCTGGAGCGCATGCCCGCGATCAAGCTGGAGGACTTAAAGCCTGGGGATGCGATCATCGTGTCGAGCACGGAGGGCGCCGATCCCAGCCAAGTGACGGCCATCACCTTAGTTGCAGGCGTGGAGCCGATTCTTACGGCGGCGCCGGCGGGAAGCCAGCGCGCCAGGATGTTGGGCTCGTGGAATTTGGATATGGACGTGGGCGGCGGCATGCAATGATCGCCCGGTGCCGGCGATCTCCGCGATGTACCGCTGAAGAGCGCAACCGGGGGGCGCGCGGACGAGGCGGTCCGCCCCACTCGCTAGCTAGCTAACAATGACTCCGGACACAGCGTCTCAAAAAGCCTCCAAGGACGCGCGCCCCCCATGTGTGGCCATCCCTGGTTCTCCTTGCGTTCATGATGGTCCCGGTCGGCGTATTCGCAAGTCACGCTGACGGGTGCGGTCCAGTTTTCTACAAACTCCAGCGGTGCCGCTTCCGGCGGCCAGACTTGGAATATTCCGACGCGCCGGCCGCCATCGCCATCCCATTGGAGGCGGGCAACAGTTACGAGTTCTACATCTTCGGCCAACCTGGCTGCTGCGCCACCGGTGCAAACGCCTGAACTTGTTCTTCGTCGGAAACAATTCTAGTCCAGGTGTCTCGGCGTTCGGTGCCATCAATAGCACTGGCTTTCGGCCCGACAGGAGCATCACCTTGGGGGTGCAAAGTACCTCGGTGGCAGGTTTGGGCACAAGCGGCTACAGTTCCGGTGGTGTCATTGTGCTCCTAAAGGGCTACGACCGGAACACGCCGGCAACTCCGCCCGGCCACGACTGGAAGGTAGTAACTTTGTCGGGCGCTCCGCTGATCGACAAACGGACGGATTGGCGTCGCCGGATTGCTTGAGACGGACAAGGTTTCGCGCGCGAAGCTTCGCTTGGGGCTGATGGGAGCCATCGAAATCGAGCCGAATACCAAGGTGTGGCTGATTGCGACGCGCGCAGGCCGCCACCGGATCGCGCTCCAAAGCGGAATGATCGCGGCGCGGCTTTGGGCGCCACCCGGCACGCTCTCCGTGGATACGCCGTCCGCAACGGCTATCGATTTGGGCTGTGCGTTTACCGTTCAGGCCGACGAAAAAGGATCGGGATTGTTGCGTATCACATCGGGATGGGTGCAGTTCCAACTCGACGATCGTAAAGCCATCGTACCGGCGGGCGCGGTGGCGTTGATGCGGCCGGGCATGGGTCCGGGCGCTGGAAGTGGTGCTAGCCGAATCGCGCAGCAAAGATATTTTGAGCTTGATAAGCCTGTTTCGGCGCCTGCCACCGTCTGAGCGAGGCATGTTGTTCGATCGCGCCACTCAGCTTGTTTCGCCGCCTGCCGGACTTACCCGCGAGGATGCTATAAATGGTGCGAACCTACCGGGTATGGATGATTGGTGGAAAAAGCTGGGACTGGGTAACGCGAAGAACTGGCTAGTCAATTGGCGGGATGTTTTCTCTTCGGTTCGGTGATTCTCCACTCCCTCTGTATCGACGGTGGTACATTGGCTGCATGTTCCGATTTGGCCTCATCCTGACTCTTGCCGCTTCCTGGCTGCCGGCGCAGACCGCGCCCCCGCCGACTCCCAAGAAACCGGTCACCGACACTTACGACAAAGTGACAGTGACGGACGATTACCGATGGCTCGAAGACTTCCGCGATCCGGCTGTAAAACAGTGGGCGGACGCACAGAACGCCGCCGCCCGCGCCGTTCTCGATGCGCTTCCAAATCGCGACGCCCTCTCGCGCGAACTCCGCCACATCTTCCAGCCGGCCAAGGCGCGCTACTTCCCCATCGAGCGCCGCGGCGGCAAAATCTTCGCCATGAAGAGCGATCCGCAACATCAGCATCAGATCGTGGTCACGCTGGCATCGCTCGACGATCTCGCATCCGAGCGCACGATCCTCGACCCGGATGCCATCGATGCCAAACATCTGACCGAAATCGACTTTGCGGTGCCCTCGGTGGATGGCCGCTACCTGGCGGCGTCGCTCTCCAGCGGCGGCAGCGAAAGCGGCGACGTACACGTATACGACACCGCCACCGGGCAGCCGCTTCCGGACGTCATCGCGCGCGTGAACTATGCCACGGCGGGCGGCGGCGTGGTCTGGAATACGGATAGCTCAGGTTTCTATTACACGCGCTATCCGCGCGATGGCGAGCGCGCGGCGGCCGACATGCATTTCTACCAGCAAGTCTACTTTCATAAGTTGGGCGACAAGCCCGAGAACGACACTTATACAATCGGCAAAGACTTTCCCCGGATTGCGGAACTTTCATTCGCGGCTTCGAGCGACGGCCGGTATATGGGGATCAGCGTAGCCTTCGGCGATGGCGGCGATCATGAGTACTGGCTGCTGGCGCCCGGCCGCCCCTGGCGCCAGCTTGCCGGCGCCGGCGACGAAGTGAAGCAGATTGCGTTTGGTTATAAGAAGGATATCTATCTGGTTTCGAAGCATGGCGCACCGCACGGCAAGGTCTTGCAGATGGACGTGTCGGAGACCATCGATCAGGCCACCGTGATCGTGCCGGAATCTGCCGCCGTGGTTATCGAGTCCGTTGCTGCCACCAAGGACGGCCCCTTAATTAATGAACT